>NZ_JAJSPB010000003.1:0-207756 GCF_021282325.1 Marinobacter sp. G11
GAGTCGCCGAAGTGACTCATCATAAAGGCCGGATATACGTGCGCAGTTTTACCCAGTTAACTTTTTACACCACCGAGAGCTTGGGAGGCTTGCGCAACAAGAGGTCTACATATATGTGCTCGTAGCGTGTCCTGGGAAGAAGTCCCCGTTCCTGTGCGTTAACTCCAAAAGAGCGGCGCCAATCCCTGCCCGACAAACCTGCTTTTCTCCTGTTATACTCTCAGGCCTGTTTATTTAACCAGTAAAAGCCAGGTGCTATGGACGTTTCCCACATTATTGACCCCCTGAACGATGCCCAGCGCGAGGCCGTTACCGCCCAGAACGACCACCTGCTGGTACTGGCCGGCGCGGGCAGTGGCAAAACGCGGGTGCTGGTGCACCGGATTGCCTGGCTGATGACTGTGGATCAGGTGCCGCCGACCGGCATCCTGGCGGTGACCTTTACCAACAAAGCCGCCAAGGAAATGCGCTACCGCATCGAAGAAATGATGAACATCCCCTCCCGGGGACTGTGGTTCGGCACCTTCCATGGCATCGCCCACCGCCTGCTGCGCTCGCACTGGAAAGACGCCGGCCTGCCGGAGAATTTCCAGGTGCTCGACAGCGACGACCAGCTGCGCATGGTCAAGCGGGTGATGCGCGAGTTCCAGATTGATGAAAGCCAGTGGCCGCCGAAACAGGCCCAGTGGTTTATCAACAGCCAGAAAGACGAAGGCCTGCGGGCGGACCATATCCAGGAAAACCCCGGTGACCACTTCACCAGCACCATGCTGAAAATCTACCGCCAGTACGAAAAACTCTGCCAGCAGGGCGGCCTGGTGGACTTTGGCGAACTGCTGCTGCGCTCCCACGAGCTGTGGCTGCACCGGCCGGAGCTACTGAGTCACTACCAGCAGCGCTTCCAGCACATCCTGGTGGACGAGTTCCAGGACACCAACACCATCCAATACGCCTGGCTTCAGGTACTGGCCAGCAACCGCGTGCCGCTGACCGTGGTCGGGGATGACGACCAGTCCATCTACGGCTGGCGTGGTGCCAAGATCGAAAACATCCAGCAGTACCAGCGGGACTTCCCGAACGCCCGCCTGGTGCGGCTGGAGCAGAACTACCGCTCCACCCAGATGATCCTGAAGGCGGCCAACGCGGTGATCGCCAATAACCAGGGCCGCCTCGGTAAAGAGCTGTGGACCGACGGCCCCGAAGGCGAACCGATCAGCCTGTACGCGGCCTTTAACGAACAGGACGAAGCCAATTACATCGCTGACTCCATCACCGCCTGGGTCAACGACGGCAACCTGCGCAGCGAATCCGCCATCCTGTACCGCTCCAACGCCCAGTCCCGGGTACTGGAAGAAGCCCTGATGCGCCAGGGCATTCCCTACCGGGTGTATGGCGGCCTGCGGTTCTACGACCGCCAGGAAATCCGCAACGCCCTGGCTTACCTGCGCCTGGTGCAATACCACCGGGACGACGCCGCCTTCGAACGGGTGGTGAACATCCCGACCCGCGGCATCGGCGCCAAGAGCCTGGCGGAGTTGCGTGAATACGCCACCGAGCAGGGCATTTCCCTGTGGGAATCTGCCGAACGCCTGCTGGCAGCAGGGCAGGTGAAAGGCCGGGCGAAAACCGGGTTGCAGTCGTTTATGGAAATCATCAACGGCCTGTCTGAAATGGTGGGCGAAGCCTCATTGCAGGGCCTGATGAAACAGGCGATCGAAGCCAGTGGCCTGAAGGACTACCATGCCAGCGAAAAAGGCGAGAAGGGCCAGGCAAGGGTAGAGAACCTGGAAGAACTGGTGAATGCCCTGTCCGATTTCGAGGTGGAAGACGGCGTCGACCCGCTGGCAGAATTCATCGCCCAGGCGGCACTGGATGCCGGCGAAGCCCAGGCCGATGCCCATGAAGACAGCGTACAGCTGATGACCCTGCACTCCGCCAAGGGCCTGGAATTCCCGCTGGTGTTCCTGGCGGGCGTGGAAGAAGGTTTGTTCCCCCACAGCATGTCGCTGGAAGAGCCGGGGCGTATGGAAGAAGAGCGCCGTCTGGCCTACGTAGGCATTACCCGTGCCATGAAAAAGCTGGTGCTCACTTACGCCGAATCCCGCCGCTTGTACGGGCAGGAAAAATTCCACGCGCTGTCCCGCTTCGTTCGGGAGATTCCGGGTGACTGCCTGCAGGAAGTGCGGTTGCGCAATACGGTGACCCGGCCGGCGATGGTGTCCCGCCCTAATGAGAGCATGTTCAGCCAGGATTCAGCGCAGCAGTCCGGTTTCAGTCTGGGACAGCGAGTACGTCATCCGAAGTTCGGCGAGGGTATCGTAATGAACTCCGAGGGTACCGGACACCATACTCGCGTGCAGGTAAACTTCGACGAGGGCGCCAAGTGGCTGGTGCTGGCCTATGCGCCGTTGGAGGCTTGTTAGACGTCGGTGCTTTTTACCCCTAGCCTTCTGGCTCGGTGGTGGCACGGCGGTGGGACGGTCTTTCCAAAAAGCGCTCTAGCCGTCCATGGGCGCTTGTGTTCCGCCATCCATGGCTCCACAAATTTTTGGAAAGACCGTCCCACCGCCATGCTTCGGCGTTTCTGAAATCCCAATCGGCTTGCAGACGCTACATAGGCAAGGCTAAGAGGTTGCTTTGAAAGCCAGCTGAGAGGTTTGGGGCTGGTATCGGGGTGGGCCTTCCAAAAATGTGCGGAGCCATGGATGGCGGAGCAGAAGCGCCACAGGGAAGTGCCGTAAGGAGCGGTTTTTGGAAGGCCCACCCCGATACCTGCCTACCTCCAATGCCAGGAAACTCGAGCGCTTTTTGGAAAGCCCTTCCTGATACCAGCCACCCCCCCCAAGGTCGAGGCCGGCACCAAAAGAACGAAACTCCCAAGCTGCGATTACATCAGAACCGCGTAAATCACCCCGGCCAGAACAATCCGGTAGAGAACGTAAGGCCACATGCCCACTTTGTTGAGCCACTTCAGGAAGAAGTGGATGGCGGTGATGGCCATCAGGAACGACGTTACGCCGCCAATCAGGAAGCCATTCCAGTCCACGATCACATCGGATGAGGCCACTTCCAGCAGCTTCACCGCAGACGCCAGCACGATAATCGGAATCGCCAGCAGGAACGAAAACCGCGAGGCGGTTTCCCTGGTCATGCCCAGGAACAGGCCGGCGGTGATGGTGACGCCGGAGCGTGAGGTGCCGGGGACCAGGGCCATGGCCTGGGCGACGCCGACGACGACGGCGTCTTTCCAGTTCAGGGTATCCATGGTGCGCTGGCGTTTCGGCAGCCAGTCGGCAATGCCAAGCAGAATGCCGAACACCAGGGTGGTGAAGAAGATCACCGAGGCACCGCGCAGTTCGTTGTCGATCATGTCGAGCAGGGCCAGGCCAGCGAGGCCGGCGGGAATGGTGCCGATGACCAGGTACCAGGCCAGGGCGCCCTGACCGACGATTCTGCGCTGGCCAATGGAAATCAGGCCGTCCCGGGCGATGCCGAAGACATCCCGACGGAAGTAAAGCACCACGGCCAGCAGCGTGCCCACATGCACCGACAGGTCAAAGCCTACGCCCTGGTCTTCCCAGCCAAAGAAGGCAGGTGTCAGAATCAGGTGGGCGGAGCTGGATATGGGCAGGAATTCGGTCAGTCCCTGGAGGAGGCCAAGGAAAAGGGCCTGGTAAACATCCATTCTTTTAATTCCGGTCGGTGGTGCTGGTTAACGGGTTTGGCGCGCTCAGAAAACGAGCGCGATATTAGCAGGGTGGCTGCCGGCTGAACAGGCGCAGCAGGTTACGCTCCCAGCAGCACGCCGCCGGCGGCCATCACGATCACCACGCCCCAGGCCGGGAGTTTCCATACGCTTAGCAGCATAAACCCGGTCAGGCCAAGGGCGAATTCGCCGGGGCCGACGATGGCGCTGGTGAATACCGGCTGGTACAGCGCGGCACCGAGAATGCCCACCACGGCGGCGTTGGCGCCGCGCATCAGGGCCTGAGCCCGGTGCCAGCGGCGGAAGTTGTTCCAGTGCGGCAGTACCGCCATCAGGATCAGCATGCCGGGCAGGAAAATGGCCAGCAGGGCTAGCGCGGCCCAGATAATTGGTGCAGAGGGCCCCATCACGGCACCCAGATAGGCGGCAAAGGTGAACAGCGGGCCGGGGATGGCCTGGGCGGCGCCGTAGCCGGCGAGGAATTCATCGGCGGTTACCCGGCCGGTCTGTACCACTTCCGCTTCCAGCAGCGGCAGCATCACGTGGCCGCCGCCGAAGACCAGGGCCCCGGCGCGGTAGAAGCCATCAAGCATATCCAGCAGGGTGGAGGGCGCGAGCCACGCCAGCAGGGGCAGGCCGGCCAGCAGGAATGCATACAAAACAGCCGTCAGCCGGCCGGTTCCCGCCGACACCGAGATGCCGGAATGTCCGGCGGCGCCGTCGTTGGCAGAACGGCACAGCACCAGGCCCGCAAGGGCGCCGACCAGAATCGCAGAAACCTGCCCGGCTGTGCCGCCCACAAACACCACCAGCAGAACCGCTGCCAGCGCGATGCCGGCCCGTTGCTGATCCGGGCACAGGGTGCGCGCCATACCCAGCACGGCGTGGGCCACCACGGCTACCGCTGCCACTTTCAAGCCGTGGATAATGCCCTGACTGACCGCGCCGTCGAGCAGGCTGGCGCTCAGTGCAAAGGCCACCAGGATGATGGCCGAGGGCAGGGTAAAGGCGGTCCAGGCGGCGGCAGCGCCCCAGCCGCCACCGCGCTGCAGGCCAAGGGCAAACCCCACCTGGCTGCTGGCGGGCCCGGGCAGGAACTGGCACAGGGCGACCAGATCTGCATAGTCCTGCTCTGACAGCCAGCGGCGCCGGGCCACAAACTCATTACGGAAATAACCCAGATGGGCCGCCGGGCCGCCAAAGGAGGTCAGGCCCAGGGCCAGGAAGGCCAGGAAAATTTCCCGAATTCGTGCAACTGACACCGGGCCAGGGGCCATATTCACTCCCAAAGACAATCTCTGATCAGGCCGGGAACTTGTCCCGGGTGTTATTGGCTATGCGCACCAGAGCCAGCATTAACGGTACTTCCACCAGTACGCCCACCACCGTGGCCAGTGCAGCGCCGGACTGCAGGCCGAACAGGGCGATGGCGGCAGCCACGGCCAGTTCAAAGAAGTTGCTGGCACCGATCATGGCACCGGGTGCGGCGATGCAATGGCGCACTTTCCACAGCCTGGCCCAGCCGTAAGCGAGCAGGAAGATGAACACCGTCTGGATAATCAGCGGCACTGCGATCAGCAGTATATGCAACGGATTTTGCAGAATGACTTCACCCTGAAAGGCGAACAGCAACACCAGGGTGACGATCAGCGCCGCCGGGGTCACCGGGCCGAGGCGCTTCATGAACACGTCGTCGTACCACTGCTCGCCGTGGCGCGCGATCAGGGTGCGGCGGGTCAGGTAGCCGGCGGTGAGCGGAATCACGATGTACAGCACCACCGACAGAATCACCGTATCCCAGGGTACCTGGATGTCGGAAATACCCAGCAGGAACACCACAATCGGGGCGAAGGCGAACAGCATGATGATGTCGTTCAGGGACACCTGCACCAGGGTGTAGGCGGCATCGCCGCGGGTCAGGTAACTCCAGACAAACACCATGGCGGTGCAGGGGGCGGCGCCCAGCAGAATGGCGCCGGCCAGGTATTCGCTGGCCAGTTGCGGGGCGATCCAGGGCTCGAACACCACCATCAGGAAGAACCAGGCAATGGCAAACATGGTGAAGGGTTTGATCAGCCAGTTCACAATGGTGGTGATGGCCAGGCCCTTGGGCTCTTTGCGCACGCCGACAATCGCGCTGAAATCGATCTGCGCCATCATCGGGAAAATCATCGCCCAGATCAGGATGGCGATGGGGATGGACACCTGGGCGTATTCAAAGCGCGACAGGGTTTCCGGCACAGACGGTGCCAGTTGGCCCAGCGCTACACCGGCAATAATCGCCAGGGCTACCCAAACTGACAGATAGCGCCCGAAAATTCCCATGCTACTGGAGGAAGCTTCCGGGGCTTGTTCGTTACTGCTCATTGCACATCCTTAAATGGAACGTTGGTTCACACGCTTCGACAGTTCTTCGGCGCTTTCCTTGCGTTCGGAATAGCGGTCGGTCAGGTAATCGCTGCGGTCCCGCACCAGCAGGGTGAACTTTACCAGCTCCTCCATGACATCCACGATACGGTCGTAGTAGGCCGAAGGCTTCATCCGGTCGTTGTCGTCAAATTCCATGAACGCCTTGGGTACGGACGACTGGTTCGGGATGGTCACCATGCGCATCCAGCGGCCCAGCACCCGCAACTGGTTGACTGCGTTGAATGACTGGGAGCCGCCGCACACCTGCATCACCGCCAGGGTTTTGCCCTGGGTCGGCCGAACGGCGCCCAGGGACAGCGGTATCCAGTCGATCTGGGTTTTCATGATGCCGGTCATGGCGCCGTGCCGCTCCGGGGAGCACCACACCATGCCTTCGCTCCACTGCACCAACTCCCGCAGCTCCTGAACCTTCGGGTGGGAGGCATCTTCGGCATCGGCCAGGGGCAGTCCCCTCGGATTAAAGACGCGGGTTTCCGCACCCATCGCTTCCAGCAGGCGGGCGGCTTCTTCCACCGCCAGGCGGCTGAAAGAGCGCTCGCGCAGGGAGCCGTACAGCAGCAGAATCCGCGGGCGGTGGCTTGAATGTGTTGCGGCGAACAGGTCCGCATTGGTGGGTGTTTGGATCAGGTTGGTGTCAATGTTCGGTAGGTCGTCGAAGTTCATCATGGGGCCAGTTTGCTGTCTTTACTCTGTCACAGTTGCCGGCTATTATCGCAAAAGTTAAATATATGGCAACCCGAATATACGGAAATTCGTATGAAAAGAAGAGTCCTGTTTGTCTGCACCGCCAACAGCGCCCGCTCCCTGATGGCAGAAGCCTTGCTCCGGCACATGGCTGGCGACCGGTTTGAAGTGGCCAGCGCCGGTACCGAGCCCGGTGAACCGCACCCGCTCGCGCTACAGGTGCTGCAGGAAGCTGGCATTCCGGTGGACGGGCTTTACAGCAAGTCGCTGTCTGAGCTGCAGGGCCAGTACTGGGATTACGTAATCACTCTGTGTGAAAAGGCTGCCCGGGAATGCGCGCGGGTATCTTCTGGTGCCCAGCAAATTGCCTGGGACTTTCCGGACCCGGCTGAGGCCAACCGGCATGCCACCTTTGCCTTGACGCTCAAGGAGATCAGGGAGCGTATCGGCCTGTTCACCCTGGTTCATCAGAAAGAGACTAGCCTGAAACCGGCGGACTACAACCCGGTGACTGTGTTCAAGGCCATGGCCGACGACCTGCGCCTGGCCGCCCTGCTGCTGATCAAAGACCAGGGCAAGCTGTGCGTGTGCGAGCTGACGGAAGCATTTGAGGTTTCCCAGCCAAAAGTCAGCCGCCACCTGGCCTTGCTGCGTGACGCGGGCCTGCTGGAAACAGAGCGTCGTGGCCAATGGGTCTATTATTACCTTCATCCGCACCTGCCAGACTGGGTGGTGCGGGTTCTGGAGGAAACCGCCCGGAACAATGCGGCACTGATCGGGCAGCCCCTGGCGAGGTTGCAGGCCATGGCAGATCGCCCGGCAGTGCAGTGCCCCTGATCACGAATTTACAAGGATTGCGAAACTCGCAAGGAGAACACCATGAGCAAGATCAAGGTAGGTATTAACGGATTTGGACGCATTGGCCGTTTGGCTCTGCGGGCCGCCTGGGGTTGGCCGGAGCTGGAATTTGTGGCCGTCAATGACCCGGGGGCCGACACCAACACGCTGGCGCACCTGCTGAACTTTGACAGCGTGCATGGCCGCTGGAACCACGAAGCCACCACCGATGGCGATGAGATGGTGATTGACGGCCAGCGCATCCGCGTGGCTCACAACAAGGCCATTGCCGATACCGACTGGTCTGGTTGCGACCTGGTGATCGAGGCCAGTGGCGTGAACAAGAAAGTTGCCGTGCTGCAGGGCTACCTGGATCAGGGTGTGAAGCGGGTGGTGGTGACCGCCCCGGTGAAAGAGCCGGGCGCCAAGAATATTGTCATGGGCGTGAACGAACACATCTTCGAGCCGGCCAATGACCGCATCATTACGGCGGCCTCCTGCACCACCAACTGCCTGGCGCCGGTAGTGAAGGTCGTCCACGAGAAACTGGGCATCAAACACGGTTCCCTGACCACGATCCACAGCCTGACCAACACCCAGACCATCATCGATGCGCCCCACAAGGACCTGCGCCGGGCCCGGGCCTGTGGCAGTTCGCTGATTCCCACCAGTACCGGTTCCGCCACCGCGATTATCGAAATCTTCCCGGAGCTGAAAGGCAGGCTGGATGGCCACGCGGTGCGGATTCCGCTGATCAACGCGTCGCTGACCGACTGTGTGTTTGAAGTGGAGACGCGGACCGACCGGGATACGGTCAACCAGCTGTTGAAAGAGGCCGCCGAGGGCGAGTTGAAGGACATCCTGGGCTACGAAGAGCGCCCACTCGTATCCATCGACTACAAAACCGACCCCCGTTCTTCCATTGTCGATGCCCTGTCCACCCTGGTGGTCAACGGCACCCACGTGAAAATCTATGCCTGGTACGACAACGAATGGGGCTACGCCAACCGCACCGCAGAACTGGTCCGCAAGGTAGGGCTGGCCTGATATGAGCGCTGCCATCCGACAGTACCTGGTGATCACCGGTAACTACTGGGCTTTCACGCTGACCGATGGCGCGTTGCGAATGCTGGTGGTGCTGCACTTCCACCAGCTGGGTTATTCGCCGCTGGAAATCGCCCTGTTGTTCATCTTCTACGAGTTCTTCGGGGTGGTGACCAACCTGGTGGGCGGCTATCTGGGGGCCCGCATGGGCCTGAACCGCACCATGAATATCGGGCTGTTTCTGCAGATTGTGGCGCTGGCCATGCTGGCGGTACCGGCGGCCCTGCTCACGGTGCCCTGGGTGATGGCGGCGCAGGCATTGTCCGGTATTGCCAAGGACCTGAACAAGATGTCCGCCAAGAGCGGCATCAAGTTGCTAGTGCCGGATGAACAGCAGGGCACCCTGTACAAGTGGGTGGCGATTCTCACCGGCTCCAAAAACACCCTGAAAGGGGTGGGGTTCTTTCTGGGCGGCGTACTGCTGATGGCAGCCGGCTTTACCGGCGCGGTGATCCTCATGGCAGTGGCGCTGGGGCTGGTGTGGCTGGCCAGCCTGTTCCTGCTGGGGCAGGATCTGGGCAAGAGTAAGGCCAAGCCGAAGTTCAGCGAGATCCTGTCCAAGAGCCGGGCCATTAACGTGCTGTCGGCCGCCCGGATGTTCCTGTTCGGTGCCCGGGATGTGTGGTTCGTGGTGGCCCTGCCGGTCTACATGGCCACGGTGTTTGGCTGGGACCACTGGAAGGTGGGCGGTTTTATGGCCAGCTGGATCATCGGCTATGGCTTTATCCAGACCATTGCACCCAAAATCACCGGACACTCCAACGGTAAATCCGGTGCCGTGCTTTGGGCGGCCTTGCTGGCGGTGGTTCCGGCGGCCATTGCCGGGGCCTTGATGGCCGGCTGGTCGGCACAGGCGGTGGTGATCGGCGGTTTGCTGCTGTTCGGGGTGCTGTTTGCCATCAACTCCTCCCTGCACAGCTACCTGATTGTCAGCTATGCCCGGGGTGATGGTGTATCGCTGGATGTGGGGTTCTATTACATGTCCAACGCCGCCGGCCGGCTGCTGGGCACAATTCTCTCTGGCTGGGTGTACCAGGCCTACGGGCTGGAAGCCTGTTTGTGGATTTCCGCTGCCCTGGTAGCCACAGCGGCCCTGTTGTCAGTATGGTTGCCGGAGCGTGCGGACAAATCAACAGGAGTGAAAGGCTATGTCTGATTCCAATGTAGTGGTCATCACCGGTGCCAATCGGGGTATTGGTCTGGAACTGGCCCGGCATTATACCGCCGAAGGCTGTGAAGTCATTGGCGTATGCCGGCAGTCGTCGGACGAGCTCGCCAGTGTGGCGGCTCAGGTGATCGACGGCGTGGATGTCGCCACCGATGCCGGCATCGATAAGCTGAAATCCGGTCTGGCGGGCAAGCGTATCAGCCTGCTGATCAACAACGCGGGCCTGCTTCAGGACGAGCAGCTGGGCAGTATCGACTTCGACTCCATTCGCACCCAGATGGAAATCAACGCCTACGCGCCACTGCGCGTGGCCGAAGCCCTGGCGCCTCTGATGGGGCAGGGCAGCAAGATCGCCAATATAACCAGCCGAATGGGCTCTATCGCCGACAACGACTCAGGCGGCCGTTATGGCTATCGGGCCTCGAAGGCTGCGCTGAACGCTTTCGGAAAATCCCTGGCGGTGGATCTCAAACCCAGGGGCATTGCCGTGGCGCAGCTGCATCCCGGTTATGTGAAAACGCGAATGGTGAACTTTGGCGGGCTGATCACGCCGGAGGAGTCTGCCAGGGGGCTGGCCGAGCGCATTGCCAATCTGACCTTGGAGAACACCGGGTCGTTCTGGCACAGCAACGGTGAGGAACTGCCCTGGTGAGCCTCCTTTGACAGGGTTGTTGCTTCAAGATGTCAGCATTGGCGTGCTGAATGAGGTATCGCTAACTGTTCCCCGCGGACAGGTGGTGTGCCTGTCGGGCCCCTCTGGCAGTGGCAAGAGCCGACTGCTGCGCGCTGTGGCCGATCTGGAACCCCACGGTGGCCGGATTTCGCTGGATAACCTCGATCAACAGAGTGTGCCGGCACATCAGTGGCGGCGCCAGGTGGTGATGGTGCCGGCGGAAAGCCAGTGGTGGTTTGATGAGGTAAGCGCCCACTTTCCCGAGGGGGCTGGTGAGCGTTTGCCTGCCGCTCTGGGTTTCCCTGCCGAGGTGATGGACTGGTCGGTCAGCCGGTTGTCCTCCGGCGAGCGGCAAAGACTCGCGTTGTGGCGGGCCCTGGTTCTGGAACCAGACGCGCTGCTGCTGGATGAACCGACCGCCAATCTGGATAACGAATCGACAGAGGCGATCGAACGCTGGCTGTTGCAGGAGATTGAACAGCGGCAGATCGCCACCTTGTGGGTCGCCCATGATTCCGCCCAGATTCATCGGGTAGCCAACGCTCACTATCGGATTCGAGGATCCGCACTGGAGCCTGTCCATGGAAGTGATTGACCTGGCCTGGTGGAAGCTGGGCCTGGCGGCCTTGTTGGTACTGGCGTTGGCAGCGACGGCTTACCTGGGGCGGCTGGGGATCACCCGCAGCCTGTTGGTGGCGGCCATACGAACGGTTATTCAGCTGGCTTTGATTGGCCTGGTACTGGAAGCCCTGTTTGCCTCTTCCGCCTTCTACTGGATTGCGCTGCTGGCGGCGGTCATGCTGCTGGTGGCTGGCCGGGAAGTGGTGGCGCGCCAGGGCCGACGCCTGAAAGGCGGGTGGGCGTTCGGGATCGGCACTGGCGCGATGTTCGTGTCGTCGTTTACCGTGACCGTGCTGGCACTGGCGGTGGTGATTGGTCCGGAGCCCTGGTATACCCCACAGTACGCGATTCCTTTGCTGGGTATGATGCTGGGCAACACCATGACCGGGGTCAGCCTGGCTCTGGATCGTCTGAATGATTCGGTCTGGCGCCAGCGGGCGGTAATCGAGAACCGGCTGATGCTGGGCCAGACCTGGCAACAGGCACTGGAAGACATCCGTCGGGAAGCCATGCGCAGTGGCATGATGCCCTCCATTAACGCCATGGCAGCAGCCGGCATTGTCAGCCTGCCCGGCATGATGACCGGTCAGATACTGGCGGGCAGCCCGCCCGCGGTCGCCGTTAAGTACCAGATATTGGTTATGCTGATTATTACCGTCGGCACGGGGTTTGGCGCGGTGATGGCGGTCAGTTGGGGAGGCCGGCGGCTGTTTGATGACCGGGAGCGCCTGCGGCTGGATCGTTTAACCAAACCGTGACCGGGCACCAAAGTCGCATGGGGTCTCAGTCGGGTTTCGAGCTAGGCTTGGCTTTCCGGTAACCACAAAGACAATAATATGACCAGCCTACTGCAACGTTATCCTTTGCCAGTCATTGTGCTCGCACAATTGTTCGGCACCTCCCTCTGGTTCAGTATCAACGGGGTCTGGCTATCCCTGTCAGCCGAACTCGGGTTAGCGGAATCGGATCTGGGCCGGCTTACGCTGTCTGTTCAGGCGGGTTTTATTGCCGGTACGCTTGCTCTGGCGGTGACCGGCCTGGCGGATCGCTTCGGCGCCAGCCGCATCTTCCTTATTTCGAGCCTGATGGGCGCACTGGCGAACGCCGGCTTTGTAGCGGTGGCCGGGGTGTTTCCGCTGGACAGCCTGTTCCGGTTCGCTACCGGCCTGTGTCTGGCCGGAATCTACCCCCTCGGTATGAAGCTGGTGATTGCCTGGACACCCAAATATGCCGGCGCCGCCCTGGCCTGGCTGGTGGGGATGCTGACCCTGGGCACCGCTTTGCCACATCTGATGCGAGGGGCAACATCAGGTATGCCCTGGGAGTGGCCACTGTTTGCATCGTCCTGTCTGGCGCTACTGGGCGGACTGTTGGTGTTTTTGTTGGGTGACGGGCCGCACCTGCCCAAAGCCAGCGGACGCCTTCCCCTGAGACAGGGATTGTCGGCTTTACGCCTGCCCCGGTTCCGGGCCGTGGCCGGCGGTTATTTTGGCCACATGTGGGAGCTGTATGCCTTCTGGACGCTGGTGCCGCTGTTGATCGGGCGAGAACTTCAACGGCTGGGGCAGGGTGAGGCTTTGATACCCTGGCTGTCGTTTGCGGTAATCGGCATCGGCGCTGCCGGCTGTATCGGTGGCGGTCGGCTCAGTCGGACCCTGGGCAGTGAGTGGGTGGCCCGGCGGGCGCTGATGGTGTCCGGGGCTCTGTGTCTGCTCTATCCCTGGATGAACGGGCTGCCGCCTTTGTTGTTAATGGTTTTGCTGTTGGTTTGGGGCGTGGCGGTAGTGGCCGATTCACCGCAATTCTCTGCACTGGCGGCCTCGACCGCACCGAAGGAAACCGTGGGTTCGTCGCTGGCGGTCATGAACGCGGTCGGCTTTGGCCTGACGCTGCCGGCAATATGGCTCACCAGCGGGTTCTGGAGCGCCTGGGATGTCTGGGTGGCGCTTTTGCTGTTGCCGGGGCCGGTGTTCGGCCTGTGGTCCCTGAACCAAGGAAAGCCCGAGGCCTGATACACTTGCCGACTCCTTCGTCCCCCAGCTATGGATCGCCATGACCCAACGCATTCTTCTATTGTCAGGCTACGATGCCGCCAGCCATCGGCGCTGGCGAGAGCAATTGGTCACCCTGCTGCCCGGTTATCACTGGCAGACGCTGGCGCTTCCGCCCAGATTCTTCCAATGGCGGATACGGGGTAATCCGGTGAGCTGGCTGGACGAGCCTTGCCTGCAGGAATCCTGGGACCTGGTCATTGCCACGTCCATGGTCGACCTGGCCACATTGCGCGGGTTGCACCCCTCGCTGGCAAACACGCCGTGCCTGCTTTACATGCATGAAAACCAGTTCGCCTTTCCGGTCAGCGATCAGCAGCGGGGCCGGGTAGAGCCGAAAATGGTCAATCTCTACAGTGCCCTGGCGGCCGATGCGGTGGTCTTCAACAGCGCCTGGAACCGGGACAGCTTTCTGCAAGGCGTGGAAGGCTTTCTGAACAAGATGCCGGATGCGGTGCCCGATGGGGTGATGGAAAAACTCAGGGAAAGGTCTTCGGTGCTGCCGGTTCCGATTGAAGACCGCTTGTTTATCGACCAGCCCCGGCCTGTGAACCGGGCGTGTCCGCACCTGCTGTGGAATCACCGCTGGGAATACGACAAGGGGCCGGACCGATTGTTGGCATTGCTGGAGCAGCTGACAGAGCGTGCAATGCCTTTCCGTATCAGCGTGGTGGGCGAGGGCTTTCGCAGCCGCCCGGAAGCATTTGACCGGATTCACCGGCAATTTTCAGGGCACATCGAACACTGGGGCTTTCTGGAGCGCCGCGCAGATTATGATCGCTTGCTAGGCCGTGCCGATATTGTGCTGACGACAGCGCTTCACGATTTCCAGGGGCTGGCGATGCTCGAAGCCATGGCTGCCGGGTGTTTGCCACTGGCACCGGACCGTCTGGCCTACCGGGAGTATGTGCCGCCGCAGTGCCGGTACACCAGCATTGAGTCTGACAAAGCGGCGGAAGCCGGGGCGGCAGCTGATCAGCTGGCCAGGCTGCTTGAACAACCACCTGTTGCAGAGCCGCCGAATCCATGGCGGGCTTCAAGGCTGGCGCCCCGGTATCAGGCTCTCATCGAGCAGCTGATGTCGAAAGGTCAGTGATTCTGTTCCGGCACTTCCCGGATGCGGCCGTGCTCGTCTATGGCTACGTATACAAACAGGCCTTCCGTTACCTTGCGCGGTGTCTTTGAGCTGCGGTCCAGGGTCCAGACTTCCACCTGGATCTTCATGGAGCTGCGGCCAATGTCCACCAATTCGCAATAACAACCTACCTGGGAACCCACCCGCAACGGCGACAGGAACTCCATGCGATCCATGGCCACGGTGGCATTGCGGCCCCGGGAAATGCGCCCGGCCATGGCAGCGGCGGCAATATCCATCTGTTTGACTAGCCAGCCGGCGAACACATCGCCATTGGCATTGGTGTCTGAGGGCAGGGGAATCACCTGCAGCATCATTTCCCCGCGGGGGGCGGGTTTGTCGTCATCGTATGCTTTCATGAATGATTTGCCTTACGGAAGCTTATGAATTGTTTTCCGTGCATGGTAACGGGCTGGCCGCACGCTGCAAGAAAATTTCGCTAATGACGGCTATATTTCAAAAGCTGTAACAAAGTTGTCACAGAGTCTCCCTAGGATGCACTCATCGGTAAAGCAGATACCAACATAACGTCCACCGATACTGGAGACATAACGTGATGAAATTGAAAGCTGCAATCGCTTCTGTTGCCCTGGCGGGCAGCATTGCCGCCGTGTCCACCCCGGCCATGGCCCGTGATACCGTCAATGTCGTCGGTTCTTCCACTGTTTATCCGTTCGCCACTGTAGTTGCCGAGCGTTTTGGCCGTAACACCGACTTCCCGACTCCGAAACTGGAATCTACCGGTTCCGGCGGTGGTCTGAAGCTGTTCTGTGCCGGTATCGGTACCCAGCACCCGGACATCACTAACGCTTCCCGTCGCATGAAGAAGAGCGAGTTCGAGCTGTGCCAGAGCAATGGCGTGAAGGAAATCACCGAAGTGAAAATCGGTGCTGACGGTATCGTTATCGCCAACTCCAAAGACGCTGAGAAGTTGGATCTGAGCCTTAAGCAGGTGTTCCTGGCCCTGGCCAAGGAAGTGCCTGATCCCAAGGGTGGCGATAAGCTGGTGGCCAACCCCTACCAGAAGTGGAGTGACATTGACTCCAGCCTGCCGAACCTGGAAATCAGCGTGATGGGTCCCCCTCCGACTTCCGGTACCCGTGATGCCTTCGTTGAAATCGCTATGGAAGGTGGCTGCAAGACCTTCGATTTCATCAAAGCGATGGAAAAGAAAGACATGAAGAGCGTGTGCCACAGCATGCGTGAAGATGGCCCGTTCGTTGAGGCTGGTGAAAACGACAACCTGATCGTTCAGCGTCTGGCGCAGGACAAGGACACCCTGGGTATCTTCGGCTACAGCTTCCTGATGGAAAACAGCAGCCAGATCCAGGCCGCGACCATCGGTGGCGTTGAGCCGACTCCGGAAACTATCGCTGATGAAGATTACCCGGTTGCCCGCTCCCTGTTCTTCTACATCAAGAACGCCCACGTAGGTGTGGTTCCGGGTATCAAGGAATATGCCGAGGAATTCACCACTGAAGGCGCCTGGGGCGACAACGGCTACCTGGTCGACGTAGGTCTGATTCCGAACCCGCGCAACACCCGCATGGAAGTGGCCAAGAATGTGCGCAACCTGAAGCCGATGACCGGCAACGAGCTGTAAGCAGCTCCGGGTAGTCAGGGACGACGACAAAGAACGCGGGCCGGGGAGGTTCGCGTTCTTTTGTTACAACCAGATGAATAAAACAGCCGCTAAACTGGCACAATAATAAAAACGTTGAGCTGGCTTTAACTCAACATTTACACGATACAGAGAACGTTATGCAAACGGCCAATCTGTTGCCTCTGATCCTGGTGATTGCCGTCATCGCCTATGGTTTGTCCTACATGCGCTCGCGCGCGGTAGCCGAGCCCATCGGCGGTATTCGCAATCTGAAGGCGCTGCCCTTTTACTACGCGGCCCGTGCCGCTTTGTGGTGCGCGATCCCTGCGCTGATTGTCCTGGCGCTGTGGGCGGGTTTTGAAGGCAAGGTTATCCAGAACTATGTGGTGGCTTCGTTGCCGGCAGAACTTGCACCTGAGTCTGACGGGCAGGCGAGCCTTATCCTTTCGCAGATCAACAACGTGGCAGCCGGCAAGCTGGATCCGCAGTTTGTACCCCCGGAAGTGGTGGGTGCGGCGGACCTTCTGGACGCCCTCAAACAGCGCAGTGCCAGCTTCAAGGCCACGCTGGTGATTCTTCTTGCGGTACTGGGCGCTGCCTATGCCTGGACCCGGGTACAACCCCACATCAACGCCCGCGAAAACGTGGAGCGCACCTTGCGGTGGATTTTCTTTGTCTGTGCGGCGGTTGCCGTGTTGACCACCGTCGGTATTGTCTTTTCCGTGATTTTTGAAACCTTCCGGTTCTTCGGCAAGGTTCCCATTACCGAGTTTCTGTTCGGCACGTCCTGGAGCCCCCAGACTGCCCTGCGTGCCGACCAGGTAGGTTCAGACGGTGCTTTCGGTATCATCCCGCTGTTCACCGGCACCCTGCTGATTTCGGCCATTGCGCTGCTGGTAGCGGTACCTGTGGGGTTGCTGTCTGCGGTGTACCTGTCTGAGTACGCAACCAGGCCGGCCCGGGCGGTGATCAAGCCGCTGCTGGAAATGCTGGCAGGTGTCCCAACCGTGGTATACGGCTTTTTTGCGGCCCTTACGGTTGCCCCGTTCATACGGGACCTGGCTGAACGTATCGGCCTTGAAGCCTCATCCCAGAGCGCGCTGGCGGCGGGCCTGGTGATGGGTGTCATGATTATTCCGTTTGTTTCATCGTTGTCTGACGACGTGATCAACGCCGTACCCCAGACCCTGCGGGACGGTTCCCTGGCACTGGGTGCCACCCAGTCAGAAACCATGAAGAACGTGATTTTCCCCGCGGCCCTGCCGGGCATTATGGGCGGCATCCTGCTGGCGGCTTCCCGGGCCATCGGTGAAACCATGATTGTGGTGATGGCAGCAGGCCTGGCAGCCAACCTGACGGCCAATCCGCTGGATTCCGTCACCACGGTTACGGTGCAGATTGTCACCCTGCTGACCGGTGACCAGGAATTCGACAGCGCCAAGACCCTGGCCGCGTTTGCCCTGGGCATGATGCTGTTCATCGTAACCCTGGCCCTCAACGTGGTTGCCCTGAAGATTGTCCGCAAGTATAGGGAACAGTATGACTGATCAACGTTCACAGGCGGAGATTGTCCGCCAGTCACTCAAGCGGCGGTACCGCAAGGAGCGCCGGTTCCGGCTCTACGGCATGACCGCCATCGCTATCGCCTTGTTGTCCCTGGTGGTACTGTTTACCGACATCATCGGCAAGGGCTACACCGGCTTTATCAAGACCACCATGACCCTTGAGGTGGTGCTTGATGGCGAGCAGATGTACCTGGATGACGCGTCTGACAAAGACCAGATGTCCATGGCGGACTTCCAGGCGCCCATTATAACGGCTCTGCAGAAGCATTTTCCCGAGGTGGAGGAGCGTAAGGACCTTCGGGAGCTGAGCCGGTTGGCGGGTAGCTATGCCAGCAACCAGATCAAGGACCTGCTGGCCCGGCAGCCGGAATTGTTGGGTACTACCCAGACCATGGAGTTCCTGGTGCACGACACGGTGTCGGTCTATGTGAAACATGCCGACAATCCGGCCTACAGCATCCGTTTGTCGGAACAGCAGCAGCGCTGGGTGGATGAGCTGGTTCAGAAGGGCGTGGTAGACACCGGTTTCAACGATGTGTTCTTCAGCCGGGGCGATTCCCGGGAGCCGTCCAATGCCGGTATTCTGGGCGCCATTGTCGGCTCCCTGCTGACCATGGTGGTTACCCTGGTGATTGCCTTCCCGATGGGGGTTGCGGCAGCGGTGTACCTGGAGGAATTTGCGCCCCAGAACAAGTTCACCGATTTTATCGAAGTCAACATCAACAACCTGGCGGCGGTACCGTCGATCATCTTCGGCCTGTTGGGCCTGGCGGTGTTTATCGGGGTGTTCGGCTTGCCGCGCTCCGTACCGGTATTGGGTGGCCTGGTGCTGGCGCTGATGACCCTGCCCACCATCATCATTTCCAGCCGTGCGGCCATCAAGAGTGTGCCGCCCTCTATCCGTGAAGCGGCGGAAGGCATCGGCGCCTCGAAAATGCAGGTGGTGCTGCACCATGTGGTGCCCCTGGCCATGCCCGGCATGATGACCGGTTCGATCATCGGCATGGCCCAGGCACTGGGGGAGACAGCACCGCTGCTGCTGATCGGTATGGTGGCATTCATCGTGGAGATTCCTGACGGTTTCTTCAGTTCCGCCACTGTGCTCCCGGTACAGATTTACCTCTGGGCCAGCAGTGCCGAGCAGGGCTTTGTTGAACTTGCCTCTGCCGGAATCATGATCCTGCTGACCTTTATGATCACCATGAATGCATTGGCCATCTGGCTCCGTAAACGTCTTGAGCGCCGGTGGTAAGGAGTTAAACCATGAACACTATGAATTCGACAGTAACCAGCAACACCGAAACCACCGAGGCGCCCGCTGTTCCCGTACAGGACGAGCGCCCGGCAGAGACGATCATCCAGGAAGGGGTTACCGTTGGCAGCCCCTACGCCGACGACCCGAAGTTCAAGCTGCGGGATGTTGAGGTGTTTTACGGCGAAAGCCGGGCCATCAAGAAGATCAGCCTGGATATTGCCCGCAACGAAGTGATTGCCTTTATCGGCCCGTCCGGGTGCGGCAAGTCCACCTTCCTGCGCTGCCTGAACCGGATGAACGACAGCATCGATATCTGTAGCGTGAAAGGCGAGTTGATGCTGGATGACCAGAACATCTACGACTCCAAGCGTGACGTGGTTGAGCTGCGGGCCCGGGTTGGCATGGTATTCCAGAAGCCGAACCCGTTCCCCAAGTCGATCTACGACAACGTGGCCTACGGCCCGCGTATTCACGGCCTGGCCAATCGCAAGTCAGACCTGGACGATATCGTGGAAGACAGCCTGCGCAAGGCTGGCCTGTGGAACGAGGTAAAAGACCGCCTGGATGCCACTGCCACCGGCATGTCCGGCGGTCAGCAGCAGCGCCTGTGTATTGCCCGGGCCATTGCCGTCAGCCCCGAAGTGATCCTGATGGACGAGCCCTGTTCGGCCCTGGACCCGATCGCTACCGCCAAGGTGGAAGAGTTGATCGCGGAAATGTCCGAGAGCTACACCATTGTGATCGTAACCCACTCGATGCAGCAGGCCGCCCGGGTATCCAACCGCACGGCGTACTTCCATCTGGGCCACCTGGTGGAAGTGAACGAGACCGACAAAGTATTTACTTCGCCGGACCACGAACTGACCGAATCCTACATCACCGGTCGTTTTGGTTAATCAGGCCCGGGAACCTTGGAGACAAAGAAAATGCCGAACAGAAAGGATGATGTATACGGAGATCACATCTCCGGTAAGTTCAACGATGAACTGAACGAGCTGAAAACCCAGTTCCTGAACATGGGGGGCATGGTGGAAAGCCAGGTGGAGCAGGCTATCCAGTCACTGGTTGACAGTGACGGCCAGCTGGCGGAAAAAGTCCGCCTTGGCGACAAGCTGGTCGACAAGATGGAAATGGACCTGGATGAAGAAGCCATCCTGGTCATCGCCCGCCGGCAACCGACAGCCCGGGACCTGCGCCTGGTGATTTCCGTGATCAAGATGGTGGCGGACCTGGAACGTGTGGGTGACGAAGCCAAGAAAATTGCCAAGATGGCCATCAAACTGACCGAAGAAGGCCAGGCTCCCCGGGGTTACGTGGAAATCCGCCACATCGGCACCCACGTGCTCAGCATGCTGCACGATGCCCTGGATGCCTTTGCCCGGCTGGATTCCGAGCAGGCCCTGCGCATCATGAAAGAAGACAAGCAGGTCGATGAAGAGTACCAGGCTGCGGCCCGGGCCTTGCTGACCTTCATGATGGAAGATACCCGCAACATCACCCGTTGCATGATGGTGATGTGGGTACTGCGCGCACTCGAGCGCATTGGTGACCACGCCTGTAACATCGCCGAGCACGTCATTTTCATGGCCAAGGGTGAGGATATTCGCCATTCGCCGATGGAAGAAGCAGAGCGCGTCGTCGGCCGCTGATACCCAGGGCGGAATCCGGTGATATCGGGTTCCGCCCGTGATGCCTGCAATCAGGCTTGCTTCATCTTGTCAGTGTAAGGCGGCCAGCCCAGTGGCTTGCCGGCCAGCAGGTGCAGATGGATGTGGAACACCGTCTGCCCGGCATTCTCTCCGCAGTTCATCACTACCCGGTAGCCGTCGTCGGCAAAGCCCATGTCTTTGGCCAGCTTGCTCGCTACCCAGTACAGGTGCCCCACCACTTCCCGGTCGCCTTCTTCAATGTCGTTAATCGTAGCGATCGCCTTTTTCGGGATGATCAGCAGGTGCACCGGTGCCTGGGGATTGATGTCCCTGAAGGCCAGGCTGAGGTCGTCTTCATAGACGATGTCCGCCGGGATTTCCCGGTTGATGATTTTGGTGAAAATGGTTTCCGACATGAAAACTCCCTGTTCGTTGTTAAGCGTGCAAGTTGACCACTATAGACTGCCGAGACCCGGCAGACGATTGACCATTTGTTGAAGCGGTGCGGGCAGTTTGTCGTCTAGCCCCATGGCGTAGCGGGCGACGCGGTTGCGGGCAAAGGGCAGGGCGCGGGCGGCGCCGAGGCCCAGGTTGCGGGCCAGGTGTACCGGCGGTATGGCGTTGCTGAACAGATGATAGAACAGGTCCATGGCCAGCATCATGCGCTGGTTGGCGGGCCGGCGTTGCTGTTCGTACAGGGCCAGCCAGCGTTCGCAGGCGAGGTCGTCACCACCGCGCCGGGCTTCTTTCAGCAAACCTTGCAGGCACTGGGCATCCTGGAAACCCAGGTTTACGCCCTGGCCGGCCAGCGGGTTGATGGTGTGGGCCGCGTCGCCGGCCAGTACCACCCGGTTCAGGTAATAGTGTTTGGCGTGCTGGCGGGCAATGGGGAAGCTGGCCCGGGCATCGATATGGGTCAGCTCCGGCAGGCGGGCGGGGAACCGTTTCTGGATCTCGGCCATCAATGCCGGTTCATCCATGGCCTTGAGCTGCGCCAGCGGGGCCGGGTGGTCATACCATACCAGCGAGCCCCAGCATTCACCGGGGAACTGTTCGCCGGCGCTGTGCAGGGGTAAAAAGGCCCGCGGACCGCTGGGGAAGAAGCCTTGCCAGGTGATGTCTTCTACGCTGCCCCGGTAACGCACGGAAATCACCATGGCCTGCTGGTCGTATTGATCGCGGGTAACGCCGATGCCGGCCAGGTCCCGAACCCGTGACATAGCGCCGTCCGCACCGATGACCAGCTGTGCTTCCAGTTGGCTGCCATCATCCAGGGTGACCCGGGCCTGTTGTTGATCCTGCTTCAGGTCCTGCACGCTGCGGCCGGTTATCAGGGTCACGTCCGGCTCGGCTTCGGCGCTCTGCCAGAGCGCCTGCTGGGTGATGCTGTTTTCCACAATGTGGCCCAGGTGGCGGGCGCCGAGCTGTTCGGCACTGAATTCCACTTCGGTCAGGGAGGTTGGCAGCAGTCGGCTCAGGGGGTTGGGGGTTTCGTCCCACACCGCAAGGCGGCGATAGGGTGTGGCGCGCATGGCCAGGATGGAATGCCAGGCTCCCAGGCTGTCCAGGTAGCGTTCGCTGCCGGCACTCAGGGCCGACACCCGGATATCCGGGGCACTGGAGGCATCGAAGGCGCTGGGTTCGGCTTTGTCGATCAGGGCCACACGGATGCCTTGCTGACCAAGGCCGGTGGCAAGTGCGGCGCCGACCATGCCGGCGCCCACGATAATGATGTCAAATGCTTGGTTCATATCCGGTTCCTGTCTGTTGGCATCAGTTTACGCGATGCCGGGCGCCAGACAAGCGACCGGAGTCAATCCGGCGGGTTTCAGTATCCGGCCAGCAGGGTTTCCTTCCGGGGTTCCGGTCTTTTGCGGTTCTTCAGTAGCCAGGCCGGTTTCTGGGTGCCCGGGCGGGTGAAGCCCTGATTGATCACCATGGGTTGCACCAGGTTCAGGAAATCCCGGGTTTTCATGTGGATGGACTCGGTGTGGCTACCGGCGGCAAAGGCCAGCTCGGGCTGTTCGGTGAGTACTTCGGCGCAATAAACCGTCATCCCGAACAGGTTGCCGAACGGTGGCATGGCGCCCACTTCGCAATCCGGGAAACTGTCCTGGAATTCCTGTTCGTCTGCCAGTTCCACAAAGTCGGTGTCGAGAATGCGGGACAACCTGTCCCAACGTACGCGCCAGGTGGCGGGCATCACCAGCATGGCCATCTTGCCATCCAGTTCGATGATTACGGTTTTAACCACACGGTCACCGGCAATCTTCACATGGTGGGCGAGTTGTTGGGCAGTAAAGGCGGGAGGGTGGGATAGGCACATGTATTCCACATTGGCCTCGTCCAGGTAATCTTTTAACTGCTGTACCGGCATGTTCACAACCTCCTGACAACATGGACAGTGTTGCAGAGCCGTCTGCCAATCCCGGGCCAGGCTCCGGTAAGGCGGGGTGACTTCCCGCCTTACCGACAGCTTAGCGCAGGATCTGCAGTTTGCGAATAACCGGTTGTGTCTGTGTGACAGGCTTCCGGTCAGTCAGCCTTGTACATATGCACGTCGCGCTGCGGGAAAGGGATGGAGATACCCTCGGCGTCGAACGCTTTCTTCACGCGCTCCTGCATGTCCCAGTAGAACGGCCACAGGTCGCCGGCCTTGGTCCAGGCCCGTACGGTCAGGTCGACAGAGCTTTCGCCCAGGCCACCCACCACAATCAGCGGAGCCGGGTCTTTCAGGGCGCGCTCGTCTTCTTCGATCAGGCGCTTGCAGATTGCCTTGGCCTTGTCGATGTCGTCGCTGTAGCCGATGCCGAAGGTCATATCGCAACGACGGGTTTCGTACACGCTCATGTTGGTCAGGCTGGCGTTGGATAGCTGGCCGTTCGGGATCACCACGCGACGGTTATCGAAGGTGTCGATGATGGTGTACAGGATGCTGATTTCACGCACCGAACCCAGGAAACCCTGTGCTTCGATGGCATCGCCCACCTTGAACGGCTTGAAGATCAGGATCAGTACGCCACCGGCAAAGTTGCCCAGGCTGCCTTGCAGGGCCAGGCCCACGGCCAGACCGGCGGCACCGATAATGGCGACGAAGGAGGTGGTGGCAATGCCGACCATAGAGGCTACGGAGACAAGAAGCAGAATCTTGAGGATGGCGCCGGCCAGGCCGCACAGGAATTTGTTAAGGGTCGGGTCTTTCTTGCCCAGTTTGTTGTCCAGCACGCCGACAAAGCGATTGATCAGCCACAGGCCGACAATGAGGGTGATGATGGCCAGCACTACTTTCGGGGCGTAGGCCATAACTAGGGCGATGCCCTGGTCAATCCATTCAGACGCTTGTCCGTTATTGATGATGTCTTCCATAGAGAAGCTCCTTGATCGTTAGTATTTTCTGAGGTGGCTAAAAACCGACAAATGATTGCCAGCGCAATATTTATCTGACAAAGAGTATATAGCAGACATATTAAATGTCAGCGTCAGAAAATGTTGCTACGCAGCGGTTAGTTATACGGATTGTGATGCTCTCTGGCATATGCCGTGATTTCATCGGGGCCGCCCCGCACCAGGATCCGGCCCTGTTTCTGGCTCAGCTGGTAATCGTACATGGGGTCGTAGTAATCGGTGAGCAGGGCTTCGATCCAGAGATGGTGGCCGCTGGTGTCGCCGGTGCGTTCCTGTTGCTCCAGGGCTTGCTCCATCAAGGCGCGAAGTTCCTGGTGGCGCGCCCCGCCCAGGCGTTTCCGGATGCGGTCGATGGCGCTCAGCAGGTAGTCCCGGAAGTTCAGCCAGCCGGCTTCTTCGCCATCCCGGGCGATGTAGTCGGCCAGCATGTGTTCCACATAGTCGGTGCGGATAATATCGACACGCTCTGCCATGGGCTGTTCCAGGATCAGCAGCGGCGATTCGCTCATGCGGGCCCGGAAGTGTTCCGGTAGCGCACAGCGGCCGATCAGCCGGCTTTCGTCTTCCAGGTACACCGGCCCGCCCACCTGGTGGTGTGCCTTGAGCATGGCAACCGCCAGGTGGTTTTCGAAATCGATCTGGGACGGCTGCGGGGTGACTTGCCGGCCGAAGCTGGAGCCCCGGTGGTTGGCCAGGCCCTCCAGATCGACCGGGTTGGGCAGGTCCATCAGCACCCGGGTTTTGCCGGTGCCGGTGCGGCCGCTGAGAATGCGGAAGTCTTCGCTGTCGATCAGCTGGTCCAGGCTGTCGATCAGAAAGCGCCGCAAGGCCTTGTAGCCGCCTTTCACCAGCGGGTAATCAATGCCGGCGTCCCTGATCCATTGCTGGGTCAGCCGGGAGCGTAACCCACCCCGAAAGCAGAACAGGTAGCCGTCTGGGTGACGGGCTACGAAGCGCTTCCAGGCTTCGATACGCTGGGCTTTTACATCACCGGCGACCAGTTGGTGGCCAAGCTCGATGGCCTTGTCCTGGCCCTTTTCCTTGTAGCAGATGCCCACCCGGTGGCGTTCCCCGTCGTTCATCAGGGGCGCGTTCTCGGCGTTGGGAAAACTGCCTTTGCTGAACTCCACCGGGGCGCGAACGTCCATCAGGGGAACGTCGCTCAGGAACAGGTTGAGGTAATCGCTGGTATCGGGTCTGCTTGCCATGTCAACGGATCGCTGTTGTTCTGGGTAGGGCGGCAGTATACCGGAGTGCCGATTTCCGGGCATCCCGGCTAGTGTCCCGTCTGACTAATTCCTTAATCTACTGCTTGCCTCTGAGGACTCTGACCAAGGCGACAGTCTGCAGGTGTGGTGGTTCCACATCAAGGACTGGCAACACAGGCTCAGAGTCCTCAGAGGCAAGCCCTTCGGGAGCATCTGCAAAGCCGAATAGTGTCGTTCTGCTGTCTCGATTTGGAACCACCAAATTTTCACCAGCACGCCTAACTCTTCGGCTTTGCAGATGCTCAGTAGGTTAAGGAATTAGTCAGACGGGACACTAGGGTACAATGGCGGTTTGGACTGCCGAGAGAGCCAGCAATGACCCCGGAACACCTGAACCAGCACCTGCGCAAGACCCTGAGCCGTGGCCGGGTGGCCGCATCGGCACCGGCAGGTTGCCCGGACCTCCCCTTGTACCTGTTTGATCCCTCGGTACTGGAAGGTCCCCTGAGCCATGATGAAGCCCAGGCCGTGGTAGCAGAGCCGGCGTACTGGTCATTCTGCTGGGCCAGCGGCCAGGTGCTGGCCAGCTGGATTTTGCAGCATCCGGAGCTGGTGGCTGGCAAAGCGGTACTGGATTTCGGCTCCGGCTCCGGCGTGGTTGCCGTGGCTGCGGCGCGGGCGGGTGCGGCCCGTGCCATTGCCTGCGATATCGATCCGGCAGCGCTGGATGCTGCAGCGGCCAATGCCCGGCTTAACGGTGTGCAGGTGGAGCTTTGTGACGACTGGGCGGCGCGGCCGGAATCCCTGGACCTGGTCACCGCGGCCGATGTGCTCTATGACCCTGACAACCGGCCGTTGCTGGAGGCGTTCCGGGCGGCAGCAAGCCGGGTTTTGCTGGCAGATTCGCGGGTTCGGGATCTCGGTAACCCGGCCTATCAGCTGCAAACGGTGATTGAAGCCAGGACCTGGCCAGACCTGAACGAATTCGAGGAGTTCAACAAGGTGCGTATCTACCTGGCGGAAGGTGCAGGCTGAGAATTTTCTGTGGCAGAAAAAAACAAAGGGCAGCTCAAGGGCTGCCCTTTAACAGGTTTGAACCGCCATCCCGGGCAGTTCACAGTCGGAACAAGTGGTGCGTCCGTGCACTCGGGGCAACCGCCGTGTTGCCGTAATCCTTGCGTCTTTCCCTGATGGCCAGCGTCCGAGCCAGCAATCCAATTCGTTATCCCTTAAGCGAGGCATCCCTGTGTCCTTGCCTCTCCCCACAGTCCCTGCAGGGGTGCATCCAGTGCGTCGTCCTTTTCCCTGTCATCCTTGACGGTTCCCACTATACCAAGGCCAATCTGACAAACGTGTGACCGGCGCACACTATTTGCGGGCTTCAACTATCACGTTAATAGTTTTTTCTTTGAATTCATGGCCCTGCGGGAGGTGGCTATGGGCCGGGCTGCGTCTTCGTACGTGAAGACACTGAAAGTTCCTACAGGCTTGTGAGATATCTCTTACAAGGATTCAGGCGAATCTCTCAAATCCATTTCGCGCGGTCTGCGTGTGCCGGGCCAGGGCAGCATGCCGATGGCAATCCCCAGGCTGTCTGCCAGCACATCGGCCAGGGAAAAATCCCGGTAGGGCAGGCTGGCCTGGACCACCTCCAGCAGCAGCCCGAAACCCAGCAGTGCCGGGGCATACCAGAAGGCGCTCAGGCGCGGCCAGGCCAGCCGAGTAACGATGGTCAGCTCGATAAAGGCAATCAGGTGATTGACCTTGTCATTATCGGACGACGGAATCGGGTAGCTGCTGCTGGTGGTGGCCAGGTACAGAATGGCGACAACCGACACCAGCAACACGGCCTGCCACAGGCGGCGCATGTGAAGAATATGCCGGATGGTTGGCCAGAGTCGCGTCATAGGGTAATCCGAAGGTGGTTGCGTGCTGTGGGAACGAGGCTGACATGATATGCTTTGCGCCCCGTTATTGTCATGGCAGCGGAGGACCACCAGCAATGCTCAAAGGAAACTTTTTTCGCGGACTGGGCTACCTGGGGGAGGGCTTCAGGCTGATTCGCCAGCCCGGCCTGCGCCTGTTCGTGATCATTCCTGTTGTGATCAACGTCATCCTGTTCGGGCTGATGTTCTATTTCCTGGCCGAGATGTTTTCCCTGATGATCGCCGGTGCCATGGCCTGGCTGCCGGACTGGGCATGGCTGCAAGCGCTCGATTGGTTGTTCTGGCTGCTCTACGGCGTGGTTATCCTGCTGATGCTGGCCTACGGCTTCGTGATCGTTGCCAACCTGATCGGCTCTCCTTTTTATGGTTACCTGGCCGAGTTGACCGAAAAACACCTCACCGGCCAGGAAGTCAGCACGGATGGCAGCTGGGCCGCCATTATCAAGGACATTCCCCGGGCGCTGTGGCGGGAAGTCCAGAAAATTGCCTATTACCTGCCCCGGGCGCTGGGCCTGTTTATTATCGGCCTGATTCCGGTCGTTAACCTGGTGGCAGCGGTGCTCTGGTTCCTGTTCAACAGCTGGATGATGGCCCTGCAATATGTGGATTTCCCGGCCGATAACCACCGGGTCAGCTTCCCGAAACTAAGAAAAGACCTGGCAGCCAGCCGGCTTTCGGCCCTGGGCTTCGGCCTGCCGGTGGCCCTTGCGGCCATGGTGCCGGTGCTCAACCTGGTGGTGGTGCCGGCGGCCGTGTGCGGTGCCACCGCCTTCTGGGTGCGTGAAAACGATTCAAACCAAAAGTAATTCAGTCAGCGGAGGTTTCTTGGAAACATCGGAATTTGTCATTGGTCAGCGTTGGGTAAGCCACAGCGATACCGCTTTGGGTCTGGGAATTGTTACCGACATTTCCGGGCGCAGGGTCACATTGGGCTTTCCCGCGGCCGATGAGGAGCGCACCTACGCCATCGATAATGCTCCCCTGTCGCGGATTGTGTACCAGCAGGGTGAGGAAATAGAGACTTTCGAAGGCGAGAAATACATTGTGCGCGCCGTGGAAGACCTGAACGGCGTTCTGCTGTACCACGCCGACGATGGCGAGAATATCCACCAGGTTTCGGAAGTGAAGCTGGCCGGTTCGGTGAATTTTTCTGCCCCGCACCAACGCCTGTTTGCCGGCCAGTTCGACCGTAACGGAGCCTTCCGGTTGCGGGTGTCGACCCTGGAGCACATGGATCGCCTGCGGGCCTCGCCGGCCCAGGGGCTGATTGGCGCCCGGACCCAGCATTTGCCGCACCAGCTCTATATCGCCCACGAAGTGGCCCGGCGCCATGCGCCCCGGGTACTGCTGGCCGATGAAGTGGGCCTGGGTAAAACCATCGAAGCCGGCCTGATCCTGCATTACCAGCTGCACACCGGCCGCGCCCGCCGGGCCCTGATTGTGGTGCCGGATTCGCTGATTCACCAGTGGCTGGTGGAAATGCTGCGCCGCTTCAACCTGCGTTTCTCCATCGTCGACCAGGGCCGCTACGACGACCTCAAGGCCCAGGAAGATGATGTCGATGCCCTGGTAAACCACATCTTCGGTGACGACGATGACGGCGTTAACCCGTTCGAGGCGGACCAGCTGGTGCTGTGCAGCCTGGACTTCCTGGTGCGCAGCGAAAAGGCCAGGAACCATGCCCTCGCCGCCGGCTGGGACCTGATGGTAGTGGATGAAGCGCACCACCTGGCCTGGTCGCCGGAGCAGGCCAGCCCCGAGTATGAAGTAGTGGAAAGCCTGTCTGGGGCCAGCAAGGGCTTGCTGTTGCTGACGGCCACCCCGGAACAGGTCGGGATTGCCAGTCACTTTGCCCGGCTGCGCCTGCTGGACCCGGCCCGGTTCCATAACCTGGACACATTCCGGCAGGAAGAGCAGCAGTATGAGCGTATCAACCAGGTGGTGCGCCGGCTTCAGGAAAACCCGGACGCCATCGCCGAGGACGACAAGGCCGCCTTGTCTGACTGGCTTGGCAGTGAACTGGACGAGTTGCTGGCCCGCGACAACGCCCATCATGCCGTGATTGATGCCCTGCTGGATCGCCACGGCACCGGCCGGGTACTGTTCCGCAATACCCGTGCGGCCATTCAGGGCTTCCCCGAACGCCAGCCGCTGTCGGAGCCGTTGCCGTGCCCGGAACTCTATGAAGAGGTACGTCACGGCAAAACCGGCCTGGCGCCGGAGCAGTCGGCCCCGGAAGAGCAATGGCTGGCCGATGACCCCCGCGTGGCCTGGCTGGAAAAGAAACTGGCCAGCCTGCGCCCGGCCAAGGTGGTGGTCATCTGTGCCCGGGCCGACACCGCCATGGCGCTGGAACATTACTTGCAGTTGCGTGCCGGTATCCGCAGTGCTGCCTTCCATGAGCACCTGAGCCTGCTGGAGCGGGACCGGGCCGCGGCCTACTTCGCCGACACCGAGCAGGGCGCCCAGGCGCTGATCTGTTCCGAGATTGGCAGCGAGGGCCGCAACTTCCAGTTTGCCCATCACCTGGTGCTGTTTGACCTGCCGGAAAACCCGGACCTGCTGGAGCAGCGCATTGGCCGGCTGGATCGTATCGGCCAGACCGAAGCCATCCGGATTCATATCCCGTACCTGCAGGGCACCAGCCAGGAGCTGCAGTACCGCTGGTTCCATGAAGGCCTGAACGCCTTTGCCGAGAGCTGCGCCGTGGGTGTCGCGGTGCACGAACACGTGGCCGATAACTGGCAGAAAGCCCTGGACGGCGATGACAGTGTCATCGAGCCGCTGCTGGCGGACAGCGCCGCAGAGACCCGGCGCCTGAAAACCCTGCTGCATAACGGCCGGGATGCCTTGATCGAGCTGAACTCCTGTCGCCGCGAAGAAGCCAATGCGCTGATCGCCGAGATCGAGAAAGAAGAGGGCTCTGCCCGGGTCCGGGATTACCTGGTGCAGGCGTTCGACATCCTGGGTGTTGATGTGGAAGACCACAGCGAACACGCCGATGTCCTCAAGCCCGGAGAGCAATACCAGGCCGGCCATGTGGCGGAGTTGCCGGAAGACGGGCTGACCGTCACCTGGGAGCGGGAGCAGGCCCTGCAGCGGGAAGACATGGCGTTCATGAGCTGGGAGCACCCGATCGTGACCGGGGTGATGGATTCGGTAACCAGTTCCGGCCTGGGCAAGGCGGCACTGGCCAATCTGTCGGTCAAGGCCTTGCCGCCGGGTACCCTGTTGCTGGAAGCTGTGTTCGCCGTGCATTGTCCGGCGCCGGAAGCCCTGCAGCTGACCCGCTACCTGCCGGTTTCGCCGCTGCGCCTGGTGGTAGACGTCAACGGCCGGGACCTGTCCAAGGCCCTGCCCCATGACCGGCTGAACGAGCTGTGTTCCAACATCCGCCGCCGGACGGCCCAGGCCATCGTGCCCAAGATCCGGGCAGAAGTGGAAACCATGGTGGACCATGCCGAGCGGCTGGCCGAACCGAACCTCGAACCACTGCAGGAAAAGGCGCTGGCGCAGGTGGAAGCCGGCTTTGTACCGGAAATCCGCCGCCTTGAAGCCCTGCAGAAAGTAAACCCGGCTATCCGCGATGAGGAAATCGACTTCCTGCGCAAACAGCTGGAAGCCGCCCGCGAGGCGGTGGGCCATGCCAGCCTGGCGCTGGAGGGAATCCGGGTGATTGTCACATCCTGAGGCTCCTAACTGTCTGAATCCGGTGTGTTATCTGGAATACAGGCATCTGTTAGGGTAAGTTGAACGTAACGAAGTGTTAGCGAAGTGGCTCCGGCTGCGTGCCGGAGGCTCTAATCCATGGAAGACAGAGAGAACTTGCGATGACTTTGATTCTGTTTCTGGTAGCACTGGCCGGCCTGCTGTTTGTGATGCGCCGGGAGTCCGGTGCCAAGCCGGCCATCGGCGTGATGCTGGTGGTGGGTGTGCTGTCCCTGTTTATGGCCTCCGGCTGGCTGACCCTGCTTCTGTTCCTGGGTGCGGCAGCCACGGCCGCAGCCGGTCTGCCCCAGTTCCGCATGAACTGGCTGACCCCCCGGGTGTTCGCCATGTTCAAGAAGGTGGCGCCGAAGGTTTCCGACACTGAAAAGGTGGCCCTGGAGGCTGGCACCGTAGGCTGGGACGGCGAGCTGTTCACCGGCCGCCCGGACTGGCACAACCTGCTGATCAAGCGTCATACCGGCCTGAGCGATGAGGAACAGGCCTTTGTGGATAACCAGTGCACCCAGGCGATTTCCATGTGCAATGCCTGGGACCTGGCGGTAGAGCGGGCTGACCTGCCCAAGGAACTGTGGGATTTCCTGAAGCAGGAAAAATTCTTCGGCATGATCATTCCGAAGGAATACGGTGGCCTGGGTTTCTCGGCCAAGGCCCAGACGGCGGTACTGCAGAAACTGGCCGCCAATGAAATGCTGATGGTGACCGTGGGCGTGCCCAACTCCCTCGGCCCGGGCGAGCTGCTGGTCAAATACGGTACCCAGGAGCAGAAAGACTATTATCTGCCGCGCCTGGCGGATGGCCGGGAAGTGCCCTGTTTCGGCCTGACCGGCCCGCGCGCGGGCTCCGACGCCACCTCCCTGCCGGACACCGGTATCGTGTGCAAGCAGGAAGTGGACGGCAAGGAAGTGTTGGGCATCCGCCTGAACTTCGAGAAGCGCTGGATTACCCTGGCACCGGTGGCCACGGTGGTGGGCCTGGCGTTCCGGATGTTCGACCCGGACGGCCTGCTGGGCGATACCAGGGATCACGGCATTACCTGTGCGCTGATTCCCCGGGATACAGACGGCATGGACATCGGCCGTCGCCATTGCCCCATCGGCTCGCCGTTCATGAACGGCCCGATCAAGGGCAAGGATGTGTTCATCCCGCTGGATTACATCATCGGTGGCCAGGAAATGGCCGGTCAGGGCTGGCGTATGCTGGTTGAGTGCCTGTCGGTTGGCCGCTGTATCACCCTGCCGTCCGGTGCTGCCGGTGCGGCTGCCTATGCCGTGGGCACGGCCGGTGGCTTCACCCGTATCCGTCGCCAGTTCAACACCCCGGTGGCAGAGATGGAAGGTGTCCAGGCCCCGCTGGCGCGGATTGCTGCCAAGACCTACATTGCCCAGTCTGCGGTCAACCATACCGCCAACATGATCGACCAGGGCGAAAAGCCGGCGGTGCCGTCGGCCATTCTCAAGTGCCACCTGACCGAGTTCCAGCGTGACATCCTCACCGATGCCATGGATGTGCACGGCGGCAAGACGGTTACCCTGGGGCCGCGCAACTATCTGGGTATCGGTTACAGTGGTGCCGCGGTGTCGATCACCGTGGAAGGCGCGAATATCATGACCCGCAGCCTGATGATCTTCGGCCAGGGCGCAATTCGCTGCCATCCCTATGTACTCAAGGAGCTGGCGGCCAAGGATAACGATGACATCAAGGCCTTCGATGAAGCCTTCTTCGGCCACGCCGGCCTGATCTTCGGCAACGCTGCCCGCGCTTTCACCCAGGCCCTGGGTATCGGCAAGGCGGACGTGCCGTTTGACAGCGCGTCGCGGCCCTATGCCCAGGCCCTTGCCCGCTTCAGTTCTGCCTTCGGCTTGTGTGCCGACGCGGCCATGACCACCCTTGGCGGAGAGCTGAAAATGCGTGAGCTGATTTCCGCGCGCCTCGGCGACATGCTGGCCAACCTGTACCTGGCCTCCATGGTGCTCAAGAACTGGTATGAAACCCAGCCGGTGGATGGCGAGAAGGAACTGATGCAATACAGCATGACCCTGCTGCTGCATCGCACTGAGAAAGCCCTGGACGAATTCCTGAAGAACCTGCCCAACCGGCCTGCCGCTATGGCGTTGCGGGCGGTAACCCTGCCGCTGGGCCGTCGCTGGGCTGAGCCGGGCGACGAGCTTACCCGCAAACTGGCCAACAGCATCAGCACGGATACTCCGGTGCGCAGCAAGCTGACAGAAAGTGCGTGGACAACGGCAGGTGAGGGTGATGTGGCCAATCCGCTGGCTCAGTACAACAGCCTGCTCAAGGACTATGGCAAGGCAGAGCAGTTGTACCGCAAAGCTACCAAGGCCTACGCCAAGGGCGAGTTGCCCATGACTGCCCTGCATCCGGAAGAACGGTTCGAGGCGGCCCTGGAAGCGGGTATTTTCAGCCAGGAAGAGGCCGATTTCATGCGCGAGTATGAGGCGCTGGTGCTGGAAATGCTGACCGTCGACGATTTCCCGTTCGACGAGTTCGCCCGCAACAAGGACACCCTCATTGACCACAATCCGGCCTGAAGCAGGCCGCTGATATGTGGCTGTCGGTAGTTGCTGTCAGTGTTGGCGCCGTGATCGGCGCCAACCTGCGTTGGGCCCTTAGCCTGTGGCTGAATGCCAGTTACCATGCCATTCCCTGGGGCACCCTGGTGGCCAACCTCAGTGGTGGCTGGCTGATCGGACTGCTGATGGGCTTCTTTACCCACAGCAGTTCGCTGGCTCCGGAGTGGCGGCTGTTCGCCGTAACGGGCCTGTGCGGTGCGCTGACGACCTTCTCGGCCTTTTCCCTGGAAATGTTTGCCGCCATGCAGGAAGGCAAGTGGGCGGTGGCCCTCACCGGCATCCTGGCCCACGTGATTGGTTCCATCCTGATGACCGCCCTGGGCTTCTGGACCTTCACCCTGTTCAGGGGATAAAGACGGTTGCGGATGACCGCTCCGGCCTTGGTATCACTACCTACATAAATTATTGAATTTACCCTTGGCAAGCCGGAAATTCAGGAGTAGAGTGAATCCTGAAGGAAAGATTAGCAAAGCAGTTCATGAATAAGACGTACCTCCGCAGTTAGTAGTGCCGTCCTGTTTTTGATCCCGCGAGTTCAGTTTTTCCGTAACACGCTGACCAGCACCAGAATGGTGTGTGGCAGCAGATAAAATGATTGATTTCAGGAAGTTTACGTATGTCTACTGTTACCGGTACTGTTAAGTTCTTCAACGAAGCAAAAGGCTTTGGCTTTATCACTCGTGAAGGCGGCCCGGACGTATTTGTTCACTACAGCGCCATCCAAGGCTCTGGTTTCAAGACCCTGGCCGAAGGTCAGCAGGTTGAGTTCACCGTAACTCAGGGCCAGAAAGGTCCTCAGGCGGAGAACGTTGTTGCCCTGTAATCCTTGAGGATTCAGCAACATCAAAAAAAGGCAGCCAAGGCTGCCTTTTTTTGTGCCTGCCCGGTTTGCCGGATCAGCTGCCGAACAGCTCCTGGTAGAACAGCAGGGTGCCATCCCAGGAACGGCGGGCGGCATCCTCGTCGTAGCCGACCGGCATACCGAACTTTTCGGCAAAGGCATCCGCACCCGGATTGGTGAAGGAGTGCTTGACCCCCGGGAAGCTCACCAGCGTCAGGTCCACCTCGGCATCCTGCATTTCCTGAACCAGGCCGGCCACCTGTTCTGATGGCACCATCGGGTCGGCGCCGCCGGTATACACCTGTACCCGTGCGGTGACTTTGCCGGCTTCGGCCTGCAGCGGGCTGGCCAGGGCGCCGTGATAGCTCACCACGCCATCAAGGTCGACGCCCATCCGTGCCATATTGAGCACCACGGCACCGCCAAAGCAGTAGCCCTGGGCGGCAATCTTGTCAGCATCCACCGATTCGTGGTTCTGCAATAGCTCTTTCGCTTTGATAAAGCGGGCTTTTACCTGCTCCATATCCCGGGTGGCTTGTTTCATGAACTCCTGGGCGGTATCCGGGTGCTCGGCCAGCTTGCCTTCGCCATACATGTCCAGGGCAAAGGCGGTATAACCGGCGGCTGCCAGCTGTTCTGCCTGTTCCCGGACAAAGTCGTTGTGGCCCCACCATTCGTGTACCAGCAGGATTCCGGGTCTTTTACCTTCGGCTTCATCATCCCAGGCCAGGTAGCCGCTGAAGACCTGGCCATCGAGCGTGTATTCCACGGTCTCGGTGCGAAGCTCGGCATGTGCGTTGAGGCTGGCAATGGCCAGGGTAAGGGCGGCGAGCGAGTGTTTGTTCAAACGTGGTTTCATGGCGGTTCCTGCTCCTGTTCATCAAGAACTAAAGGGTATGATAACGGCGGGCTTTGAACAAAATAGCATCAAAGCCGTCTTTTACCACCGGCATTCTTGACTATAGTTAAGTACAGGAACGGTTGTAAGTCTGAACTGGTTCAGGCGCCGTATATCCCCATACCAACAACAGCAACAATGCGGGGTGGTCTATGCTCCTGTCACATGCGTTCGGTCTCTTTACTCACCCTGACCAGGAGTGGGTATCCATCAGAAAGGAACACGAGAATCCAACCAGGCTCTATATCGCTTACATTGCCATTCTGGCGGCCATTGCTCCCATCTGCGCCTATATTTCAACAGCACACTTCGGCTGGTCTGTGGGTAGCGAGCGGCTGATCAAACTTACGGAAATCAGTGCGGTTCAACTGAGTGTCCTGACCTACGTGGCAATGCTGGTGGGGGTGTTTGCCCTCGGCTATGCCATCAACTGGATGGCCAGGACCTACGGTGCCAAGGAAGAACACGTGCCTTCCAATGGCATTGCCCTAGCGGCTTATTCCTGTACGCCCCTGTTCCTGGCGGGCTTTGCCCTGCTGTATCCGGTGCCCTGGTTCAACGCTGCGGTATTCCTGGCAGCCGCCTGCTACGGCGCCTGGTTAATGTATGACGGTCTGCCCATTGTGATGGGCATCGAGAAAGAGCGTGCTGTGATGTACGGTGGCGCTTTGCTGACGGTCGCACTGGTGATCCTGGTGTCCACCCGCGTGGGTTCGGTGATCCTGTGGAACCTGGGGGCTGGCCCGGTCTTTATCAGCGGATAACCAGGTGTCACCTGTGTTCGGATCGTTTGCGGGAGCTTCGGCTCCCGTTTTTGTTTGACCTGTGCCAATGGCAAAGGCCTGTGCCGGCCTTGTAGTATGGTTGAGTCCACTACAAGGAATCAGTAATGACCGGATCTCCCCCATCTTCCGACTCCGCAGCGCTGGAGCCTGGGTCCCTGCTTTCTGAGCACTGGCAGGCTGTGCCGGCCGCCGAGGCTCGTGAACGCCTGAAGGCCGAACATCCATTATCCAACGCCGAAGCTGCTGAACGCCTGGTCACCCTGGGCTACAACCGTTTGCCGGAAGCGGCCGCATCCGGCCCGCTTGCCCGCCTTGGCCGGCAACTGAAGAATTTCCTGATCTATGTGCTGATGACCGCGGTGGTGATTACCGGTGCCCTCGGCCACTGGGTCGATGCCGGCGTCATCCTGGCGGTGGTGGTCATCCAGACCCTGGTCGGCTTTCTACAGGAAGGGCGGGCCGAACAGGCGCTGTCGGCTATCCGGCACATGCTGGCGCCGAAAGCCCGGGTTGTCCGGAGAGATGGACAGCACCAGGTGGATGCAGCGGAACTGGTGCCGGGCGATACCATTTTGCTGGAACCGGGTGACCGTGTACCGGCGGATATCCGCCTGGAAAAGTGCCACAACCTGAAAATTGAAGAAGCCATCCTGACCGGCGAATCCGAGGCGGTGGATAAAACCACCGAGCCGGTGGAGGCCGAGGCTGCCCTGGGTGACCAGACCGGTATGGCCTTTTCCGGCACCATGGTGGCCACCGGAACCGGCCGGGGTGTGGTGGTGCGTACCGGCGCCAGTACCGAGATTGGCCGGATTTCCGGCCTTCTGGCCAGCACGACCACCCTGAAAACGCCCTTGCTGGAGCAGATGGACCGGTTTGCCCGGGTGTTGTCGATTATTGTCATCCTGACCGGGGTGGCGATTTTCTTCGGCGGCCTGGCGTTCAGCGGCCTGGAGTTCCGGGAGCTGTTCATGGCGGTGGTGGGGCTCACCGTTGCGGCCATTCCCGAGGGCCTGCCTGCGATTCTGACCATTACCCTGGCCATTGGTGTGCGCCAGATGGCTCGCCGCAAGGCCGTGGTCCGGCGTATGCCGGTCATCGAAACCTTGGGTGCGGTGTCGGTGATCTGTTCCGACAAGACCGGAACCCTGACCCGCAACGAAATGATGGTGACCGCCGCAGTGGCCGGCGGCCAGCGCTTCGATGTCACCGGCGAGGGCTACAGCTTTGAGGGCGCGGTCTGCCGCAACGATGCTCCGGCAGATGCCAGCCCTGTGCTGGCGGAAATGGCGCGGGCCGCGGCCCTGTGCAACGATGCCAGTATCAGCCACCGGGATGGCCGGGCCGTGATTCATGGCGACCCCATGGAAGCCGCACTGAAGGTGTTTGCCAGCAAGGCGGAGTTCGATGTAGAAGCCAGTGCCCGGGATTGGCCAAGGGTCGATGAAGTACCCTTTGATACCAATATCCGCTTTATGGCGACCCTGCACCATGATCATCATGGCCACGAGGTGGCCTACCTGAAAGGCGCGCCAGAGCGGATTCTGCGGATGTGTTCGCACCAGTTATCGGATAACGGTGAGCCGGTTGAACTTGACCACCCGGTATGGGACGGAATCATTGCCGGGATGGCGTCCGAAGGCCTGCGGGTACTGGCGATTGCCCGCCGGCCCGTGACAGCCGGCAGCCGTGAGCTGGTTGTGGAAGAACTGGAGCAGGGGGCTGAACTGCTGGGTGTGGTGGGCCTGCTGGACCCACCCCGGCAGGAAGCCATCCGGGCTATCGAGGAATGCCACAGTGCCGGTATCCGGGTAAAAATGATCACCGGCGACCACGCCCTGACCGCCGGAGCCATCGCCCGCAAGCTGGGGTTGCGGAATACCGACAAGGTGCTCACCGGCAAGGACCTGGACGCCATGGACGAGCAACAGCTGCAGCAGGCGGCCGGTGAAGTGGATGTTTTCGCCCGCACCAGCCCAGAACACAAGCTGAGGCTGGTGGCAGCCCTGCAGGCCCTGCATGGCGTGGTGGCCATGACCGGTGACGGGGTGAACGATGCCCCGGCCCTGAAGCGGGCGGATGTGGGTATCGCCATGGGCGTGAAAGGCTCGGAAGCGGCCCGGGAGGCTTCGTCGGTGGTCTTGCTGGACGACAATTTTGCCAGCATTGTGGCCGCGGTGCGGGAAGGGCGTACGGTCTACACCAATTTGCGCAAGGGCATTGCCTTCATGCTGCCGATTAACGGCGGCGAGTCGATCAGTCTGATCACGGCCTTGCTGCTGGGGCTGGCGCTGCCCATATCCGCCCTGCAGATTCTCTGGGTGAATATGGTGAGTTCGGTGGTGCTGGCCATGACCCTGGCCTTCGAGCCGCCGGAGCCGGGCGTGATGGCCCAGCCGCCGAGGCCACGGGACGAATCCCTGCTCCGGGGCTTTGTAGTCTGGCGGGTCGTGTTTGTCTCCCTGCTGTTCCTGGCGGGTATCTTCGGCGCCTGGTTCTGGGCCATGTACAACTATGACGATGCGGTGGTGGCCAGTACCCTGGCGGTGAATACCCTGGTGGCCATGGAGGTGTTCTACCTGTTTGCGGTTCGTTACCTGGATACGCCGTCGATTACCTTGCGGGGTGTGCTGGGTACTCCGGTGGTGCTGCTGGCAGTGTTTGCAGTGATTGTCCTGCAGTCCCTGTTCACTTGGGTGCCCTGGTTCCAGGGCACCTTTGCCAGTACCGCGCTCTCCCCTGAAGCATTGGGCTTTGCGGTACTGGCCGGTGTGGCGGTGTTGGTGCTGCTGGAGCTGGAAACGGCAATCCGCCGGCGCTTCAGGGCAGCCCGCGGGTAATCACGGACGGGTCACCCCGGCCTTCCACGGCGGCCAGCTCGGCACTGGAGAGCCAGGCTCCGGGGGGCTTGTCCAGCACCTCGGCGCAGGCTGCCAGGGTGTGGCCCCAGGAGCAGTGATTGGCAAACAGCATGCCGCTTTCGTTCAGGGTGCCGCCACGGTTGACGTAACCCAGCACCCGGGTGTGGGACGGCTGGGGGAACAGGTTGTGCAGGTGGCCCCGGAATACTTCCGGGCGCATATGGGTAAGCGCAACCCGTCGCTGCAGGCGATGGGGGAACAACCGCTCCCGCTCGAATTCGTTCAGGCAGAACGCGGCTTCGTGCGGGTCCCGGGGCTGGCGGAAGCGCCCGGGCTCCTGCAGGTACACCAGCCGGAACGCGGTGCCGGTTTCCCACAGGCGCTCGCAGGCCCGGATGGCTTCAGACAGCTGGTAGGCGCCGCTGGCAATCAGCAGAATCGGCTCTTCTCCGGTGGAGGTGTCTTCGTCGACCACCAGCGCGCCGTGGCGGGCCAGGGTTTCTGCCTCACCGGCATTGAACACACAGGGCCGCTCCCGCTTCGGGATCACCATGCAGCTGATCCGGCCCCGGTCAGTGAAGACCGACGGCAGAACTGCGAGGGTGCTGTTGTAATCCGCCGGGAACAGAACCCGGGAAACATCGCTCATCTCGCCCAGCATGGCTTCGCAGAAGGTGGTGTCCTGGTGTGACTGTTCGTTCTTGCCGTTCTCCCAGGTGTGGGAAGTGGCAATCACCGGAAAGCCCAGCCAGCGGGCCGGCCGGCCCACTTCTTTCTGGTGCCGGGCAAAGATCAGCTCCTGGCGAATGGCGCCGAGCATTTTTACGCAGAAGGCTTCGTAGCTGGCGACCAGGTTCAGGCCGGCCTTGTTGGCCAGGCAGGCAGACACCACGGCCTCTTCATTCAGGGCGGTGATGATCTTGCCGTGGATTGATTCCTGGCGGCTTTCCGGGTCATTAACCCGGTGTTTCAGGTCAGCCAGGATACCGGTCAGGCGGTTGCTGGCCAGTTCGTCAGGATTGCCCACCCGGGGGCGTAACCCGGGGTTGTCCTCCACCAGTGCCCGGAAGAATTCGTCGACGGCCGACATGGGCGAGCTCTGGTTCTGGCCCCAGGGCAGGGCCGGTATGGAAGGTTCCGGCGGGTTTCGGGTGGCCAGGGCGTGGTCCCGCTCCAGCGGGCGCTGTTGCAGTGCGTGTTCGTTCAGTTCGGCAACGGCTTGCTGGAGATGGGTCGGTTCAACCCACAGGGGCGCAATGTGCTCCTGGAACAGATCCCTGGCCCGGGTATCCAGCCGGGGGTTGCCCGGCAGTGGCAGGTTATGGGCGCTGTTCTGGCCGGCGCCGTAAAAGCCGAAGCCTTTGACGGTTTCAGCAATGCCGTAGGGAATCTGCACCGGATACGCGGTTTCGCCTTTTTTGGCTGCCTCGCCGTTGGCGGCCAGCGCGGTTTCCATCTCGTACAGGGCGCAGACAAAGGCAGCCGGGTCTTTGCCGTCAAAGCGGAAAGGCGCAAAGCCACGGGCTTCCAGGTGCTGTTCGAAGCGCTCCAGGCCTTCCCGGGTACCCAGTTCGGTGCGCTGTTCAATGCGGCGACCATTGGCGATCATCACCGGCAGCACCTGCCCGCAGTCTTCCGCCCGCCACCAGCGGGGTATCCAGTCACTGCCGCGCTGTTCTTCAGCTGCGCCGTCAGACAGGAAGGCGACCAGGGACTCACCGGGCAGCGGCATGTGGGCGTACTGCAGCTCAGCGAACCCCAGATAGCCGCCTTCAATAATGCCGCCGGCGGTGTGCGGATTAACGTGGCTGCCCAGAGGCGATGCCATGGAGCCGTCGGGCTTTTGCCGGTAGCTGTAAAAATCCGAGGCCAGGCGGGACAGGCCGTCTGCGGCCTGGTACCGGGTTTTCTGTTCCGGGTGCAGGTTACCGGTCAGAACGTTGATGGCGTCTACGGCAGCAACGCAGTGGCCCTGGCCCATCAGCCAGCTTCGGGTTTGTCCGGTCAGGTTGTTCAGGGTCAGGTAGGCGGCATAGGCCGGCACCATGTTGAGCGCGCCACCGGTGTGGCCTTCCGGGGCGGTTTTGAAATCCTTCGGTTGCAACGGGGCACCGGTAATATCCACCCGGTTGCAGTAGGTCATGTGCACCACCAGCCACAGGCCGGCGCTGGTCAGCCGGTCCAGGGCGATCAGTTTGCGGTATACGCTGTCGGCGTCCGGCTGTTGGCCTGCTGCCACCAGTTTCTGTGCCAGCGCCTGTACCTGGCGAGCGGTGGCCTCAGAGTGCCGGATTATGCCATAGCCCTGTTGCCAGCACTGGAACACCGGGCTCGCCGCGGTCGCATCCGGCGTTGGAACCTGTTTAATGGGCGAAGACATAGTCGGCCTCCATGACATTGATAATTGTCAGAGCAGTTTAATGGCAGTGCCGGGAGGGGCCCTTGATGCAGGTCATTGGAGTCTGCATCTATTGACGGGCTAATGATCGCTTACGTGAGAGGGCAGGGGTGCGCCTGTTGATTCGAGGCTGGCCCGGGCGGGCTGACCCCAGTAATAACCCTGCCCCTGCAGGCCAGGGAACTGTTGCAGCCAGACGGCGATGGCTTCTTCTTCCACACCTTCCACGACAACGTCCAGGTCCAGGGCGGTGCCCAGTTCCAGTGCCGCTTTCAGGATTTTCTGGCGGGCCGGATAGTCCAGCACATTGTGCAGGAAGCTGCGGTCTATCTTCAGTTCATCCAGCCGGAACAGGGCCAGGGTGCCCAGGGAGGAATGGCCGGAACCGAAGTCATCCAGGGCAATCCGGAAACCCATGTCGCTGAGGATTTCGATGGTATGCCGGGCCAGCTCCGGGTCGGTCATCATGGCGGTTTCGGTGATCTCCAGGATGATATTCCGGGGCAGCAGGTGGTGCCGGCGCAGGATCGCCCGAGCCTGTTCGTGGAACAGCGGGTGAGCCAGGTCCTTGGCGGAAATATTGACGCTGATGGCGATGTGGTCGCCGTACCTTGCCCGCAGGCCGCTGGCATCACGGCAGGCCCGGTCCAGCACCCAGCGGGTAACCTGGTGGATAATGCCCACTTCCTCGGCCAGCGGAATCCACTGGTCCGGGGGGATTCGTCCGAATTCGCTGTGTTCCCAGCGCAGCAGGGCTTCCACCGAGCTGATCCGGCCGTCGCGGATGCTCACTTTCGGCTGGTATTCCAGCCACATGTCGCCGGAGTTCAGGGCATCTTCAACGTCCAGCATCAGGATCTGCTGGCGGTACTGCCACTCGGCAATAGACGGGTCATAAACACTCAGGGCATTGTCGTTGTTCAGGGAGGCAAAGCCCGCCGCCGACAGCAGGCTGCCGGCGTCGGTGCCATGCTCCGGGGCGTGGGCAAGGCCCAGTGACGCAGCCCAGGAGAACGAGAACCGGCCGTCCCTGAAGTTGCCCGATAACCAGTCGGTAATGGCACTCAGGGCGCGGGTTTCGAGCTCTGGCTGGTTCGGGCTGCGGCGCAGGGCAAAGGCATGGTTGACGGTATCCAGTGTGGCAATGGCATAGCCGTTGATGGGAATCAGCTGCTCGCCCAATGCCTGTTTCAGGAACCGGTTCATCTTCCGCAGGTACTGCCTCAACAGCTCTTCGGCAGAGCGGTAACCCAGCGCCTGCTCCAGTTCATTGAAGCGGGTCAGCCGCACCATGCACAGCGTGTAAGGGGTTTGCCGGCTGTCGATGGCGGTCAGCGCCTCTTCCAGCATGGGGCGGTTGGGTTTGCCGGTTACCCGGTGGGTTTTCAGGACCCGGTCGTAATCCTGTTCGATGCGCGCGCGCAGTGCCTGTTCTTCCCGGGCGCGGATGTCGGCGCTCAGCCGGCGTTTGCGCTCTTCCAGCAACAGCCGGCCGACACCGCTGGTGAGGATCAGCGAGCCGGCGGCTGCCCCCAGAAAAAATGCGGAGTCGGTCAGCGGATTGACCGGCAGCCAGCCGATGGTTGTCAGGGACGTGGTGAGTGCGCCGACCAGAATGGCCAGTACCGACAGGGCGAAATAACGGGCGTAGACGTGCTTGCGGATCTGCCCCAGCACCAGTCCGAAGATGAACATGCCACCGGTGGCGGCAACTACCAGGAACACATCCTGCCCCAGCGGGCCGATGGCGAAGGGGGCCGCCAGCAGGTGCAGGCCGGCGGCCAGGCTGAAGCCCCGGAGTAGCCGGGCGCCTTGCCGGCCCACGGCAATAAAGTGGGGGGTGAATTCACACAGGGCAATCAGGCATAGTGGCAGACTGACGGACAGCAGGGCGTTGAGCTCCGGTATGCCGGGCCAGATCAGCCAGAGCCCCAGGCCATCCATCACCAGCTGGCTGTAGATAACGCCCACCATCAGCACACTGAGCCAGGCCAGCCCGGGCCGGCGAAGCCTGATGACAATGCTCAGGTTCAGCAGCAGGGCAAACACCAGCATGCCGGTGACGAAGGATTTCCAGACCATGACCGGCAGGTCAGGCTCGGCGATGGCCGTGTCGCCAACCGGCGACGAAGCTTGTTGGCCCAGAAATGCCGCCAGCAAACCATAGACTGCCACCACCAACAGCACCACAAACGGAAACCAGCGTTGCAGCCCGCTGCCACTGGCGCGCCGGCCCCGGGCGCGCGCCGGGCTGTGTTGGTTTGTGGAGGCTGCGCCCATTCCGTAGCAATCCTGATTGGTACAAAGGCTTCGATACACAATGTTACTTAATATAACATCTTGCAACATTATGAATTTGAACAAATTTTAATGCATTTAAAGATATTTTACATTTGGAGTTTCATGCGGATGGTTAAAATGAGACCTGTTCCCGTTAGCTCCATTCCAATAGAGGATACCCCGTGACCATCCAGATACTGACCACCGGCGGCACCATCGACAAGGTGTACTTTGATGCCAACAGCAAGTTCGAGATCGGCGACAGCCTGTTGCCGGAATTGCTGGCAGAGTCGAATATCCATGAGGGCTATGCCATCCGGGAGCTGATGCGCAAAGACAGCCTGGAACTGACCGATGACGACCGCGACAGTATTCTCGAGGCGGTAAAGCAGACCGAACATTCCCGCATTATTATCACCCATGGCACCGACACCATGGCCCAGACGGCCCAGGTCCTGAAAACCCTGCCCGATCGCACCATTGTGCTGACCGGGGCCATGCAACCGGCCCGGATGCGTCGTACCGATGCCATCTTCAATATCGGCTTTGCCTGGGCGGCGGCCCGGCTACTGCCGCCGGGCGTCTACATTGCGATGAATGGCGAGGTGTTCGAGGCGGGAGCGGTGCGCAAGAACCTGGAGGCCCAGAAGTTCGAACGTATCGATGACGCAGCCCGGTAGCGCTCGCTAAACCGAATCGATTTCTGACCGGGTCAGTTCCCGAAACTGGCCCGGTGCCAGCCCTGCATCCAGTTCAATCGCGCCGATGCGTTGTCTGTGCAGTGCCGTGACATGGTTTCCCACCGCCGCCAGCATGCGTTTGACCTGGTGGTAACGGCCTTCGCTGATGGTCAGCTCTATCTCCTGTTCAGAACAGGCCAGTACCTGCGCCGGTCGCGTGGCCGTGTCTTCTCCGTTGAGCTGAATGCCTTGTTCCAGGGCCTGTCGGGCTTCTGCCGTTAATGGCTCGGCCAGCTGTACCCGATAGGTTTTCGGGCAGTCCCGCCGGGGCGAGGTAACCCGGTGCGACCACTGGCCATCGCTGGTGAGCAGCAGGAGTCCGGTGGTGTCTTTGTCGAGCCGTCCGGCAATGTGCAGCTGCCGCGCCAGTTCCGGTGGCAGCAGGTCCAGCGCGGTGGGCTGGCTACTGTCGGTGGTGGCGCTGATCACTCCGGCGGGTTTGTGCAACATCAGGTACAGCTCGCCGGGCAGGGTCACCGGTTCGCCGTCGAGCAGCACGCTGTCGCCGGTGTTGATGTTGGCGCTGGTGCTGCGGCACAACTGGCCGTTCACCTGAACCCGCTTGCCGGTGATTGCCCGCTTGGCGTCTTTGCGGGACAACCCGGTGCCGCTGGCAAGGTATTGGTCCAGGCGCATCAGCAAGTATGCCCCTGAGCCGGCGGGGCCAGTGTGGCCAGGCACAGCACCGGCAGTTCTCCGGTCAGCCGGGCCCAGAGCAGCGGCAGGGCGTCCGGATTGATGGCGGGCCGGTCCAGCCGGCCGCTGGGGATCGGGGCTAAACCCTGATCCGAGAGGTTCGCCAGGGTAAAGGTAAACGGATGGGCGCCGGGAATACCCAGGCGGATGTCGGTGGCGGTAATCTGTTGGCCGGCCTGCTCATAATGCAGGAAGCCCCGGGTGAACCACTCAAGGCGCCGGGCTTCCGGCAAGCCAGCTACCCGGGCCCGGAGCACCGGATTGCGGGGGAAGTATTCCAGTGACAGTTCCGGCGTGCGATCCAGAAAACCGGTAACAATCTCCACCCGGGTGTCGTCGGTGATGGCCGTGGCTCGCCATAACAGGGTATTGAACGGCATGGGTTGTACCATCAGGGCCGGCTGTTCCAGCCCGGCCCGGGCCAGTGCCGGTTGAACCCTGTCGGTGATGATTTGCTGTGCCACCAGCGTCCAGCCCAGATACAGGGTGGATAGCCCCAGTGCCAGGCTCAGCGCCGTGCGGGCCGGCGGGCGCACCAGAAACGCCAGGCAGCCGGCCAGCAGCGGCAGGGTGTAGAGCGGGTCAATAATGAAAATACTGTTGATAGCCACCGGAGTGCCGAACGGCCAGAACAGCTGGGTGCCGTAGGTGGTGAACGCGTCCAGCAGGGGGTGGGTGATCAGGATAAGTGCTACCAGCGCCAGCCATCGCCGGTAGCTTATGACGGGCTTCCAGCGCCACAGGCCCCAGGCGATCAGCAGCGACAGGGGCGCGAGAATCAGCAGGGAATGGCTGAAGCCCCGGTGCTGGGTAAAGTTGGCGACCGCGGTGCCATAGTCGATGACTACGTCCAGGTCCGGCAGGGTGCCCAGCAAGGCGCCGGTCAGCAGTGCCGACCGCCCCAGGGTTTTGCCGGCCACGGCTCCGGCCAGGGTGGCGCCAAGGGCGGCCTGGGTAATGGAGTCCATGGTTCAGCTACCGGCCTGGATATCCAGCGCCTGCAGCAGTTGCCCGGACGGAAAGCCGTCGGCAATAAGGCCTTCGGCTTTCTGGTACTGGCGGATGGCCTTGCGGGTGTTGGAACCCAGAATGCCGTCAGGCTCGCCGCTGCTGTAGCCCTTGGCGTTCAGGCTTTCCTGCAGCTGCATGATCTGATCCCGGGATAAGGCAGGCTGGTCTTCCGGTGGCGGGTTCTGCAGGCCGCCGGCACCGGCGACCCGGTCGGCCAGGTGGCCAACGGCGATGGCGTAGAACTCCGAGCGGTTCCAGCCCATGATGACCCGGAAGTTGCTGTAAGCCAGGAAGGCCGGGCCCTGGTGGCCGCTGGGCACCACCAGTGCGGCTTTAATGGGCTCCCGGGCCAGGGCGTTACCGAAGGCATCGGTAATGCCCAGTTTCCGCCACTCGGCCAGGGGCAGCCGGCGACCATCGGCCTGGCTGAAGTCAAAGTTTTCGGGCAGTAACACTTCCCGGCCCCAGCGGTAGTCGCTGTCCCAGCCCATGGATTCCAGGAACTTGCCGGCCGACATCATGGCATCGGGCAGGCTGTTCCACAGGTCCCGGCGGCCATCGCCATCGGCGTCTACGGCGTGTTTCAGGAACACCGTGGGCATGAACTGGACGTGGCCCATGGCGCCGGCCCAGGAGCCTTCCATCTGTTCTGCCGGAATGGCGCCCTCGTCGATAATGCGCAGGGCGGCAATCAGCTGTTCGGTGAAGAAGGTCGTGCGGCGCGGGTCACAGGCCAGGGTGGTCAGGGCACTGGGCACCTGCATCTTGCCGAAGTAGCTGCCGTAGTTGGTTTCCAGGCCCCAGAACGCCACCAGGTAGGGGGCAGGCACACCGGTTTCCCGGGTCACCCGGGCCAGCAGGTCCTTGTGCTCGGCCAGCATTTCCCGGCCCTTGCTGATCCGGCTTTCGTTAACCCGGCGGTTCAGGTAGTCGGCAAAGGTGGTGGTGAACTCCGGTTGCCTGCGGTCCAGTTCGATTACCCGTTCCAGGTAGCTGACATCGGCCATCACCCGGCTGGCGGTGTCGGCACTGACACCGGCCTGGACCGCTTTGTCTTGCAGGCCTGCCTTGCACTCTGCAAAGGCGGCGTCGGTCATGGTGGGTAGTTCTGCCATCGAAGCCTGGCTGGTAAAGAGCAGGGCTGGCAGGAAAAGGGCAGTCAGGGCGTGACGTACTGGCCCCGGCATCGGCTGATTGGCCACAGTAAAACCTCGCAAGATGAATGGGCGGGTATGAATGCCATGTTAGCGCGTTTTTACGGTTCGGAAATACCGCTGAACCGGCCCGGGAGTGACAATTCTTTAATCCCGGAGTTCCGGTACCCGTTCTACCAGTCGCTCACGGGGGAAGTGGCAGATGAATTCGCTGCCTTCGCCGGGTTTGCTGCGGATTTCCAGGTTGCCATCGTGGTTGATCAGCACGTGTTTGACGATGGCCAGTCCCAGGCCTGTGCCACCGGTGTCTTTATGCCGGCTCGGGTCGGCGCGGTAGAAGCGCTCGGTCAGGCGGGGAATGTGAACCGGGTCGATGCCGATACCGCTGTCTTTGACCGACAGATGGGCGCCGTCGCGGTTGGCCGTCCAGGACACGGTCACTTCGCCTTCCGCCGGCGTGTACTTCACGGCGTTGAACACCAGGTTGGAGAAGGCGCTGCGCAGCTGGCTTTCATCCCCCTGCAGCAGCCGGTGGTCGGAAATATTGACGGTAATGCGGTGCTGTTTGCTGCCGCTCAGGGCCTGGGCGTCGTGACAGATCTGGTTAAGCAGGGCATCCATGTCGGCAAGGGTGTCATCTACCGTGTGTTCACCGGTTTCAATACGCGACAGCAGGATCAGGTCGGTAATCAGTGCTTCCATCCGGGATGACTGGGCGGCCATGGTGTTAATGGCCCGGCGCCACTTGGGTGGCAGTTCGTCGGCATGGTCAACGAGGGTTTCGAGGTAGCCGCTGATTACCGTGAGCGGGGTCCGCATTTCATGGGAAACGTTGCCCACGAAGTCCCGGCGCATCTGTTCCAGCTGGTACAGCCGGGTAACGTCCTTGGCCACGATCAGGCGGTCGTCGTCGCCGAACAGGCTGATCTGGATTTGCAGGTGGAGATGGGGCTTGGCCGGGGAGTTCAGTTCCAGCGGTTCCCGGTAGTCCCGGGAGTCGAAGTAGGCCTTGAAGGCCGGGTTTCGGATCAGGTTGTGGATGTACTGGCCCCGGTCGGTACTGCGCCGGAACCCCAGCAGGTGTTCGGCAGAGCCGTTCCACCATTCCATGGCACCCCGGGCGTCGGTCATGATCACGCCGTCGCGCATGGCGTTGGTGGATTCCTGAACCCGGTTGATACGGGCCCGGAGGCGGTCCTGGGTATGCAGGTGGCCCTGGTGCAGCTTGTTCAGGCCGTCAAACATGCTGCCCCACATGCCGATACTCTGGGGCGCTTCTTCGCTGGCGTCCGGGTTGCCCAGCCACTGGTACAGGCGGCGGGCCTGGATCAGGGTCCACCAGAGGTAACCCACCAGGCCAACCAGCAAGCCGTATACCGGTTCACCAAAATACAGGCCAACCAGCGTGGTGCCGGCCAGGCTGGCCAGGATCAGGCGCAGATATCGTGACCAGTTGTGTTGCATCAGGCGCAGCCTTGTTCTGTGTTCTGGTATCAGGCCTGGGGCCGAAGCGGTTATGCGACCCTGGTGGAGAACCTGTAGCCGGTGCCCCGGACGGTCTGGACCAGGTGGTCGTAGCGGTCGCCAAGGGCCTTGCGCAGGCGCCGGATATGTACGTCTACCGTACGCTCTTCAACATAGACATTGCCACCCCAGACCTGGTCCAGCAACTGCGACCGGGTATAGACCCGTTCCTGGTGGGTCATGAAAAACTGCAGCAACCGGTACTCGGTGGGGCCCATGGTCAGGGCGCCTTCCGGAGTGGTTACCCGGTGGCCGACCGGGTCCAGGGTCAGCCCGTCCACTTCGATCGGGCTGTCGACACCGGCCGGCGTTGCACGGCGCAGTACCGCTTTCAGCCGGGCAACCAGTTCCCGCGGGCTGAAGGGCTTGGTGATGTAATCATCGGCACCGACTTCCAGGCCCTGGATCTTGTTGTCTTCCTCAACCTTGGCGGTCAGCATGATAATCGGGATGTCGGCGGTTGCCTCTTCCTTTTTCAGCCTCCGTGCCAGCTCGACACCACTGGTGCCCGGGAGCATCCAGTCCAGCAGGATCAGGTCTGGCTGCCGGTCAACAACCAGGGCGTGGGCCTGGCGGGCATCCTCTGCCTCGAGGTAGTCGTAATCAGCCATTTCGAGGGCCACGGCGATCATTTCGCGGATGGCTGGCTCGTCATCGACGATCAGGACAGTTTTTCCATTCATGTGCTTCAACCTGTGTCAGAACCCCGGGAGCAGGATTTGCGCTCCCCAGTAATGTTGCTGGCTCATTACAACGCGTCTTTGTTACAAGTATATGACACGATTGAGTTGGCGGCGGTTCCGTGCATGCTGGCAACTCAGAGAAGCTGGTCGATCACCAGCCCGGAAAATACCGCAAACCCGGCCCAGTTGTTGTTCAGGAAGGCCTTGAAGCAACCTTCCCGGGCACGGTCGCGGGCCAGGTACTGGTGATAGGCAAACAGGCCTGCCATTACCGCCACGCCCAGGTACCAGAATGTGCCCAGTTCTGCCTGGCCTCCTACAATTACCAGGATCAGCACCACCAGCGCCTGCAGTATGCCGATGATCGCCCGGTCGGCTTCGCCGAACAGGATGGCGGTGGATTTAATGCCGATTTTCAGGTCGTCATCCCGGTCCACCATGGCATAGAGCGTATCGTAGGCCACGGTCCACAACACGTTGGCGGTGAACAGCAGCCAGGTAAGCTGGCTCAGCTCGTTGGCCTGTGCGGCCCAGGCCATGGGGATGGCCCAAGAGAACGCGGCCCCCAGAAACAGCTGGGGCAGGTGGGTGTAGCGCTTCATGAACGGATAGATAAACGCCAGCAGGGCGCCACCGAAGGACAGGTACAGGGTCAGCCGGTTGGTGAACAGTACTACCATCAGGAAGGAAACCAGGCACAGGCCCAGAAACAGGGCAACGGCTTCCCAGGACTGGATGCGGCCGGTGGTCAGGGGGCGGTCCTGGGTGCGTTTTACGTGGCGATCCCAGTCCCGGTCGGCAAAGTCGTTGATGGCGCAGCCGGCGGCCCGCATAAAGAACACGCCCAGGGTGAAGATAATGACGTTGGCAATAGAGGGGCTGCCGTCGCCGGCCAGCCAGAGTGCCCAATAGGTCGGCCAGAGCAACAGCAGGCTGCCGATAGGCCGGTCAATGCGAAGCAGGCGGGCGTAGTCGGCCAGGCGTGCCTGGACAGGGTCTGGCAGGGCATTCTGCAACATGGTGCGCTCTTCCGTGGGTCAGGTGCGTGGCAAACACCGGATTATAGCCAGCCCGGGCCCGGGGGTTAAACCGAAGCTTACCGGTACAGCACCGGCAACAGGTATTCACCCACCATCAAGGCGTTGTTGCCGTGGTGGAACAGGGAGCGCCGGGCCAGCCGGGGCTGAAGCGGATGATCGGGCAGGCACAGGCCGGTTTCCAGCGGCCCCCGTGACCAGTCCGGGCTGCTGAACAGAAAGGCACCGAGGGGCTTGTTGCCCAGGTGGCGCAGCTGCCTGCCCTTGCCTTCAAAACACTGGTGGGGGATGACCGTGCGGGCCAGGACCCAGGGCTGGCCATCGCCGCACAGGCGGACTTCGCGGATCCAGGCCTGTTGCCGGGGCTGCAGCCCGAGCCGGCGAACCTCTTCCGGGAACGGCGTGGCGTAGCCTTCGCGCGCGACTTCCACATGGAAGCTCTCGAGGCACCGGTGCTTCAGGGCCTGGGTGAAAGACCCCTCCACCTGCAGCCAGTAGCGGGCCGGGCCGTGAACCTCCGGGTTGCGCAGCCCGGCCGCAGCCAGCGACCGGTACCAGCGGGTAGGCGGGATCTTCAGGCTGTTTTCCCGGTCAGAGTCCTTTGACAGCATAGATGCCGGGGGCGTTACGCCAGTAACCTTTGTAGTCCATGCCGTAGCCGAACAGGAAGCGGTCTTCAACGCAGAGGCCGGTGAAGTCGGCTTTCAGGCCCGGACGGGCCTTGCGTTCGTGAATCTTGTCGACCAGTACCGCGGTCAGCACTTCCCGGGCGCCGTGGGCCAGGCAGTAGTCAGCGATGGCGCACAGGGTGGTGCCTTCATCCAGGATGTCGTCGACAATCAGCACCGTGCGGTCTTTCATGTCGGATTCCGGCTGGAGTTTCCACTCGAGGATGCCGCCGGTGGTTTCCTGGCGGTAGCGGGTGGCGTGCAGGTATTCCGCCTGCACCGGGAATTTGAGGCGGGGCAACAGCTGGCCGGTTGTGATCAGGCCACCGTTCATAACGCAGAACAACAGCGGGTTACTGTCTTTCAGGCGATCGGTGATGGCCGAGGCCATGGTGTCGATGGCGGCACTTACCTGTTGTTCGTCTACCAGGCAGTCGGCTTCAGCCATGACCTGGTTCATTTCGGCGACGGTATCGGTCATAACGGTCGGTCCTGTCGTAAAACCGGCGATTATACCGAACCGGTTGCCCTGAAGGGAGGGGCAGATGGTGAACGGACTATCTGTAATCATGCCTATTGGCACAAAACCCGGACAACCGGCGTCTCGCGTGGCATTGGTCACAGACCGGGTGGAGGGTATTATGGCGCACGGAATTTTAATGGAGAGCAAGTATGAAGAAGTGGCAGTGTGTAGTGTGTGGCCTGATTTACGACGAAGCTGAAGGCTGGCCGGAAGACGGCATCGAGCCGGGCACGAAGTGGGAAGATGTGCCGGATGACTGGGTATGCCCGGACTGTGGCGTGGGCAAGGAAGACTTCGAGATGATCGAAATCGGCTGATTAACGGAGCAGGACTATGACCGACCAGGCACCGATTGTAATAGTAGGCACCGGATTGTCCGGATACTCGCTGGTGCGGGAACTGCGCAAGCTGGATAAAACCACTCCGGTGGTGATGGTAACCGCAGACGACGGCGTGAATTACTCCAAGCCGATGCTGTCCACCGGCTTTACCAAGGGTAAGGATGCCGAAGGGCTGGCCCAGGGCGACACCGAGGCAATGGCCGAACAGCTGTCGGTGGACATTCGCACCTACAGCACTGTGACCGGTATTGATACCGGTGCCCGCGAGCTGGTGCTGGGCGACGAGCGGCTGGCCTACAGCAAACTGGTGCTGGCCTGGGGTGCGGATGTGATCCGCCTGGGCCTGGACGGTGATGGCCTGGACCGGGTCTATTCCATCAACGACCTGCTGGATTACCGGGCGTTCCGCAAGGCCCTGGAAGGTGGCAAGCGGGTGGCCATCATTGGGGCGGGGCTGATCGGCTGTGAATTTGCCAACGACCTGCGCAACGGCGGTTATGAGGTGGATGTGATAGCCCCTGACGCCGCCGTTATGCCCAGTTTGCTGCCGGAGGCGGCCGCCAACGCCGTGCAGCAGGAGTTGCAGGCCCTGGGCGTGAACTTTCACCTAGGCACGGTGGTACAGCGGGTGGATCGCGACGGGCAGGGCGTAAAGCTGGCGCTGGCCAACGGCGACACCCTGGCGGCAGACCTGGTGGTTTCGGCGGTCGGTCTGCGGCCACGCACCGAGCTGGCCCGGGCTGCGGGTATTGAAGTCGGCCGCGGCATTGTGGTTAACCGGGCCCTGGAGACGTCGGCACCGGATGTCTATGCCCTGGGTGACTGCGCCGAGGTAGACGGCCAGGTGTTGCTGTATGTATTGCCGTTGATGGCCTGTGCCCGCGCCCTGGCGAAAACCCTCACGGGTGAACGCACTGAGGTGAGCTACGGTGCCATGCCGGTGATGATCAAAACTCCTTGTTGTCCCACAGCAGTGTGCCCGCCACCGGCCGGTGGCGAAGGCGAATGGGACATCGAGCAGGAGGGTTCAGACGTGAAAGCCCGTTTCCTGTCGCCATCGGGCGAGGTGCTCGGCTTTGCGGTGACCGGTCGGTTTGCCGTGGAAAAACAGGCGTTGTCGCGGGAAGTGCCGCCCATCCACAGTGACTGAGCGTTGCGAAATTGTTTCACCTGAGGTAGAAATTCTTTCGTAAGCTAAGGAGCTGGCCGCTGGCTCCTGACCAAAACAACAGGAGCATGCATGCTGGAAATAACCCGGAAGCTGATTGATTTGCTGGATTTGTCGCCCATCGGAGATGACCATTTTCAGGGTGACAGTGAGGATCTCGGCTTTCCCCATGTGTTTGGCGGCCAGGTGCTTGGCCAGGCGTTGATGGCGGCCAGCCGTACCGTTGAAGGCCGGTTGTGCCATTCATTGCACGCCTACTTCCTGCGCCCCGGCAACCACAGCATGCCGATTGATTATGAGGTTCAGCGGGTTCGCGATGGCGGCACATTTTCGGTGCGCCGGGTCATTGCCCGCCAGGACGGCAAGGAAATCCTGACCGGTTCCATGTCATTCCAGGTGGCCGAGGAAGGGCTCAGCCACCAGTTCCCGATGCCGGAAGCGCCAGCACCGGAAACCCTGAAATCCGAACAGGAACTGGGTCAGTTGCTGGTGGACCAGGTGCCGGAGAAGCTTCGGGACCTGCTCACCCGGGACCGGCCCATCGAGATCCGCCCGGTGAACCCCGGCAACCCGCTCAAACCGGAGAAACAGCCGCCTTACCGCCAGAACTGGTTCCGGGCTCTGGGGCCACTGCCGGATGATCCGGTCTTGCACCGCTGCCTGCTGACCTACGCGTCGGATTTCTCCTTTCTGGGCACCTCCATGGCACCCCACGGCCGCACGTTCATGAACCGGAACATGCAGGTAGCCAGCCTGGACCATGCCATCTGGTTCCACCGGGACTTCCGGATGGACGAATGGCTGCTGTACGACAAGGACAGCCCCAGTGCCTCCGGCGGTCGTGGTTTCAATCGGGGTAATTTCTTCACCCGGGATGGCGTACTGGTGGCTTCGACCACTCAGGAAGCGTTGATCCGGGAACGGCAGGGCTGATCTGCCAGCCAGTCGATAATGCGATCAAAAGGTTGCGGCCGGGCCAGGATATAACCCTGAACCAGGTCGCAGCCCATGCTCTCCAGCAGCTTCAGGGTTTTTTCACTCTCCACACCCTCCGCCACCACGGTGTAGCCCAGGCTGTGGCACATCTCGATGGTGGTGCGCACGATGACCCGGTCCTCCTCCCGCTCTGCCAGCTCGGTGATCAGTGAGCGGTCGATCTTGATCTCGCTGGCGGGCAGCTGCTTGATGTAAGACAGCGAGGAATAGCCGGAGCCGAAGTCATCAATGGACAAGGGGATGCCTGCGGCATTGATGGCTTTCAGGGCTTTCAGGGAGTTGGCCGGGTCCTGCATCATGGAGGTTTCCGTCACCTCGAAGGCCAGCTCTCCGGCGGAGCACTGATAGCTCTGCATTATTCGTTGCACAAACACCGGGAAGTCCGGTTCCCGCAGGTTGTTGGGGGAAATGTTGACGGCGATACGAGTCGGAGCGCCCTTTGCCGCCAGCTTTTCCCGTATTTCCAATGCTTCCCGCAGCACCCAGCGGGTGAGCGGTTTGATCAGGCCGGTTTGCTCGGCCAGTTCGATCACTTCATGGGGCGGGACTTGCCGCTCCCGGTCCGGCCAGCGGATCAGGGCCTCGAAGCCGGTAATGTCTCCGCTTTTCAGGCACTGCTTGGGTTGCAGGTACAGGGTCAGCTGGTTCAGCTCCAGTGCCTGCCGAAGCTCGGACACCAGGGTCAGCCGTTCGGCGCTGTAGGAATCCTTCGACGGCTTGTAATAGGCCACACCCCGTTCCCTGGCCCGTTCCGAACCTTCGGCAATGACGGCTCGCCGGATCAGGGTGTTCACGTCCGTGCCATGATCGGGGTAGATGGCCACCCCCAGCTGGGGGGTGAGCGGTATCTGCATGCCCAGGAAGTCAATGGGCTGGCGGATAACTTCGATATCCCTGAGTACGTGGCGGGGTACGGATTCTGTGCGGTCAGCGTAACTGATCAGCGCGAAGGTTTGCGGGTCCAGGCTGGCCAGGTAGAAGTCCCGGCCCTCGCTCTGTTCTATGGCGACAATGCCGGGCACCTTACGGGTGACATCGTTGAACTGCCGTGATGCCAGTTCCAGTATCCGGTCGGTATTGCGGTGCCCGAGCGTCTTGGTCACGGCATACAGGTTGTTCAGGTGAATGACTGCAATGCCCAGCCGTTGCTTCGGGTTGCGGCGGATCAGTTCGCTCATCCGCAGCTCGAAACTGCTGCGGTTGGGTAGCCCGGTCAGCGGGTTGTGCAGGGCCTGGTCCATCAACTGCAGTTCCGCGTTACGGCGGGCTTCCAGTGCGTGCAGTTCCGCTTCCCGCGAGTGCAGGCGGTCCTGCCGTTCCCGGTAGATCCGGATTGCCAGGGCCAGGCTGAGCAGCATGGCTTCCAGGGCCGAGCCCAGTTCCATGCCGTAGGAGGTAATAAAGCTGTTGGGAATCCAGCCGTATTTGTTGGCGGCCGTGATCGCGCTGCCGAGGGTCAGTGCCGCCCAGGCCAGGGTGTAGTACATGGCCTGGGGGTTGCCCCTGAGCCACTGCAGGGGGCCGATAAAGGTCAGCAGCAGCGAGCTTGGAATCACCAGGGCCACGCTCAGGCGCATACCGGTGTTGTAATCGATGAACAGGTTGGCCGCCGCCATGGCCAGGTTCAGGGCCAGCACTGCCAGTACCAGGCGATCCATTTTCGGGCTGACCTGTTTAAGCCGTAAAAACGCCCTGGAGAACATTAGGGTGCAACTCATGGCCAGGGGCACAATCATCGCCATGGCCCGGTTCTGTATGGTCGGACTTTCCGGCCACAGTAGCTGGTAGGTAATACCGTTCAGTCCGCCCACCAGCAACAGGTAGCCGAGGGTGGAGAGCACATAGAACAGGTAAACGGCTTCTTTCAGGGCGATAAAGACAAACAGGTTGAAGCAGATAACGGCAATCAGAATGCCGTAATAAACGGCGTGGAGCTGGCTTTCAACGGAGGCCTTTTCGAAATAGCTTCTGTTGTTCCAGAGCCGCAGTGGTGCCTGCATGGCACCTTCTGTCTGTATCCGCAGTAACACCTGGTAATTGCCGCCAGGCGCCAGTTGCAGGGGGAACAGGAAATGGGGGTGTTGTACCGGCCGCTCGGAAAAGGGCATACGGTCGCCGGTTATTACTTCCCGCAGTAACCGGTTGTCTTTAAACAGATAGAAGCCGATAGCGTCGAGCTGAGGATAGCTGATTTCCAGCAGGTTGCTGTTGCTTGCGTCGGTCACCGGGAACCGGAGCCAGATCTGGTCCCGGATATAGCCAAAATTGGGGGTCTGGTCCGGCAGCCTCTGCCATTGATCCGAGGCCATGACTTCGCTGGCGGTGACGCTGGCATCCGGGGCCAGGCGCAGATACTCCATTTCCGGAATATAGGAAGCCGGTGCCGCATGGAGGTGAAGCGACAAAGTCAGCAAAGCTGTCAACGCTGCCAGAAGCCGGGCCAGTTTCATCAGGATCTGTTGTTACCGTTATTATCGTTATGGGTCGAGTATGGCCTGTCGCTGCGGGTGGCTCAAGGGCAGCCAGACAGAGTTTTGGCAACTCGTGTAAATAATAGTCAGATTCCGTTAACCCAGTCTTTGACCCAGGGCAGGGCTTCGGCTTCCGGCTCCAGGGTTTCCAGCGCGTCTATGCGCAGGGTTTCCCCCACCTTGCGGGCCGCGGTTTCGTACAGGGCTTCTTCCATCAGGTCGCCGGCGCCGCAGAAGGTGTCACCGTAGGAGCTGTCGCCCAGCACGATAATGCCGAAAGGGCGACCGGGCTGCTGTGGCAGTTGTTCCCGCAGCGCCAGGTAAAACGGCAGCAGGTTGTCAGGGATTTCCCCCTGGCCGGTAGTAGAGGTGCAGACCAGCAGGGCGTCGTCATTGCCGGTGATGTCTTCCAGGGCCGGGGTCTCCAGCACGGTCACCTGGTGCCCTTCGGCTTCAAGCTCTTCCTTGATCTTGCGGGCGGTCAGCAGGGCGCCGCCGTAAACACTGCCGGTGAGTATTCGAATTGCTGCCATGTTACTGCCTTATGTCTGTTCAGGTCTCTGCATTGCCGGCAGAGATGGTAATGCGGCAATGGGCCGCGCTCAAGCCGGGCTTTCCGCAGCGGGCTGGCTGTCCTGGCTGCGCACCCTGGGGGCGATGCGGTTGCGGCCATCTTCCTTGGCGCTGTACAGGTTGATGTCGGCCAGCTTCAGAAGTTCGTTGACAGATCCGGCCTTGGAAATCGAGCAGACGCCGGCACTGATGGTCACCGGCAGGATCTGCTCCTGGTGGCGGAACTCGGTGGCCGCCACTTCCGCACGCAATCGCTCGGCCAGGGTCAGGGCCTGCAGCAGGGTGGTGTCGGGCAGCAGGATCAGGAATTCCTCACCGCCCCAGCGCGCCGCGATATCCGTTTGCCGGATCACCTTGCGCACCAGGCTGGCAAAGTGCCGGAGGGCGGCATCGCCGGCATCGTGGCCGAAATCGTCGTTGACCCGTTTGAACAGGTCCAGGTCGATCAGCACCACGGAAAAGTGGTGCCCGGAGCGCTGGTAGCGGGAAAACTCGGCGGCAAGGCGGTTGTGCATATCCCGCCGGTTGGCCAGGCCGGTAAGCTCATCGGTACGCGCGGCTTTTTCATGGCTTTCGGCCAGTTTCAGCAGTTTGTTTCGGGCCTGAAGACGGCCGGCCTCCAGCACAAAGCAGAAAATGGATTCGAAGGTGAGGGTGGCAAAAAAGCGTATCTTGAAGTCAGTGGAGTATTCGGCGGCTACTCCGGGCAGGTTGGGAAACTGGAATACGATGATCGCCAGCAGATAGCAGAACAGCAGGATGGCGGTGCCGCCCTTCAGGCTGGTGAGGAAAAACAGTAGCGGAGGGAACACGTAGAACCACAGGGGGCCGGTGTTGCCTTCGCCACCCGAGGCGATCAGGTAGGCAAACAGCAGGGCAACGGTAATCAGCAGTCCCGCCTTCTGCGCCAGCCGGTTACCCGTCCGGAAATACCAGAGCATATTGGCCAGCACCGGTATATTGAACAGCCAGAGCACGATGGCATGGGTGTGATGGTCGGCGAACCAGGCCTTGAGGCCGATGCCGGTGAGGAACAGCAGGGCCATGGCCGATAACCCGTTCAACAGGAGTGAAATCTGCTGTTCTTCGTGCTCGGAAGATATGATCTGGTTGTGTCGGTAGCTGGCCGTCATCTTGTGTTGTTCTTTTTGACAGGTTTTTGCCAAGTATGCGCCAAAAAACCGCGGCTTTGGAGTGATGTCCGTCCGGTTTGTGATCTTTAGCCTCCATGACAGTTCGGTTTCAATTTTATGATAAAAATTTTATAGTTTGCGCGCGGCAAAATTGCCTGGACTCATTCCGTTCACAAGAGACTCGATTGTTTATGGCCCGTTCCAGCAGCTTTCTGGATAACCTTCTCAGCAGCCCCTCCACGGAACGGTACAGGGTTGGTTTCAGTGTTCTGTTCCTGCTCTGTGTCTGGTTGATTGTCGGCTCTTTCAGTCAGGGATTACCCAACAGCATGTTGCTGATGGCCGCAGCGGTCATCGGTGGTTATATGGCCATCAATATCGGTGCCAATGACGTAGCCAACAACGTGGGCCCCGCGGTGGGTTCCGGTGCCTTGTCGCTGGGCGCCGCCGTGTTGCTGGCGGCGGTGTTCGAGGCAGCCGGCGCGCTGATTGCCGGTGGCGACGTGGTCTCTACCATCAAGGGCGGCATTATTGACCCTACCACCCTGGAAGATCCCCGCGCCTTTGTCTGGCTGATGACGGCAGCTTTGCTGGCCGGCGCACTTTGGCTGAACCTGGCCACCTGGATGGGCGCGCCGGTTTCCACGACCCACTCTATTGTGGGCGGTGTGCTGGGAGCCGGTATCGCGGCCGGTGGCTGGGCCATCGCCGACTGGGGTGTGATGGGCAAGATTGCGGCCAGCTGGGTGATCTCTCCGGTATTGGGTGGTGCCCTGGCGGCGCTGTTCCTGTTTGCCATCAAGAAAACCGTGCTGTACCGGCAAAACCTGGTGTCGTCGGCCCGCACCTTTGTGCCCGTCCTGGTATCGATCATGGCCTGGGCGTTCACAACCTACCTGATGCTCAAGGGCGTGAAGAAAATCGTAAAGGTGGACTTCCTGTCGGCGTCGATCATGGGCCTGGTGGTGGCTGCCGTGGTGTGGTTCATCATGCGTAACCTGGTGAGCCGTCGTGCCGCGACCATGGAAAACAGTTCCAAGGGCGTGAACACGCTGTTCACCTGGCCGCTGATCTTTGCCGCCGCGTTGCTCAGCTTTGCCCACGGTGCGAACGACGTCGCCAACGCCATCGGGCCGCTGGCTGCGATCAACGATGCTATTCGCGCCGGTGGTGGCGTGGTGACCTCTGCCAGCATTCCGCTGTGGGTCATGATGGTGGGTGCGCTCGGCCTGGCCGTTGGCCTGATGCTATTCGGCCCGCGCCTGATCAAGACCGTGGGCAGCGAGATTACCGAGCTGGACAAGACCCGGGCCTTCTGTATCGCCCTGTCTGCGGCACTGACGGTAATCCTCGCGTCCCAGCTGGGCCTGCCGGTCAGTTCAACCCATATTGCTATCGGTGGCGTGTTCGGTGTGGGCTTCCTGCGGGAGTACCTGAAGTCCAACTACGCGAGCCAGCTGCACAAGATGATCGAGCACCATGACCCGGCGGACCAGGAGCGCCTGAAGCCGTTCCTGGACGATTTCCGCAACGCCTCTGTGGAGGAAATGGAAAAGCTGCTCAAGCAAGCGAAGAAGAGAAAGGAGCAGGTGCCGCTGTCCAAGTCCGAGCGCAAGCGCCTGAAGAAGATTTACAAGGAAGAGATGGTCAAGCGCTCCCACCTGGTGAAGATTGCCGCAGCCTGGATTATCACCGTGCCGGCGTCCGCCCTGATGGCCGCGTTCCTGTTCTTCGCCCTGCGGGGTTTGATGGTTTAATGCCGGGCGGGGCTGGTTAGCGCCCCGCGGTTTGGCCATACTATGAGCATCAGGCCCTGTGCGGGCCGTTTTGCTTCAACGCTATTTTTCAGGGAGTCAGGAATGAGTTCATCTTCCGAGAGCCGTCAGGCCAGAATGATTGAAGAGTTACGGGTGTTTATCAAGAAGGTGATGAGCGAGCCGACCATCGCCGTAAAGTCCATGGAGATTGCCCGTAAGTACAAGGGTGAGCCCAATGCTGACGAGTTGATTGCCCGCGAGATCAGCGCCAACACTACGATCCGTATTCCGGAGACCTGGAGTGAGGCGGACAAGATGTTCCTGGAGATCCTGCACGAGGTGCTGGATGACGAAGAGGCCCTGTATTAAAGCTTAGCCAGGTGCAGGGCAGGGTGTGCGAGGAGCTGTTCAAAAACCGCTCCTTCGGCACATCCCTGTGGCGCTTCTGCTCCGCCATCCCTGGCTCCGCAAATTTTTGAACAGCTCCTCGCACACCCCGCCCCGGGCATAGTTCATACCGTCATCGCACCAGCTACTTCCCATCTTAATGAATGAGCCGTATTATCCCTGAGCTGACTTCAGCCTGGGTTTTGCCTTTGATGGTCGGGGGCTCAATACGGCTTCTGCCATCTGATGCAGGATGGCGATCTCATCGGCAATGCCGTCTTCCTTCGACAATTCCCGCTGTTCCTTCAGGATGTCTGCCAGGATCTCCGGCGTTGTTAGCGGGTTAGCCAACACCACCCGAAACACGATGCACGGGAAGTGGTAATAGCGGGCCGGTTCCAGTCGGGTTCGGGATACGAATGCTTTGCCGCGTTCCCGCTGGGTTTTCTGGATGAACTTGGTGATGCGGTTCAGGCAGGTGTTCATTTTCTCTGCCTGCAGTTCGTCTGCGATGGCCAGGGCCTGTTGAACCGGTTCCGGGCAGTAGCGGTAGGTCAGGATGTTGAGTTCCGGACGGGTGATGAGTTCGAAGTCCGGTTGTTCGTCGATCATGCCAGCGAAGGTCCTGGCTTTTTCGATGCCCTGGTTGATCAGGATTTCGTAGCCTTCCCGGGCCAGGATTTTCAGGCCGGAGTGGATCAGCATGGCCATGCCCGGGCGGGAGCCTTCGAGGGTGGTGCTGCCGAGGTCTCTTGAGCCTTTACGGATGATGTACTGGGCGTGGTGTTCTACCGCGCTGGCCAGGCTGGGGTCTTTGAACACGACCAGGCCGGCACCCATGGGCACGTACAGCTGTTTGTGGGCGTCGAAGGTGACGGAGTCGGCCTGTTCTATGCCCCGCAGCAGGTGTTTGTAGGTGCGGGAGAACAGGGTGGGGCCACCCCAGGCGGCGTCTACGTGGAAGTGGGCGCCGAATTCACGGGCTATGTCGGCCATGCTGTCCAGCGGGTCCACTGTGCCGGTTTCGGTGGTGCCTGCTACACCGCAGATGGCCATGACCTTGATTTTCTGTTTCTGCAGTTCCAGGCACTTGTCGCGCAGGGCGTCTGGCAGGATGCGGTTGTATTCGTCGGTCTCTACCGGCACCAGGGCATCGCGGCCCAGGCCCAGCACGTCAGCGGCTTTGCGTAGGGAGTAGTGGCCGCGTTTGGAGACGACGATGGCGGCGCCTTCGTAGCCGTAGTATTTCAGGGCCCGGAACAGGCCTTCTTCGTGCAGGCCGCGGAAGCTGCCTTCGGCGGGGAAGGCGCGGTTGCGGGCAACCCACAGGGCGGTCAGGTTGGCGATGGTGCCGCCGGAGCACATGGCACCCAGGGCGTGCCGGGGGTCGTGCATCCATTTCCGGTAGAAGGAGCCGTCCTGCTGGTACACCAGCCGGTGGATCATGCCCAGTACCTGGCGCTCCATGGGGGTGAAGGCCTTGGAGGTTTCGGTTTTGACCAGGTTCTGGTTCAGGGCAATCATGATTTTTGACAGCGGCAGCATGAAGTAAGGCAGTGCCGATGTCATATGACCGATAAAGGCCGGTGAGGCGGTGTGTACGGAGTTGGCGACCAGTTTGTCGAGCAGGAACTGGGCCTGTTCTGAGACGAACACGGGTTTTTCCGGGATCACATAGTCGGAGAAGTCTTTTTCGACTTCCGAGAGATCCCGTTCAACGGCAACGATGTGCTCCTGCAGGAACCCGGCCAGGTTGCTGGAGATATTCTGGTCGATACGGCTGAGCGTGGATTCCGGGGCTTCGGGCACCGTGAACACGCGATACATTGCCTCGACCGAGGCCTGGGCGGATTTTTTCTTTCCGGTCATAGCACCACACACACTCAGGGGTTGTCCGCGGGTCGGTTCCGGAAACCCGGCGGACGGGGCCGGGCTGGGCCCGACATTGAATTTGGTGGCCCGCCGGCAGGCAGGTCATCTACTCCTTGAGGGGCCGTAGTATAAGGCCTGTGCGGGTTTGACGCTATGCCCCGGGGCTTTCGGGGCGTGGCTCAGAGGATTTCCCGGTGGATGTCGAGGATGGGGGCGTCTATGCGCTCCTGTATGTCTTTTTCGACCTGGTCGAGGCGCTGGGTGATTTGCTGGGCGCTGGCGCCCAGGGCGGCGATGGTCCAGGTGGCGCAATCCAGGGCTTCGTGGTCGGCGGTTTCAGCCACAGCCAGGTCGGGTTCTTTGCCCCAGATGGCTTTCATGGCGGTGAAAGCTTTGCGTTTGGCTTTTATGTCTTCGCAGCCGTAGAGCTGGAAGTGCAGGGTCAGGACGCCTACGTGGGGGGTGATGTCCTGGTGCTGTTGTGGGGTTTTGCCTTCTTTCAGCAGTTTTCTCAGGGCTTCTGACATGGTCTGGTTCCGCGTGTTGGTGCAGGAACCGGCGGGGGATGGCTTTCCAAAAACCGCTCCTTCGGCACCCCTGCGGGGTCCGGCCCACAATCGTAGATTGTGGTCGTTCGGCTGTCGCATGAAGCTTTGCTTCATAAGCGCTCGGCCGAACCCATGTGGCGCTTCTGCTCCGCCATCCATGGCTCCGCAAATTTTTGGAAAGCCATCCCCCGCCGGTTCACAAACCTCGCAAGGGGAGTCTCTTCAGCCGGCTGCCATCTGTCTGGTGCGCCAGGCTGGCTGGGTTTCCCTAGCCTACTACAGGCGTCCCCCGTTTGATAATCGCTGCCGGGTTGGTGCCGGAGGGCAGGTTGCCGTAGTTCATGCCGCCGTTGTTTTGCAGGCGGGAGGCGCAGAAGGCGTCGGCGACGTCTTTGTCGCCAAAGCGCAGCAGCAGCGAACCCTGCATGGTCAGGGCCATGCGGTCGACCAGGTTTCTGGCGCTGTACTGGAAGTCGCTGATGTCGGCGAAGTCGTGTTGCAGTTGGGCCAGGTATTGGTCGAAGCGGCGGTCGGCGCCTTTGGCTTCGGCGGCTTCTTTGAAGAAGGCGTCGAGGGTTTCGGGTTCTTTCTGCAGGGCGCGCAGGGTGTCGAGGCACTGGACGTTGCCGCTGCCTTCCCAGATGGCGTTGACGGGGGATTCCCGGAACAGGCGGGGCATGATGCAGTCTTCCATGACGCCGCTGCCGCCGATGCATTCCATGGCTTCGTAGGCGTGGTTGGGGGTGCGTTTGCAGATCCAGTATTTGCCGACGGGTGTGGCCAGGCGGGCGAGCAGGCGTTCGTGTTCGTTGTCCTGGTTGTCCATGGCCCGGGCGACCCGCATCGTGTAGGCGAGGGCGGCTTCGTTTTCGATGACCAGGTCGGCCAGGACGTTTTGCATCAGTGGCTGGTCGCTGAGGGTTGCGCCGAAGGCACTGCGGTTGTGGCAGTGGTGTGTAGCCTGGGCGACGGCCTGGCGCATGCCGGCGGCGCTGCCGATCATGCAGTCGAAGCGGGTCATGGCGACCATTTCGATGATGGTTCTTACCCCGCGGCCTTCTTCACCGACCATCCAGGCCAGTGCGCCGCGGATTTCCACTTCGCTGGAGGCGTTGGCGACGTTGCCCATTTTGTTCTTGAGCTGCTGTACCTGCCAGGGGTTCTTGCTGCCGTCCGGGCGCCAGCGGGGCATCAAAAAGCAGGACAGGCCGCTGGTGGTCTGGGCGAGTACCAGGAAGGCGTCGCACATGGGGGCGGAGACGAACCATTTGTGGCCGACCAGTTCGTAGGGCTGGCCGGGGCCTTGCTGGCCTATCGGGTAGGCCATGGTGGTGTTGGCGCGCACGTCGCTGCCGCCCTGTTTTTCGGTCATGGCCATGCCGATGGTGACGGAGGTTTTTTTGCTGTCCGGTACATTTCGGCTGTCGTATTCGTTGGCCAGGATTTTCGGGGCCCAGAGTTTGGCCAGGTCCGGCTGGTTCTGGATCGAAGGTATGGCTGCGAAGGTCATGGTCACCGGGCAGCAATGGGCCGCTTCTACCTGTGAGTGCAGGTAGTACTTGGCGGCGCGGGCAACGTGGGCGCCTTTGCCGGGGTTGGTCCAGGGCGAGCTGTGCAGGCCGTTTTCCAGGGCTACCCGCATGAGTTCGTGGTAGGCCGGGTGGAAGGTGACTTCGTCAATCCGGTGGCCGTAGCGGTCGTGGGTGCGGAAGCCGGGTTTGTTGGCGTTGGCCTGGTTGCCCAGTTCGATGGTGTCGGCCAGGCCGGTCCAGGCCCCGAAGCGGGTGAGGTCGTCGTTGGCGAAGCCTGCGCCTTCCCGCAGAACGGCTTCCCGCAGCGCGGTGTCCTGTTCGTAGAGGTTGTAGTTCTCCAGCGGCTGGGGCTGGTTGATGACCTCATGGGTGGCCGACAGGTAACGGTTGTCGGTGGCGGACTCGGTTTTGCGCTGCGGGTTGTTCATGTTCAGCTCCTGGTGCCGGTCAACCCCCGTAGGCAGAAACAGACGATGGTGTCGACCAGTTCATTGTCATTGTTGTCGTTGTCCGGTAGCTCGCTTGTCTGGGTTGGCGACAACGGGCCTACCAGGGCTTCGGATATCGCGCCCACCAGGCATGTAGCGGCCAGGCGGGTGTTCTGATCAGGGATGGTGCCTTCGGCGATGCCGTCCCGGATGGCTTGTTCAAACAGGTTGGCGTAGGCCCTGCGGTACGCCAGTCGTTCTTCTTCTACTTTCGGGTCCACCGGCTCGGCGATCAGCGCCCAGGCTTTCATCGGGCCTTTCAGGGCCCGTTGGGCGAAATGGCGCAGGGCGTGGTCCAGCCGCTGTACCGCATTGCCTGTTATGGCCAGGGCTTCGGCTACCTTGTCGACTTCGCGCTGGGTCGCCAGCCGGAAAATCTCCGCAAACAGGTCTTCCCGGGATTCGAAATGCCGGTAAATCGTGCCGGTTGCCACGCCGGCGAGGCCGGCAATTCGGGTAACTCGGGCGCTCTGGAAGCCGCCGTCTGCAACGCATTCCCAGGTGCTTTCGATGATCTTCTGGCGCGCCTGGGCTTTGCGTTGGCGCATTTTTTCGGTTTCACGATAAGCCATGCCGGCTCCCTACAAGCAGTGAATCATTATTCATTCTTTGTGTCAATTTGAAGGGCCTGGCATGTACTGGGATTGGCCCTTCAAAATCAATGGCATGCGCCGTGTTACAAAAATTTACAAAAAAGTGGTTGTCAGGAAATAGCGCCGTCAACGAAACCGGATTATAAAGACGCCAAGACGGGGCCGCAGGCGGCCGGCAGTCGAGACGGGGTGCTGCCCGGGAGGGCGTACAGGGCACCTGAAAATCTGTTTTCGTTGATGGAGAAAAGAGCATGAGTGAATTCGACGAAAGCAATCTGGAGCAGTCCGGTAACTGGGGCAGCGACAGTGAGGATAACCATTCTGTTGCCGGCCGTGCCCGGGTAAGGGCCCAGCTGCAGTCAGATATCGAAGCCTTTTTGCAGGGTGGCGGCAAGATCCAGGCAGTGGATACCAGCTTCCGGGCTGATACCCCTCGCAAGGTGGAAGTGGGCTTTAACAACCGTTCCATCTGAGTTCCTTCCCCGATTTCCCTTCTTTACCAGGGCGGCCGGTTTGGCGCCGTCCTGGTTTTTGTCATTGAATTGTCATCTGAGTACTGCAGACTTGCCCCCGGCGCCTGCAACAGGCGGCTCACCGGGTGTATGATGTCATGACTTTCCAAGGCCATCCATGTTCAGGAGGTATTTCATGCCCAAGCCACGCCAGCCGCTTTCCAACCGAGCCTATCCGGCTACCCGTCTGCGCCGCAACCGTGCCAGTGATTTTTCCCGGCGCCTGGTGCGGGAAAACCAGTTGTCGGCGGACAACCTGATCTTCCCGGTGTTTGTGCTCGAAGGCGAGAACCAGCGTGAGGCGGTGCCGTCCATGCCGGGTGTGGAACGACTGAGTATTGACCTGCTGGTCGAGCAGGCGGCGGAGCTGGTTGAGCTGGGCATTCCTGCGGTGGCGCTGTTCCCGGTGGTGCCGGCGGAGAAAAAGAATCTGTCCGGCTCTGGCGCCTGGGATTCCGATGGCCTGGCCCAGCGTGCGGTGCGGGCGCTCAAGAAAGCCCAGCCGGAACTGGGTGTGATTACCGATGTGGCGCTGGACCCGTTCACCACCCATGGCCAGGACGGCATTATTGATAACGACGGTTACGTGCTCAACGACGTGACCGTAGAAGCCCTGGTGAACCAGGCCCTGTCCCACGCCGACGCCGGCGCCGATGTGGTGGCGCCCTCCGACATGATGGACGGCCGGGTAGCCGCCATCCGTGAAGCCCTGGAAGATGCCGGTTATGTGAATACCCGCATTCTGGCCTACTCTGCCAAGTATGCCTCCAGCTATTACGGCCCGTTCCGGGATGCGGTCGGTTCCGCCGCCAATCTGGGCAAGAGCAACAAGTCCACTTACCAGATGGACCCGGCCAATAGCGATGAAGCCATTCACGAGGTGGCCATGGACCTGGCGGAAGGCGCCGATATGGTGATGATCAAGCCGGGTATGCCGTACCTGGACATCGTGCATCGGGTGAAAACCGAACTGCAGGTGCCGACCTTTGTTTACCAGGTCAGCGGTGAGTATGCCATGCACATGGCGGCGGCTCAGAACGGCTGGCTGGATTGCGATGCGGTGATGATGGAAAGCCTGATGGCCATGCGCCGGGCCGGTGCCGATGGCATTCTGACTTATTTTGCCGTGCGCGCTGCGAGACTGATGAGAGACCGCGCGCGGGCGTGACGCAGGCGACCGCCTGCCCAGACAACGGATATGGATAGCGATGACCACTGAAACAGCCAAGCAGACAATCGATGCCGAACTGAGCGTGCCTGCGCCGGTTGAGCTTCCGCCGGTAGGCGAGGAAGTGAACCTGGACGCCAACGAGAACTACTTCAACCGGGAACTGAGCCAGCTGCAGTTCAACTACCGGGTACTGAAGCAGGCGCTGGACACCACGCATCCGCTGATCAACCGGCTGATTTTCTGCTGCATTTTCAGCAGCAACATGGACGAGTTCTTCGAGATCCGGGTGGCGGGCCTGCGTCAGCAAATGAAGTACGGCCGGGAAACCGTGGGTGTGGACGGCATGCAGCCGGACCAGGTGCTGGCGGAGATCAGCCGGGTAGCCCACGAGTACATCCACGAGCAGTACGACATCCTGAACAATGTCCTGATTCCCGAGCTGGAGCAGGAAAACATCCACTTTGTGCGGCGCCGGGAATGGACCCCGGCCCAGGCAGAGTGGGTGCGTACTTACTTTGAAGAAGAGATTCTGCCGGTGGTCAGCCCCATCGGGCTGGACCCGTCACACCCGTTCCCGCGCCTGGTGAACAAGAGCCTGAACTTTATCGTGGAACTGGATGGCAAAGACGCCTTTGGCCGGGAAACCGGCATGGCCATCCTGCCGGCGCCCCGGTCGCTGCCCCGTCTGGTGCGCCTGCCGGATGAAGTCTGCGAAGGTGGTGAGAACCTGGTGTTCCTGTCGTCGATGATCCACGCCCACGCGGATGAGCTGTTCCCGGGCATGGAAGTAAAGGGCTGTTACCAGTTCCGTTTGACCCGTAACGCTGACCTTGAGCTGGAAGATGACCTGGAAGACCTGGCATCGGCCCTGCGCGGCGAGCTACTCAGCCGTCGCTTTGGTGACGGTGTGCGCCTGGAGGTAGCCGATAACTGCCCGGAAGAACTGGTGCAGTTTCTGTTGCGGGAATTCGGGCTGGCCGAGCGTGACCTTTACCAGGTGCACGGCCCGGTGAACCTGACCCGCCTGATGGCCGTGGGTGGCCTGGTAGACCGGCCCGACCTGACCTACTCGAGCTTCTCGCCGTCCATTCCGCGCCAGATCCGCAGCAAGGAATCCATGTTCGATGCCATCCGCAAACGGCCGATCCTGTTGCTGCATCCCTATGAGAATTTCAGCCCGGTGGTAGACCTGCTGCGCCAGGCCGCGAAAGATCCGAATGTGCTGGCCATCAGGCAGACCCTGTACCGGACCGGTGCCGATTCGGAAATTGTCGAAGCGCTGGCCGATGCCGCCCGGCGCGGCAAGGAAGTGACCGTGGTGATCGAGTTGCGGGCCCGTTTCAGCGAGGCGGAAAACCTGGAGCTGGCCAGCCGGTTGCAGGAAGCCGGGGTGATCGTGGTGTATGGCGTGGTGGGCTACAAAACCCACGCCAAGATGATCCTGATTGTGCGCCGGGAAGAAGGTCGCCTGCGTCGCTATGTGCACCTGGGTACCGGTAACTACCACGCCGGCAACGCGAGGCTGTACACCGATTACAGCTTCATGACCTGCGACGAGTCTATTGGCGATGATGTCAACAAGCTGTTCCAGCAGCTGACCGGCATGGGCAAGGCCCTGAAGATCAAGAAGCTGTTCCATGCACCGTTTACCCTGCACAACCGGTTGATCAGCCTGATCGAGCGGGAGGCCAGCTATGGCGACAAGGGCCGGATTATCTTCAAGTTCAACGCCCTGACCGAGCCGCAGATGATCAAGGCCCTTTACCGGGCCTCCCAGGCCGGCGCGAAGGTTGACCTGATTATCCGGGGCATCTGCTGCCTGCGGCCGGAAGTACCGGGGCTGTCGGATAACATCCGGGTGCGTTCGGTGATTGGCCGGTTCCTGGAGCATACCCGGGTGTATTACTTCGGTAATAATGGCCGTCCGGAAGTTTACTGTTCCAGTGCTGACGGCATGGAACGCAACCTGCTGCACCGGGTAGAAACCGCATTCCCGGTGGAAGAGCCGGCACTGGTGGCCCGGTTGCGGGAAGACCTGGATACCTACCTGGCGGATAACTGCCAGGCCTGGGTGCTGCAGCCCGATGGCAGCTATATCCAGAACCAGCCGGCCGAGGGCGAAGAGCCCTTTGCCTCCCAGCTGGTGCTGTTGGAGCGCCTGACCAGCAAGCCGGTCTGAGCCCGGATACAACAATAACTACCTAGATAACAGGACTCTGATTTTGAAATTCAACAAGTGGTTGGTTGCCGGCGGAGTGATTCTGGCCGGAGCCGGCCTCGCGCCCTGGGGCGTGGGCTATGTGACCGAGCAGCAGTGGTTCCGGGCTGCCCTGGAAGTAAACGCTGCCCAGCCGTTTGTGCACCTGGAAACCCAGCAGTATCAGCGTGGTGTGCTGGCCTCCGAAGCCGCTGGCACCCTGACCATTACCGACCCGGCCCGGGGCGACAGTTACCGGATAGGCTTCCGGGTGAAGGTGTCCCACGGGGTGACCGGCAGCCTGATGGATTTCCGCCCGGACGCCGGCTGGCAGCCGGAGGGCGCCAACTGGTTTCGTGGTGAAAAGCCCCGCCTGACCCTGGAAACCCGGGTTTGGGGCTCGGCCACCCTGGTGCTGGAAGCGCCGGCAATGGCGATCGACAACCCGGCATCGGGCGAGTCCCTGCGCAGCAGCGGTGGCCTGGCCAGCATCAGTGTGGGCAGTCTGGGTGAGCAGGCTGATCTGATGCTGGTGTGGCCGGCACTGTCGCTGTCCGGGCCGGAGCTGGATCTGACGGTGGAAGATGCCCACCTGGAGCAAAGCCTGACCTGGTTAAGTGGTGATATCTGGACCGGAACCGGCACCTTGTCGGTGGAGTCCCTGTCGGTACAAAGCCCGGGTGCGGAGCCCGTGGTCCTGGGTGGCCTGGCCATGACCAGTGCCAGCGAGGCGAAAGACCAGGATCGTCGGCTGGATTCAACCCTGGAGCTGGATGTGGCGTCGGTGAGCGTCGGCAGTGACGCATTCGGCCCCCAGCGGATGGCGGTTTCGGTGGATAACCTCGATGTAGCCAGCTGGAATGCCTTCAGTTCGGCCATGACAGACCTGCAGGCGATGACGGTCAAGGCCGGGGCTGGCGGTGGTGCCAGCTTCGAGCAGCAGATGGCGGTGATGCAGCGGTTCAATGAGTCGATCCGTGACCTGGCCGCCGCCGGTTTTTCGGCCGGTATCCGCGAGCTGAGCCTGGAAACGCCGGAAGGGCCGGTGCAGGGCAGCCTGGATATCTCTCATCCGGAATTGGCCGGTGCTGAAAAGGACGCCATGCTGATGGTGATGCAGGGCCTGACCGGCGAGCTGGATTTTTCCATGCCGATGGCACTGGCCGAAGATTATGCTGCGGTGCGCATGCAGGTAGCGCCACTGATCAAGCAGGGTTTGCTGGTTCAGGAGGGTGACCGGCTGGTGATGGGTGGCCGCATGGAAGATCTGGTGCTGGACATCAACGGGCTGCAGATTCCGCTGCCACCGCTGCTTTGATGTCAGACCGCTGCCTGTGCTGGCAGCGGTTCCGCTATTGTTTTCCCGCTTTTGCCTTTCTTCTCGCCAGCCGGGTTCAGGCCTGGCTGAATTTCTGCTTCAGTGCCTCGGCCACCGCCGGATCGACAAATTCCGAGATGTCTCCGCCCAGGGATGCGATTTCCCGGATCAGGGTGGATGAGATGTAGGACAGGTGGTTGGCCGGGGTCAGGAACACGCTTTCGATTTCCGGGGCCAGCCGGCGGTTCATGTCGGCGAGCTGGAATTCATATTCAAAGTCGGAGACTGCGCGCAGGCCACGCAGGATGACGGTGGCGTTCTGTTCCCGCACAAATTCGGCCAGCAGGTTGCTGAAGCCGGTGACGGTTACGTTGGGTACGTGGGCGGTGGCTTTGCGTACCAGTTCGCAGCGTTCTTCGAGGTTCAGTAGTGGCTGCTTTTTCGGGTTGTAGGCGACGGCGACGACGATTTCGTCAAACATGCGGCCGGCCCGTTCGATGAGGTCGGTGTGGCCGTTGGTGATGGGGTCGAAGGTGCCCGGGTAGATGACTTTTGGCATGCGCAGCTCCTTTTGTTTGTGGACGGTAGCATAGCAGGAACCATAGGTGTGCTGTAGTCCGGGACTTTTGGTGTTGGCTGCCTGTTTTGGTGCATCGCGGTATCAGGGCATGTCCTTCCGGGAACCGCTACAAGCACATCCCTGTGCGCTTGACTCCGGCCATCCCTGGCCTACGACATTCCCGGAAGGACATGCCCTGACACCGCTTGCTGACGACGTGCCGGCCTCCCCGACTTTTTGGGGAAGCCCCTTGTCCAATTAACCGTTTGAGCGCAGTTTTTGCGCGAGGCGCGTACCGTTCCTCGCCGCCAATGCATAAACCGACAACTGCGGGTTCGCGCCGATACTCGTTGGAAAGATCGATGCGTCGTGGATGCTGAGGTTGGGAACGTGATGGTGTTCGCCGAAGCCGTTGACCACGGAGTATTCCGGGTTGCTGCCCATGCTGCAGCCGCCCATCTGGTGGGCGGTGAACAGGCGGGCGCGGTGGGGTTTCATGGGGAGTTCGGCGATCGCTGCCTTGGCTTCGGCCCAGGTTTTGTACCAGGTGGAATCCAGGTGCATGGCGCGGACGGCTTCGGCGCCGGCGGCGAACTGGATTTCGGCCATGTGCAGGTAGGCCTGGCGGATGCCTTGCCACAGGTAGTCGGTTACCGGGTAGTCGAGTACCGGGCTGCCGTCGTCGCGCAGGGTGACGGTGCCGCCGGGGCTTTGTTCGTGGAAGCCGTCGCGCAGCAGGGCGATGACAGACTGCATTCTGGCCAGCTGGCTGAGGTCGGCGAGTTGGTCCGGGCCGTGGCCGGGGACGACGCCGGCGGCCATGGCCGGGTGCAGGGGGGGTACTTCGAGTTTGTAGCCCACGGGGCCGTCTACGCCCTGGCTGAAGTTGAACTGGTCCGAGTAGATGGACTGGGGTGCGCCGTAGAAGGGGTCTACGTTGGCCGGCATGCGGGCCACGGTGGCGTTAACCGGGTGGATGAACGAGCGTTTGCCCACGCGCTGGTGCGGGTCGGGCAGTTGCGAGCGCAGTAGCAGGCCCGGTGAGCCGATGGCGCTGGCGGCGACGACAAAGTGCCGGGCCTTGAGGGTGACGGTGACGCCGGAGGGGGTTACGCCGTCTGGCCCCATGGCGCTGGCCTGCAGGTGGTCGATGCGGTCCTGGTTCATGACCAGTTTTTCGGCGCGCAGGCCGTGGTACATGCGGGCGTTGTTGTCGAGGGCGCCGGGGATGGTGGTCAGCAGGGCGCCTTGCTTGGCGTTGGTGGGGCAGCCCACGCCGCAGTAGCCGGAGTTCCAGCAGCCTTTGACGTTTCTGGGAATCACCTGCCAGGAGTAGCCGAGTTTTTCGCAACCCTGGCGCAGGATGTCGTTGTTCAGGTTGGGGTCGGTTTGCCAGGGCGCCATGGTGTGGCGCTCTTCGCGGCCCTGGAACCAGGGCGCCATGGCGTCGGGTGTCAGGCTGTCGAGGCCGAATTGCCGGCTCCAGTAGGTGAGGGTTTCGTCCGGGGTGCGGAAGCTGCTGGTCCAGTTGACGGTGGTGGAGCCACCTACGCAACGGCCCTGCAGTATGGCGATGGCGCCGTCGGCGGTGGTCCGGCTCATGCCTTCCTGGTAGAGGTTGGCGTAGGACGTCAGCTCGTCCATTTTGAAGTCTTTCTGGTAATACAGCCGGCCTTCTTCCACCAGGATAACGGCCAGGCCTTGCCGGGCCAGGATTTCCGCGGTGGTGCCGCCACCGGCACCGGTGCCGATGACGACCACATCGGCTTCTGCTGTCTGGTTGCTGGTGAGGGTACTGGCGTCGGTAACCTTCCAGCCGGCGGCCAGGCCCCGGGCAATGGGATCATTCATGGACATACTGCGCTCCGTAATCCGGGGTCTTTCAGGTGTTTTTGAACTGGGGTAAGACGTTCACGATCCATTCCTGTGGCCCGGGGTAGCCGGTCAGGTGCCACTGGTTCTGGTGGCCGTAGAAGGCGACGTTGGCGATCTTGCTGAGGGCGATGTAGCCGTTGTTGAGCAGGCCGATCCGGCTGTTGCGCCAGCGGTTCAGGAATGCGTCGGCTTCGCCGGTGGTCACGGATGGCCAGTCGGACCAGACCCGGGCCAGGGTGACCCGGGTGGGGGCAAAGTTCAGCAGGTCGAACAGCTTGCGCAGTTCTTTCTGGTTGGGGGCGCCGAACCGGGCGATGCCCTGGTCGATGCGCTCGATGGTGGCCGCAACGGCAAACTGGCGCTGGTTCGGTTCTTCCGGCAGGGCGCCGGTGAACATGGCCGGTAACAGGGCTTCGAACAGCGCGATGTCGTCCTTGCTCAGAAACTGGAAGCGGTAGCTGGCGTCCATGCGGCTGTCGACCGCACTGACCCGCCCGGCCGGCGCGGTGGCGCAGCCGGACAGGCCGGCGGTGAGGCTGACGGTGCCGAGGAAGACGGCGCCGCCTACCCCGGTTTTCAGGAAACTGCGTCGGTTCATGGGGCTCACCGGATAAAGAATTTGTAGACCATGCGATGGGCAGCGGTGCCGTGGGGTGCATACACGTATTTGCCGCTGTTGAACTTCTGCTTGGTGAAGATGGCCCGGTGGTGCGAGAAGGTCAGGAAGCCTTCGCGGCCATGGTAGTGGCCCATGCCGGAGTCGCCGATACCGCCGAAGGGCAGGTCGTCCTGCGCTACGTGCATCAGGGCATCGTTGATGCACATACCACCGGAGTGGGTGTTGTCCACCACGTGCTGTTGCTGGGTTTTGTCGTAGCCGAAGAAGTACAGGGCCAGCGGACGCGGCCGTTCGTTGATGTAGTGGATGGCTTCGTCCAGGCCGCTGTAGCTGATCACCGGCAGGATCGGGCCGAAGATCTCGTCCTGCATCACTTTCATGTCCGGCGTGGTTTTCAGCACCAGGGTCAGCGGGATCTTGCGGGTGCCTTCCTTCATGTCTTCGTTGGCGGGGTTGATTTCCACCAGTTCGGCGCCCTTGGCCCGGGCATCTTCAAGGTAACCCTGCAAGCGGTCGTACTGGCGCTCGTTGATGATGGCGGTGTAGTCGTCGTTGTCCCGCAGGCTGGGGTACATTTCGGCGAATCGGGCGCGGAATTCATCCACGAAGGCCTGCACCCGGTCGGCCGGGCACAGCACGTAGTCCGGTGCCACGCAGGTCTGGCCGGCGTTGAAGGCCTTGCCGAAGGCGATGCGCTGGGCGGCGTCTTCCATGGGCACATCCGGCGACACAATGGCGGGCGATTTGCCGCCCAGTTCCAGGGTCACCGGAGTGAGGTTTTCGGCCGCGGCCCGCATCACCAGCTTGCCCACCGAGGTGGAGCCGGTAAACAGCAAGTGATCAAACGGGCGCTGGGAAAAGTCTGCGGCGACGTCGGCCTCGCCAGTGATCACCGAGACCATTTCCTCCGGGAACATGGATTCGATGATTTCCTTGAACAGGGCCGAGGTGTGCGGCGTGTACTCGGACATTTTGATCATGGTGCGGTTGCCCGCAGCCAGCGAGGCCACCAGCGGGCCTACCGCCAGGTACAGGGGGTAGTTCCAGGGCACGATCACGCCCACCACGCCCTTGGGCTGGTAGTGCACCTTGTTGCTGGCCGGCTGGAACAGTACCGAGACATGGCGTTTGGACGGCTTCATCCAGTCGCCCAGGTTCTTCAGGGTGTAGTTGATGCCCTGAATGGACGGCATGACTTCGGCAATCAGGGATTCATCCTTCGAGCGGCAGCTGAAGTCCCGGTCGATGGCATCGGTGAGCCGGTCCTGGTTACTCAGCAGGGCGCGCTTCAGGCGTTTCAGGTTTTCCTTGCGCTCGGTTAGGGATGGCATCGGGTTGGCGCGGAAGGCTTTTTTCTGCTCTTCGAAAACCCGGTGGGTGTGCTGGATCTGTTTCTTGCTCTCGGTGAGCTGAACAACGGTGGCTCCCATTTTCTCTCCCCTTGCCGTCAGGCCTGCCTGTACAGCTTGTTGTTATCGGTGGCTGCAATCCGGTGGATTTGCACTTGCGGCTATTATTAGAGTATATACTCTAGGCAGTCAAGAAGCGGTGGATGGCCCATCGGGCCATCTGCGAGACAGATAACAACAAACACCGGCGGGCGAATGAAAACCAGAGACAAAATTCTGCTTTCCAGTCTGGAGCTGTTCAACGAGCGGGGGGAGCGCAATATCACCACCAACCATATTGCCGCGCACCTGGCCATTTCTCCGGGCAACCTGTATTACCACTTCCGGAACAAGTCCGACATCATTTACGAGATCTTCCAGGAATATGAAAAGCTGGTGGATTACTACCTGGATATCCCCGAAGACCGGGCCATTACCCTGGAAGACCTGACCTTTTACCTGGAGTCGGTCTTTGACGGACTCTGGAGTTACCGGTTCTTCCACCGGGACCTGGAATACCTGCTCGACAGCGATCCGCGCCTGCGCCGGGACTACCGGGAATTTACCAACCGCTGCCTGGCCGCCATTAACCGGATTTTCGGCAAGCTGGCGGAAGCGGGCATTATCGAGCCTCAGCCCGAAGAGCTGCGTTCGGCCATGTCACTGAATGTCTGGCTGGTAATCACTAACTGGATGGCATTCCTGAAAACGGCCCACGCCAGCGAGGAGTCGGCCAGCCTGACTCTGACCGAGCTGAAGCAGGGCATTTACCAGGTGCTGACGCTGGAAATACCGTACCTGACGCCTGAATACCGTGAGCGGGTGATGGTACTGCGAGAGAAGTATCGCCCGGTTTTGCCGGAGGCGGTGCCGGCTTGATTGTAGCTGCCGGTTATTTTTTGAGCAGACTTTGAACTTTTGGAAGAGTGCGGTGTCACAGGTAGTGACGTGGGAAATCGGACTTTTCTGCGTCTCCTGAGTGAGTTCTCAGGTTTAGCACGTCGCAAACCCTGACGTTTCGCCGGCCTGCGTCTTTGCAGGCCGGTTTTTTCTTTTTCTTCTGCTTATTCTTCTGTTTCTTCCGCTTCAGGCGCTTCCAGCCAGTCGGTCAGGGCCTCGCGGCATTCGTCGACGCCCCGCTTCGAGGTGGCGGAGAACATGATCAGGTGCTGTACGCAGCCAAAAGGCTTGAGTTTGCCGGCGATGCCCAGCATGGCAGTCTTGGCTTGCCCGAATTTCAGTTTGTCGGCCTTGGTGGCCAGGATCATCAGGGGCAGGTTATTGTGTTCGCACCAGTCCACCATCATCTGGTCGAAGTCGGTCAGCGGGTGGCGGATATCCATCACCAAAACCAGGCCGCGCAGGCAGCGACGCTCGTTCAGGTAGTGGCCCAGGTGTTTCTGCCAGTCGTCTTTCATGTCGCGGGAAACCTTGGCGTAGCCGTAGCCGGGCAGATCCACCAGGCGCATGTTTTCGCGATTCAGGGTGAAAAAGTTGATCAGCCGGGTGCGCCCCGGCGTTTTACTGGTGCGGGCCAGCTTGCCGTTGGCGGTGATGGCGTTCAGGGCGCTGGATTTGCCGGCATTCGAGCGGCCGGCAAAGGCCACTTCAGCGCCGAAATCCGGTGGGCATTCATCCAGCCGTGACGCGCTGATCAGAAATCGGGCGCTGTTGAATGAGAGGCTTTTTTGAGTCAGATCAGAGTCCACGACGGTTGGCGTTCCTTTGGATTTCAGTTATCGGCGATTAATGTATAATGCTACACCAATTCAGGGCGGGACGCCTCGCGTTACCGCTTTAGCCCCGGTTATGAGCCTGTTTTGTCAGTGCTTGCCGGTTGCACAACGAAGAATACTTTCAAGATGCAAAGATGAGAGAAGCGGAGCGAGCATGAAAAGACTGATCGCAGGAGTTGTTCTCGGAGTTGGCCTGACAGCAATGGCTCACGGGGCAGGAGATCCGGCAGCGGGTGAACAGAATGCAGCGGTATGTGCCGGCTGCCACGGACAGGGCGGAGCCAAGCCGATCATGGCGGCGTATCCGAAGCTGTCCGGTATCGGCGAGCGTTACACATACCTGCAGCTGGTAGATATCAAGAACGGCGACCGTTCGATTCCTGAAATGACGGGCCTGCTGGACGCCATGTCCGACCAGGACCTCCAGGACCTGGCAGCCTATTTCAACGAGCAGGACATGGTGGTTGGCCAGGCTGATCCGGAGCTGGTGGAACAGGGCCAGGCCCTGTACCGTGGCGGCAACATGGCTTCCGGTGTTCCGGCCTGTTCCGGTTGTCACAACCCTCGTGGTACCGGTAACGAGCCTGCGGGCTATCCGGCACTGAGTGGCCAGACTGCCGAGTACGTTGCCAAGCAGCTGAATGCCTACCGTTCCGGTGAGCGCGCTGGCGGTGCCAACGCAGCCATCATGATGGATGTGGCCTCCAAGCTGACCGACGCGGAAATCGAGGCAGTTGCCAACTACGTTTCCGGCCTGAACTGATCGTTCCCGGTAACGCTGCGTCAGAAACCCCGCTTCGGCGGGGTTTTTGCTGTTTACCTTTCTGTAACGATTTGCCCGTGGCCTGCGGTGGAACTTTTTCCGTATGCTGGGTCATAATTCCCGATAACTCAAAATCATGGCTCGGAGATTTTCGATGATCAGAAGCTTTGGCTCTGTTGTATTTCTTGCAGCTGCCCTGCTTGTTTCAGGCGTGGCAAATGCCCAGTCCTGGCAGGAGGGCAAACATTACCGCACGCTGGATAACCCGGTTCGTACCGCCTCAGACAGCGGTGTCGAGGTGGCCGAGGTGTTCTGGTATGGCTGTCCCCACTGTTACAACTTCAAGCCCCTGGCGGAAGCCTGGGAAGAGAAGGCGCCGGAGTATGTAAACTACGTTCGCCTGCCGGCGGCCCTGGGGCAAAGCTGGGAGCCCCATGCCTACGCTTTCTACGCCCTTGAAGCCATGGGTGAACTCGACAAGGTGCACGACGCCCTGTTCAATGCGCTGGCCGGAGAGCGTCGCCCGCTGAATTCTGCAGAGGCACTGGCGGATTTCGTGGCTGACTACGGGGTGGACGCCCAGGAATTTGTCGACACCTACAACAGCTTCGGCGTACGTGCCCGGGTGCAGCAGGCGCAGTCCAAGATCCGTGGTGCGCGCATCACCGGAACACCGACTATGCTGGTAAATGGCAAGTATGTGGTCAGTGCCTCCATGGCTGGCAGCCACGAGAATGTTCTTCAGGTAGTCGAATACCTGGCCGAGCAGGAGCAGGCAGGAGCCGAGTAATACGGTGGCCGCGTGCCAGCGCTGACGCTGGCCGTTTTCTGGAGCAGTCCGGGGATTTGCGCGCATGTATAAACGGATCCGCAATCAGCTGAACGGGATTCTGAAATCGCAAGAAAGCCCCCGGGGTGCCTGCTCGGGCAGCGAGCATGTGCCTGAGTTTGAGGCCCACCGCCATATCCGTTTGCTCACCTTTAATATCCAGGTGGGCATCAATACTTCGTCATATCACCACTACCTCACCCGTAGCTGGCAACACTTCCTGCCTAACCGCCGGCGCATCGAGAACCTGGATCGAATCGCAACCCTGCTCAGCCAGTACGATGTGGTGGCCTTGCAGGAGTGCGATGGTGGCAGCCTTCGCAGCGGCTACATAAACCAGGTGCAATACCTGGCCGAGGCGGCAGGCATCCCGTACTGGTATCAGCAGCTGAACCGTAATCTGGGGCAGATTGCCCAGCACAGTAATGGCCTGTTGAGCCGGTTTCGGCCGCTGGACGTGACCGAGCACAAGTTGCCGGGAGTGATTCCGGGCCGGGGAGCCATCATTGCCCGTTACGGGGCAGAGGATGATCCCCTGGTGCTGGTGCTGATGCACCTGTCCCTGAGTAAGTCGGCGCAGCAGCGCCAGCTGGGGTATATCCGGGAACTGATTGCCGACTACCGGCATGTGGTGCTGATGGGGGATATGAATGCCCATGCAGAACAACTGCTGACCAGGACGCCCCTGAAAGAAACCGACCTGATTCCGCTGCCGGATACCGCCCACAGCTTCCCCAGCTGGCGGCCGGAAAAGGCGCTGGATCATATCCTGGTGAGCCCGTCGCTGGAGATCCGCCGTTCGGAGGTGGTGAGCTATCCGGTGTCGGACCACCTGCCGATCGCCATGGACGTCGCCCTGCCCAAGGGATACCTGCAAACCTTCTGATCCTGGTCCAGATTCAGGCACAAAAAAACCCGGCCATGGCCGGGTTTTTCGTGGAGGCAGGATCAATTACTTGATCTTGGCTTCCTTATACGCAACGTGCTTGCGGACAACCGGATCGTACTTTTTGATCTCGATTTTTTCCGGGGTGTTACGCTTGTTCTTTTTGGTCGTGTAGAAGTGACCAGTACCTGCTGATGAAACCAGCTTGATTTTCTCGCGCATGATGCGGCTCCTTAAACTTTCTCGCCGCGGGCACGAAGATCGGCCAGCACAGCGTCAATGCCTTTTTTGTCGATGATGCGCATGCCCTTGGTGGATACGCGCAGCTTCACGAAACGCTTCTCGGACTCAACCCAGAAACGGTGGTTCTGCAGATTCGGCAGAAAACGACGACGAGTGTGGTTCATCGCGTGGGATACATTGTTACCGGTAACCGGACGCTTACCGGTAACCTGACAAACTCTGGACATACTTGCCTCCGACCTGAGCAATGGTCTATCTATACGAATTCGTTATTTAATGCGTCTCTGGTTGCTCCGGAGCCATAACTGCTACCGGTTCGCGCCTCTAAACTGAACGCTGCTCGCCAGACGCCGCCAGAAAGGGACGCTTTTATACCAGAACTGGCCAGCCAACGCAAAAAATTGTTGGGAAATTGTCCAGTTTTCCGGTGGCGACCCCGCAGCGGTTACATCAACCCTCGTTCAGCCAGCGATATTACCTCACCGTGGCCAATAACCATATGGTCAAGAACCCTGATATCCACCAATCCCAGCGCTTCCTTCAATCTGCGGGTCAGGGAAATGTCGGCCTGGCTGGGCTCGGCCACGCCACTGGGATGGTTGTGGGCGAAAATGACGGCTGCGGCGTTGTCTTCCAGGGCCTGGCGCACCACTTCCCTCGGATACACGGCTGCGCCGTCGATGGTGCCCCGGAAAAGCTCCCGGTACTGGATGACCCGGTGGCGGTTGTCCAGGAACAGTCCGGCGAATACTTCGTGGGGATAGGTGCCCAGCCGGCTTGTTAGAAAGCGCCGGGTGTCTGCCGGTGAGCGCAGCGGATCCCCCTGGCGCAGGGGTTCGTCCATGACCCGCCGGGCCATTTCCATGGCGGCCTGCACCTGGGCGTACTTGGCGGTACCCAGGCCTTTCACTTGCAGAAACTGCCGGCGGGAGGCGGTCATCAGCCCCCGCAGGCCGGAGAATTCGTCAATCAGGTGTCGTGCCAGCGCCATCACTGGCATGCCGGTCGTGCCGGTGCGCAGAAAAATGGCCAGTAATTCGGCGTCAGACAGGGATTGGGCGCCATGGGCGAGCAGGCGTTCTCTGGGCCGCTCGTCGGTGGGCCAGCTGGAATCGGTCATCCGGGCTTCCTTGCTTTGGTTTGATACGGGCGATGCGTCCTGCATCGGGTTCTCAGAATTACAAAGGTTACCTGAAAAGGTAACATTTGGTAAACGAACGGGGTGGCCGTGCAGGCTGCCTGCCGGCCCGTGGCGTGCTATCTTATAACCCTTTCATTTTACGGGATTACGGAGCCCCCATGGCTGCCAAGCGAATTCTGCTGGGAATCACCGGCGGCATTGCCGCCTACAAGAGTGCCGAACTGGTCCGGTTGCTGAAAAAAGCCGGGCTGGAAGTGCGGGTTGTGATGACCCGTGGTGCCGAGGCGTTCATAACGCCACTGACCTTCCAGGCCCTCAGCGGCGAGCCGGTTCGTACGTCCCTGCTGGACCCGGAGGCGGAAGCTGGCATGGGGCATATCGAACTGGCCAAGTGGGCCGACCAGGTGGTGGTCGCGCCAGCGTCTGCCGATTTCCTGGCCCGGCTGGCCCAGGGCATGGCAGACGACCTGCTGACCACTGTGTGCTGTGCTACCGAGGCGCCGATCGCGGTTGCGCCGGCGATGAACCAGGCCATGTGGAAAAATTTCCGCACCCAACGCAACGTGCAGCTGCTCACAGAAGATCCACAGATTACCCTGTGGGGGCCAGATCAGGGTGAGCAGGCCTGTGGCGATACCGGCCCGGGCCGGATGCTGGAGCCGGAAGCCCTGGCCCGGCTGGTTATGGCATCGCCGGAACCCCCGGCCAAGGGAGTGCTTGCCGGTCGACGGCTGGTGATCACTGCGGGGCCAACCCGGGAGCCCATTGACCCGGTGCGCTACATCTCCAATCACAGCTCCGGCAAGATGGGCTACGCCATTGCCCGTGCCGCCGCTGCCGCCGGTGCCCGGGTGTTGCTGGTCAGTGGCCCGGTAAACCTGCCGGCCCCGGAGGGCGTGGAAGTGCGCCCGGTAGTGACGGCAGAGGATATGCTGCGGGCGTCCGAACGGGCGGTCACCGAAGGCTGCGATGTTTTTATCGCCACCGCCGCCGTGGCGGACTACCGGCCGGAAAACTGCGCCGGCGACAAGATCAAGAAAACCAGCGAAGCCATGAGCCTGGCGCTGGTGCGCAATCCGGATACCCTGGCCACCATCGCGGCCAGGCCTGATGCGCCCTTTACCGTGGGCTTTGCGGCGGAAACCACAGACGTCGCCCGCTACGCTACCGACAAAATGCAGCGCAAGAAACTGAACATGATTGTGGCCAATGATGTCTCTGCGCCGGGGCTGGGCTTTAACAGCGACCAGAACGCCGTTACGGTTTTCTGGCCGGAAGGGCAGGAGTCCATCGGCCCGGACAGTAAACAGGCCATCGCAGAGCGACTGGTTACGCTCATTGCCAGCCACAGTGACAGGATTGAAAACGCATGACCAAGAAGAATTTACAGGTCCGGATTCTGGACGACCGTATCGGAACCGGGATCCCGTTTCCCTCATACGCAACAGACGGTTCTGCCGGCCTCGACCTCAGGGCCTGTGTCCACCAGCCACTGAAGGTGGCGCCCGGGGAAACCCACCTGATCCCCACCGGCCTGTCGATTTATATCGAAGACCCGGCGCTGGCGGCCATGATCCTGCCTCGCAGTGGCCTGGGCCACAAACACGGTATTGTGCTGGGTAACCTGGTGGGGCTGATCGATTCGGATTACCAGGGCGAGCTGATGGTGTCCTGCTGGAACCGGGGGCAGACCCCGTTCACCATTGAAGTGGGCGAGCGCATTGCCCAGCTGGTGCTGGTTCCGGTGGTTCAGGCGGAATTTGAAGTGGTGTCGGAGTTCCATGCCAGCGAACGGGGTGCCGGCGGATTTGGCTCTACCGGGAGTCACTGACCACACCCTAAAGGCTGAGAGCCGTCAGCACGGCTGCCAGCTATACTTCGCAGAGCAAGGCAGCATCGGGACTCAAAAATAACTGCGGGATGCACTATGAAATTCGGTAAAAAGAAGAGCAAAGAGTCCGCCCAGGACCAGACGCCGGAACAGAGCCCAGTAGAGCAAAGTAGCAAGTCACAGGAGCCGGTGGCCAAAAGGGGGCGTCGCCTGGGGTCGGTTGCGTTGCAGCAAGCACTGGCAGTGTTACTGGCGGGTGTAGTCGCTGTGCTCGCCGTGTATTTCCTGTCGGTGATGCCGGCTGCGGAAAAGCGCCATGAAGCATCGCGTCAGGTGGAAGCCGACAGCGCCCAGCAGCGCCTGAACCGGTATTTTACCGCCCAGCAGGAACAGGTTCAGGCCATCGCCAACCAGCCCCATGTACTCCGGGGTCTGGCTGGAGACACTAGTGCCGAGGTGTTGGCCGGTCAGCTCCAAAATGCCTTGCCCGGTGCCAGCGCGGTGTTTGTTTTCCTCCATGGTGATATCCCGCGGGCTGGCGATAACGGCTCCTTGCTGGGGTTTGCCGGTGCTGAACTGGCCCGGCGGGCCGAAAAAGGTTTGCCGCTTCAGCCAGACGCCTTCCCCCGGGATGGTGTCTGGTATATCCAGTTTGCTGCGCCGGTCCGGAATCCGGTGAGCAATGCGGTCGTCGGAACCGTACTGGCTGTCTTTGATGCTGACATTCTGCAACCGATGCTGACGGTCTCCAATGGCCGGCTGGGCGGTCAGCTGGCCTTGGTCCAGACCATTTCCGGCAGTTCCGGCACCGTCGCCAGCGCAGGTAACGGAAACGGGCCCTCAGAAACCCGTACATTGACCAACCCGGACTGGTCCGTGGTGTACCAGGCAGCCTCGGCGCCGGAACCGGTGGTCAGCCCCATGGCACTGGCACTGCTGATCGGTATTCCGGCCCTGCTGGCAGCGCTGCTGGTGTGGATGCTGCTGGCGGCAGCCCAGCGCAGTATCCGTGAAGATATGTCTGCGCTGATCCAGTGGGCCCACAAGGCCTTTGTCGGTGAATGGCTGCGCCTGCCGGCGTTGCATTGGGATACGGTGGCCTCAGCCGGCGAAGTGCTGCACCGGTTGTCGCTGGCGGTAGAAAGCCGGGTAAACAAGGCCGGCGAGAATGGCAACGGCAAGCCCGCCCGGGCCAGTGCACTTGCCTCCGATAGCGCCGCTCCCATGTTCCAGGACGACATTCCCGATGTGGATATGATGGATGGCGATGAAGACGTCCTGGGCTTCGGCGATGCCCCGATGTTCGACGACGAACTGTTTGACGAGGATGAACCGGTTCTGGCTGAGACCTCGCAGGTGGATGTGCGGCCGGAAATTTTCCGGGCCTATGATATCCGCGGCATTGTTGGCGATAACCTGACCGAGGACGTTGTCGAGGTTATTGGCCGGGCCATCGGCTCTGAGGCGACCGACCGGGGCGTTACGTCTTTGTGTATCGGTTACGACGGCCGGCATTCCAGCCCGGGCCTGGCCGATGCGCTGGCACGGGGTGTGCTCTCCACCGGCTGTAGCGTGATCGAGGTGGGCGCAGTGCCCACTCCGGTGCTGTACTTTGCCGCCCACCACCTGGAAACCGGCTCTGGTGTGATGGTGACCGGCAGCCATAATCCGGCCAACTACAACGGCCTGAAGATTATGCTGGGTGGCGAAACCCTGTCCGGCGATGCTATCCAGAAGCTGTATGACCGCATCCAGAATGCCGACTTCAGTGCCGGCCAGGGTGAGCTGTCCCGGGAAGACGTGCGCCGGGCCTACCTGGACCGGATCGTCGGTGATATTGCCGTGGCCGCACCCCTCAAGGTGGTTGTGGATGCCGGCAACGGAATTGCCGGTGAACTTGGCCCCATGTTGCTGGAAGAACTGGGTTGCGAAGTGACACCGTTGCACTGTGACGTTGACGGTGACTTCCCCAACCACCATCCGGACCCGGGCAAGCCCGAGAACCTGCAGGACCTGATCGCGAAGGTGCAGGAGACCGGCGCGGATATCGGCCTGGCCTTTGACGGCGATGGCGACCGGCTTGGCGTGGTGACCAACAGTGGCAAGATTATCTGGCCCGATCGCCTGCTGATGCTGTTCGCCCGGGATGTGGTGTCCCGCAATCCGGGTGCCGATGTGCTGTATGACGTCAAATGCAGCCGTCGCCTGGCTGGGGTGATTTCCGAAGCCGGTGGCCGGCCCATTATGTGGAAGAGCGGCCACTCCCTGATGAAAGCCAAGATGCAGGAAACCGGTGCCTTGCTGGCGGGCGAACTGAGCGGGCACATCTTCTTTGCCGAGCGCTGGTACGGCTTTGATGACGGCCTGTATACCGCCGCCCGCTTGCTGGAAATCCTGGGGATTGAAGATCGCCACAGCGATGAGGTGTTCGAGGACTTCCCGGAAGACATCAGCACCCCTGAGCTGAATGTACAGGTTACCGAGAGCGACAAGTTTGCCATTATCGAACGCCTGGAGCAGCAGGCTGATTTCGGCGACGGCAACGTCAGTACCATTGACGGCCTGCGGGTAGACTACATCGATGGCTGGGGCCTGTGCCGGGCATCCAACACCACGCCGGTGCTGGTGCTGAGGTTCGAGGCCGAAAACGAAGACGCCCTGGAGCGGATCAAGTCCGTGTTCCGGGAACAATTGCAGAAGGCGGCACCGGACCTGGTGGCCGAATTCTGATTCAAACCATTCTCTGACAGTAAGGATTAACACATCACCATGGCGCTGGATCGTGAAACAGCAATGCAGGTGGCCTCGGTACTGAGCCGGGGCCTGCCCTATATCCAACGGTTTACCGGCAAAACGGTTGTGATCAAATACGGCGGCAACGCCATGGAAAACGAAGACCTGAAGAGCAGCTTCGCCCGCGACGTGGTGTTGATGAAGCTGGTCGGTATCAATCCCATCGTGGTGCACGGTGGTGGCCCCCAGATCGGTGAACTGCTGGAGCGGCTGAACATCCAGTCCCGCTTTGTGAACGGCATGCGGGTGACCGACTCCGAGACCATGGACGTGGTAGAGATGGTGCTCGGCGGCCAGGTCAACAAGGAAATCGTTTCCCTGATCAACGCCCAGGGCGGCACCGCCGTGGGGCTGACCGGAAAAGACGCCAACCTGATCCGTGCCCGCAAGCTGGAAGTGGTGGATCGTTCTCCGGAGCTGGAACGCCCGGAAATCATTGATATCGGCCATGTCGGCGAAGTGGCCAGCGTGAATGTGGATGTGATCGACATGCTCACCCGCAGCAACGTGATTCCGGTGATTGCGCCCATCGGTGTCGGCCCGGACGGTGCTTCCTACAACATCAACGCAGACCTGGTGGCCGGCAAGGTGGCCGAGGCCATGAAGGCGGAGAAGCTGATCCTGCTGACCAACGTCTCCGGCCTGAAGAGCAAGGACGACAAGGTGCTGACCGGCCTGACTGCGCAGCAGGTCAACGACCTGATCGAAGACGGCACCATCCACGGCGGCATGCTGCCGAAAATCCGTTGCGCCCTGAGTGCGGTGGAAAACGGCGTGCGTACCTCCCACATCATTGATGGCCGGGTGGCCCATGCCTGTCTGCTGGAAATCTTTACCGACGAAGGTGTCGGTACCCTGATTTCCCGTAACTGAAGCCGATAACCGGGAGTAACCGTGGCATGAAGCGCCTGCTGTCCTTTCTGATCATTCTGGCCCTGGTGGTGTTTGTCGGCTTCAAGGCCGGTGCCTGGTGGCTGGCGGATCAGCGCCTGGCGGAGGCGCGCACGGCACTCTCGGAGGTCGGTGTATTGCAGCGAGGCAACATCAGCTCGGCACTGGATGGCCGGCTACTGCTGAAACAAGCAGGCTGGCAGGACTTCCGGCTGACCCAGCCACTGGAGCTGGGCCTGGTGGAGCTGGACACCGGCTCGCCGGTGAGCCTGCTGACGGCACTGATGTACCCGGAGCCGCTGCCATCCGACTGGCAGCTGAAGGTAGAGCAGGCCAGCATGGTTCTGGAACCGGTGATGTTCCGCAACTGGGTAACCGCCGGCGCTGAAGCCGAGGATGCACCGGCACCGCTGGTTGTGCTGTCCTGTGCGCCGGATCCGCGCCAGCAGCTGGGCAGCGGCGACCTGACCCGCATGGGTATTGAAGCCATCCGCGGTGACCTGTTGCTGATTCAGGACAGCGAAGGCCTGCACGCGGAACTGAATACGGTGGATACCGGCAGCCTGGAAGTGCACTGGCCCGATACCCGCTTACAACTGCTGGATTCGGAGCTGACCCTGGCCGGAGCGCAGGACAATGCCAGTGTTACTTTGCGGGATGGTGGCCTGATGCGCCGTTTGTCCGCCTACTGTGGCCGGGAAACCGGACTTACGGTGAACGAGTGGGCAGGCAAGGCGGCAACTGCACTGGATGCCGGGCTTCGGGCCCGGGGATACCAGGCCAGTGACCAACTCGTTGCGCTGTATCGTCAGTGGCTGACTGAAGGCGGCGAGCTGGTATTCCCGGTTGCGGCCACCACCGGTACACCGGATATCCCGGTTCGCACCGAAGGCAGCCCGGAGGCCGCCTGGCCGGTAACCTACAATGGCGCCACGGTTCCGGATGTCTACCTGACCACCATTGAAGTGGTTGAGCCGCCTCTGCCGGCTGAAGCCATGGAGCCGGTGGCTGTCCAGGAAGAGCCGGGCAAGCAGGGGTGGTATGAAGAAGATTCCGAAAACGCTGCGGGCTGGATCGGCCGGCAGGTTCGTATAACTCTGTCGAACGGTAACCAGGTGGAAGGCCGGCTCGACATTGTCCGGGAAAGGGAAATGGACATCACCCGTTCGGTGGGCGGCGGCGAAGTATCCTATCCGATACTGATTCGCGCCATCAGCCAATTCGAAGTCTGGCGGCGCGGCCGGGCAGACTGACGCCAACAAGCCGGGAGGCGAGGATGGTGCACACAGACAGTAAAGCCAGCGTGCCGGGCATCCGGGAGATGCTGGCCCGATTGATTTCCCAGCCATCGATCAGCAGTGCGTCGCCGGACTGGGACCACAGCAACGAGGCGGTGGTTCGCACCCTGGCGGAATGGCTGGAAGCGCTGGGCTTTGCCATCGAGATCCTGGATGTGCCGGGCATGCCCGGAAAATATAACCTGGTGGCTACCCTGGGCAGCGGCCCCGGCGGCCTGGTGCTGTCCGGCCACACAGATACCGTGCCCTTTGACGACAAACGCTGGCACAGCGATCCCTTCACCCTGACCGAAAAAGACGATCGCTGGTATGGCCTGGGTACCTGCGATATGAAAGGGTTTTTCCCGCTCGCCATCGAGGCGGCGAAAGCCTTTATCGACCAGCCCCTGAAGCAGCCCCTGATTATCCTTGCCACCGCTGACGAAGAAAGCTCCATGAACGGGGCCCGGGCGCTGGCCGAGGCGGGCAAGCCCAGGGCCCGCTATGCCGTGATTGGCGAACCCACCAGCCTGCGCCCGGTGCGCATGCACAAAGGCATCATGATGGAGCGGCTGACCTTCGAGGGGCAGTCCGGCCATTCCTCGAACCCGGATTTAGGCCGTAATGCCCTGGAGGGTATGCACGAGGCCATGACTGAACTGCTGGCCCTGCGCGGCCAGTGGCAGGAGAAGTACCGGAACCCGGCGTTCAAGGTGCAGGTGCCCACCCTTAACCTTGGTTGCATCCACGGTGGCGACAACCCGAACCGTATCTGTGCCCGCTGCGAGCTGCACTTTGACCTGCGGCCATTACCGGGCATGGACATGGATAACCTGCGCCAGGCTATCCTGAACCGCATCCAGCCGCTGGCGGAGCGGCGCCAGCTGGCCCTCAGTTTCGAGCCGTTGTTCGATGGTGTGCCACCGTTCGAGACGCCGGCCGATGCGGCACTGGTGCAAGCCTGCGAAAAGCTCACCGGGCACACCGCCCATGCTGTCGCCTTCGCCACCGAAGCGCCCTGGCTGCAGAAGCTGGGCCTGGAAACCCTGGTGATGGGCCCCGGCTCCATTGACCAGGCGCACCAACCAGACGAGTACCTGGAATTGTCGCAATTACAGCCCACGGTGGATATTCTGCGGGGACTGATCAGGCAGTTCTGTATCGGATGAACAGGGAGACCGGTTTGAAATCAAACGAATGGCTGCACGGGTTCCGGCACTCATCACCGTACATCAACGCCCATCGCGGGCGCACGGTGGTGCTGACCATGCCCGGCGATGCCATAGAACACCGCAATTTTATTAATATCATCCACGACATCGCCCTGCTCAGCAGCCTGGGTGTGCGACTGGTGGTGGCCTTTGGTGGTCGCCCGCAGATCCAGTCGCGGCTGGATGATGCCGGCCTGGAATCCACCTTCTCCCGCGGGCTTCGGGTCACTCCCGACGACCACCTGCCGCTGGTGATGGAAGCCATTGGCGGCTTGCGCGCCTACGTTGAAAGCCAGTTGTCCATGGGGCTGGTGAACTCGCCCATGCACAACGCCCGGATCCGTGTCAGCAGCGGCAATTATCTGACTGCCAAGCCGGTCGGGGTGCTGGATGGTATTGATTACGGCTACACCGGGCGGGTACGCCGGGTCGATAGCCGGGGTATCGAGCAGTTGCTGGAACTGGGCCACATAGTGTTGCTGCCACCCATGGGCTATTCACCCACCGGCGACGCCTTCAACCTGTCCTACGAGGATGTTGGCAGCCAGGTGGCGGCCGCGCTGCAGGCGGAAAAGCTGATTGTCTTTATTGATGATGAAGGCCTGCTGGATGAAGACGGCTCGCTGATCCGTGAGTTGTCTGCGCGCCAGGCTTCCGAGCGGCTGAACGACAATACCGTGACCGGCCACGATGCCGCGCTGCTGAAAGCTGCCTGTGATGCCTGTGTTAAAGGGGTGCGCCGGGCCCACATTATCAGCTACGCCGAAGACGGCGCCTTGCTGGAAGAACTGTTCACCCGGGACGGCTCCGGCACCCTGGTGAGCGGTGACAACTACGAGCAGATTCGCCAGGCCCGGGTGGAAGATATCGGCGGGATCCTGGAGCTGATCCAGCCACTGGAAGAGCAGGGCGTACTGGTGCGCCGGTCCCGGGAAATGCTGGAAACCGAAATCGACCGGTTTGTGGTGGCAGAACGGGACGGCACCATTGTGGGTTGCGCCGCTTTGTATAACTACCCGGATGAAGGCGCAGGCGAGCTTTCATGCTTCGCCGTTGACCCGTCCTATCGACGGGCAGGCCGGGGTGACGACATCCTGGCCATGGTGGAAAAATTGGCCCGCAGCCAGGGCATCCGCAAACTGTTTGTGCTCACCACCCAGACCGAACACTGGTTCCGGGAGCGGGGCTTCGAGCCGACGGCCGTGCAGAACCTGCCGGGGCCCAAGCTGGCGGCCTACAACACCCAGCGCAACTCAAAGGTGTTCGTCAAACCGATGTGACAACTCCGCCAGCCGGGCCCTGCGTTTCGGTTCCGGCTGGCCGGACAGCTGTTCCACCTGCCGGTAGAATTCCCCGAAGTTGTAGTCCAGCTCCCGCAACAGTTGCCGGAACGCCGGCACATGCTGATTGTACTGCCGGAACAGCGCCAGGTTGGCGTTGTTCAGCTGCACCGGCGGCGCCCCGAAAGGGCCGGGCTCCGGGTAGTCATCGGCCAGCCGGGCGTAGGCTTGCGCCAGTTGCTCCAGGTGTCCTGCCTTGTGTTCACGCAGTTGTTCCGGTGTCAGCCTGCCCTGCCGGTTGTACAGCTGCTCCAGCTCTGCCGTAGTTGCCTCAACCAGGGCCAGGGTTTGGTTTCGGTGTTCCTGCCGCAGCAAGGCCAGGTCAAAATCTTCCGCACTGTTCTGCTGCTCCAGCCACAGGCGCAGCCCTTCCAGTTCCACGGCGGTCGCAAAGCTCTCGTTGAAGGCGGTATCTTCGGCCATGTAGACCACCTGGTGGGCCAGTTCGTGGAACATCAGCGCTACCATTCGGTCATCCGACAGGCGAGTAAAGCCAGTGTGCAGCGGGTCATCAAACCAGCCCAGTGTTGAGTAGGCCGTCACCCCGCCAATAAAGGTGTCGTAGCCCTGCTGGCGGAACCGGGCCTCTTCCTTGCGTGCCTGTTCGAGTTTGAAGTAGCCTCGGTAAGCCTGGCAGCCGAGCACCGGATAGCACCAGCGGTGGGGTTCCAGGGAGAACTCGGGCACCGCCACCAGGTTGACCACCACCCAGGGCCTGTCCAGTTCCACGAACCCGGTAAACGCATCGCCCACGGGCAGGTCGAGCCGGTTGCGGGCGAAGCGGCGGGCAGCTTCGGCAAGCTCGAGTTTCTGCCGCAATTCCGGTGGTGTATCCGGCTGCTTTTGCAGGCGCTCTACCGGCTCGCCCCGCATCATCAGCGACAGGTGGCCGCCGATGGCCTGGCTGTAGTAGCCGAAAGTCGAACACCCGGATACACCAGCCAGAAGTAGTAAAAGAAGATTGATCTGAATAAGCTGTTTCATGACATGGAATGTTATGATGAAACACTCGCACGGTCACTGAGCAAATGCATTGCCAGCCATCGCCGTCGAACCGGTAACCGACCAGGATGTCCATGGAACCCAAAGAACGTCGCAGCAGCACCCGACAGCCCATCAAACTCGCAGCCCAGCTTGATATCGGGACCGGTAATCCGTTGCCGTGCCAGATTGCCGATTTCTGTGCCGAGGGCATGTACATTCGTTATTCTGCCGAAACCTCCGGCAAGATCGAACGGGCGTTCTCGGGTGATGCGCCGCAAGAGCTGGTGGTGCGTTTTCGCGGGTTGGAAGGTAACCGCCGTTACGAGCTGCATGTGACACCCACCCGCCGTACGGAAGGGGCCATGGGCGTCAGTTTTACCCGGTCGGACCCCGAGGCGGTCAACGCCATGCTCAAGCTGTGCGGCGCCAGCCGGGAACAGGATCGCTCCTCCCTCAAGGCGCCTTCTGACCGGGTCCAGTTTGTCCTGCACCAGGCCGCCCGGGCAATTACCCATTACATCGAACCCCTGATGGATGCCTGCATCGTTCAGATGGCCGAGGAACTTCAGGCTGCTGCCAGGAAGGCCTCCCATGACCAGCAGGCCAACGAATACCTGGAAGCGGCCGGTCAGATCCACAGCCGCCAACGAGTCATCTGGCACCAGATGGCGGCCAGCCTGCAGTCACCCCTGAAGCCCGAACCCAAGGGCGCGCCCGGCGCGGCGCTGTCGGTGGTCGACAAGAACGAATTCGAGGAATGGCTGGCGGTACGGGTGATGGTGACCCGGGCCGACACCCGCTATCGCGGTGACCTGCTGCAGCTGAAGCTGCGCCTGGATCACCTGCAGGTGGCCAATCGCACCGGCCACCATAATCCGCTGGGGCCGGCCCTGGTCAGCGAGGCGTTCCATAACGCCCTGGGGCAGCTCAACCTGTCCCGGGATGTGGAAAAAATTTGCCTGAAGGTTTTCGAGCTGACGGTGCTGAAGGAACTCGGGCCCATGTACCGGGAACTGAACAACATACTGATTCGCCATGGTGTGTTGCCGGATCTCGACCTGTCCCGCTACCTCAGTGAACAGCCCGATCCCCGGCCAACCAAGACGCCGCCGGAGCCGAAGCCGGCCGAGGAGCCGAAACCGGCTGTGGACGATCAGCAAAATACTGCGGACCAGAACAGCGACCCCGCTAACCGGCCAACCGGTGACTTCCGTGGTTATTCCCAGTCGGCCCGGACGGCGTTCGCCACGGTTCGCAACCTGTTGAGTACCCTCCAGGCCAGCCGGGCGGCCGCCGGGGAGTCGGCAACCGGGATGTCCCCCGCCGATGCCCGGCCGCTGTCGCCGGGTGAGCTGTACCGTGACCTGCAGGAACTGCAGCTGCAGGTTGTCGGCGACGAAAACGATACCGCATCCCTGAAAGAGCGGGTGCTGGGCAAGGTTCGGGAAAATGGCGAAGACGCCGGCCTGAACGAGGAACAGCAGGAAACCCTCGATGTAGTCGACCGCTTTTTCCAGAGTGTGTTATCCAGCCCGAAACTCAGTGAACACGCCCAGGCCATCATGCGCCGGCTGGAAGTGCCGGTACTGAAGGTGGTGATGCGTGATCCTGCGTTTTTCGAGGACCACGGCAGCCCGGTTCGGGAAGTGATGAACCGGCTGGCCCAGCTGGGTATCCGGGGCGGCCGGATCAACCCGGTGGTGCAGCGCCGGGTTGATGAGCTGGTGCACCGTATTGCCACCGAGTTCGAGCAGGACCCGGCGATGTTCGAGCAAACGCTTGCCGAGCTGGACGGGCTGATCGAACGCCAGAACCAGATTTATCGCCGCAATGTTGAACGGGTGACGGCGGCGGCAGAGGGTGCCCAGAAAGTATCCGAGTCCCGGGCGGCGGTCACTGAAGCGGTCAACCGCAAGATTGCCGGCTGCCGGGTGCCCAGGGCACTGATGACCCTGCTGGAAGGCGGCTGGCGTGACCTGCTGTCGCTGACCTGGATCCGCCAGGGCCCGGACAGCCAGGCATGGGCTGATTACCTGGAGGTGATCGACTCCCTGCAGGCTTTCGGTGAAGACCCGCAGATGGAGATCAACCTGCCGGAACTGCTGCGGCTGATCCAGGATGGCCTGGCGTCTATTTCCGGTAACCATATGCCCTCGTCCCGGATTCGGGAAGAACTCAAACGGTTCCTGGTGCGGTCGCCGGAGCAGCCGCCTGAAATGGTGGATGTGCCCGAGGCAGAGCCGGAGCAGGATGCGTCAGCACAGGACCAGGATGGCCTGAGCGAACTGGAGCGGCGCAACCTCCAGCGCTGGATTACCCGCGCCCAGCAGTTGCAGGGCGGGCAATGGCTGAAGGACCTGAGCCAGCCGGAACAGCCCCAGCATATCAGGCTGGTGTGGGTTGCCCGGGGCTTCGGCCGCTTTGTCTTTGTGAACCATCAGGGCATGAGAGTGGTGGAGCTGGGCCTGGAAGACCTGGCCCGCCAGATGCGCCGTGGCGTGATTGTGCCGGATGCCGAGTATGATCGGCCGCTGGTGGATGAAAGTATCGACCGCATGGTCAAGGATGTTTACGACCAGCTGTCCTGGGCATCCAGCCATGACCAGTTGACCGGCCTGCTGAACCGCCGGGAATTCGAGCGTATGCTCGACCAGCAACTGGCGGGACGGGAAGAAAACCTGGCCTTGCTGTACCTGGATCTGCGGGGCTTCCGGCTACTGAACGACACGGCCGGCTACCAGGCCGGTGATGAAGCGCTGAAACGCCTGGCGGATATCCTGTGCCGGCAGGCCGAGGGTGGCCGGCCGGTGGCGCGCCTGGCGGGTAACGAATTTGCCATGCTGGTGCCGGCGGACAAGGGCAACAGCATTGCCAAGGCGCTGATCAGCGCCATCGAAACCGATGTGTTCGAATTCGGCGGCAACCAGTATGCGTTGTCGGCGAACGTGGGGCTGGTGCCGGACCTGCCGGTGCTGGTCAATGGCGAGCGCTGGTTGCGGGCGTCAGAGCAGGCGCTGACCGCCGCCCGCAAGAAAGGCGAGGGCACCATTGCCGAGTATGCGCCGGACAAGGCCGACCAGGACCGCCAGGAACAGATTGCCGCCCGGCTGGCGAACCTGCGGGACCCGGGCGACGAGCGCATGTTGCTGCGCTGCCAGAAGATTATCCCGCTGCATGGCAAAGCCAGGATGCCGTCCCAGTACGAAGTGCTGATCAGCATGTACGACGACAGCGGGCAGCTGATTACCGGGCGGGACTTCATCCGCATGGCCGAACGCTACGACCGGATGCAGGTGGTGGACCGCTGGGTGGTGGGCCACATGCTGGACTGGTTGCGGGATGAGGCGCCGGACCCCGGCGCGGTGGGTGGAATCTGTATCAACCTGTCCGGTCACTCCCTGAATGACCAGTCGCTGCTGGAATTTATCTACGAAAAGCTCAGCAAGCAGGATGCGCCCATTGAACGACTCTGGTTCGAACTGACAGAAGCTTCGGCCATCAATGACCTGCAGGCGGTGGCCGACTTCATGGCGGAAATGAAGGAGCTGGGTTGCCGGTTCTGCCTGGGGGATTTCGGTAGCGGCCCCAGCTCGTTCCAGTTCATGCGTTCGCTGCCGGTGGACCTGATCAAGATCGACAGCGCCTTCACCAGCCAGCTGGTGGCCAGCGAGACTGACCAGACCATGGTGAAGTCCATGGTCGACATGGCCCACTACATGGAGCGGGAGGTGATTGCCTCGCAGGTGGAGTCCCGGGACGTGTTGGACCTGTTGCGACAGCTGGGTGTGGACTATGCTCAGGGCTTTGTGATCGAGAAGCCGCGGCTGCTCGACAGCCTGACCTGATCCGGGAGCCTTGCCGTTTATGTCCAAACGCCATCCTGTTATAGCCGTTACCGGGTCCTCCGGAGCGGGCACCAGTACAACCGGCCAGATCTTCAGCCGGTTGTTTGCCAGTGAAGACATCAGCGCGGCCATGGTCAGCGGCGACAGCTTTCACCGATATACCCGCGAGCAGATGGCCCGGCTGGCCGCCAAGGGGCAGTTCGGCGAGCGCAACCACTTTGCCCTGGCGGCCAACCACATCGACCGCCTGGAAGCCTTGCTGTACGACTACAGCCATACCGGCAACGGCCGTTATCGCCACTATGTCCATGATGAAGACCGGGAGCTGATTGCGGCCGGTTTCAAGCCCGGAACCTTCACCCCCTGGCAGTCATTGCCGGCGGATACCGATTTACTGTTCTACGAAGGTTTGCATGGCGGGGTGGTCAGCGAAAACTACAACATTGCCCAGTATGTGGACCTGTTGATTGGCGTGGTGCCCATCGTTAACCTGGAATGGATCCAGAAGATTCACCGGGATACCAACCAGCGGGGTTACAGCCCGGATGCGGTGGTCAAAACCATCATCAACCGTATGGACGACTATGTGCACGACATCGTGCCGCAATTCTCCCATACCCACATCAACTTCCAGCGCATCCCGCTGGTGGATACTTCCAACCCGTTTATTGCCCGGGATGTGCCCACCGAAGATGAAAGCATGGTGGTGATCCACTTCCGGGAAGCCGCCGATGTCGACTTTGCCTGGCTGCTGCAGGTGATTCCCCACAGCACTCTGTCCCGCCACGATACCCTGGTGATTCCCGGTACCAAGATGCCCCTGGCGATGGACCTGATCGTCCGGCCCATGGTGCAGAAGCTGATGGCCGGCAAGGCCTTCGCCTGAAGCTCAGGCGGTCAGATGGCCGCTCTGGTAATCCTTCAGGGTCTGTTCGATTTCTTCCCGGGTGTTCATCACAAACGGGCCGTATTGCACGATCGGCTCGCCGATCGGTTTGCCGGCTATCAGCAGCACACGGGCCGGCTGTGTGCCGCCCTCCAGCATCAGCTCGTCACCGTCATCCAGCACACTGGCTGCCGATGCCGGCAGGCGGGTGCGCTCGCCCCCCGTGATCAGCTCGGCATCGCCTTCGTACAGGTACAGCATGGCGTTGTGGCTGGCCGGTACCGGCAATGATAGCTGGCTGCCGGGCTCCAGGTGAATGTCGGCGTAGATGGCATCGGTACTGCCGCCGGTGACCGCACCGGATACCTGGCCACCACTGAGGGTCATCTCGCCGGCAATCAGCTTGACGGTGGCGCCGCCCTGACTGAAGGCCGGAATGTCTTCGGGCTGGATATCCCTGTAGCCGGCCGGTTTCATTTTTTCCGCCGCCGGCAGGTTCAGCCACAGCTGGAAACCGCGCATCAGGCCGGATTCCTGCTGCGGCATTTCCGAGTGCACAATGCCCCGGCCGGCGGTCATCCACTGTACGCCGCCGTTGCGCAGGTTGCCCCGGTTACCCAGGTGGTCTTCGTGCAACATGTGGCCTTCGATCATGTAGGTGACCGTCTCGAAACCCCGGTGCGGGTGGGCGGGAAAGCCTGCAATGTAATCCTGGGGCTGGTCAGAGCCGAACTCGTCGAGCATCAGGAAGGGATCCATGCGGATGCTCTGGCGCTGGCCCAGGGAGCGTTTGATTTTTACCCCGGCACCATCGGAGGTCTCCAGTGCGGGGATAATCTGTTTCAGGGCGCGATGCGTCATGGTGTCGTCCTCTCGGTTAGCAATGGTTCCATTAAACCGGGGCGACGGGCAGGATGAAAACGCAGAATTCTGGCGGGAGGGATCAAAAAAACTGAAGGAGCGGCCGGCGGCCCGTCCGGGCCACCGGCAGGGCCGGACTATTCCACGTTTCGGGAGTAGAAAATCTCCAGCATTTCGCGGCGCAGGCGGTCTTCGATGGACTGGGCTTCGGCCGGGTCCAGTTCGCTGGCATTCACGCCAAATACATAGTTATCCAGGTTGAAGTCCTTCAGCATCATCTTGGTGTGGAACAGGTTTTCCTGGTACACGTTCACGTCGATCATCTGATAGGCGTTCTGGGTGTCTTCGGTCAGGTAGTTCTGGATCGAGTTGATGTCGTGGTCGATGTAGTGCTTGGTGCCGTCTACATCGCGGGTGAAACCCCGCACCCGGTAGTCCACGGTCACGACATCGGAATCGAAGCTGTGGATCAGGTAGTTCAGTACCTTCAGCGGTGAAATCAGGCCGCAGGTGGATACGTCGATATCCGCCCGGAAGGTGCTTACGCCGTCGTGGGGATGGCTTTCCGGGTAGGTGTGAACGGTTACGTGGCTCTTGTCCAGGTGCGCAACAATGGTGTCTGGCAGCGGGCCCGGGGATTCCTCGTTATTGGCTTCACTGTCGGTCACTTCATGCTCGGCAATCAGCATGGTGACAGACGCGCCATGGGGCTCGTAGTCCTGGCGGGCAATGTTGAGGATGTTGGCGCCGATGATCTTGACCACGTCTGAAAGGATCTGGGTCAGACGCTCGGCGTTGTACATCTCGTCGATGTAATCAATATAGGCTTCACGCTGTTCTTCGGTCTGCGCGTAACAGATATCGTAGATATTGAAGCTCAGGGACTTGGTCAGGTTGTTGAAACCGTGTAGCTGGAGTTTGGTTTCCATAATAGTTGATCACCTTTTGCGCAGACCTTTAAGAAAGTTGCGTATTATGCATACCGTATGTGTCATTGGATAGTCGTTGCAATGACTTTTTCCAGCCGGTTATTCCGCCTCGTGGATCTCGTAACTGTGGCTGATTTCCACGCCTGCCTTACCCAGCATGATTGATGCCGAACAGTACTTTTCTGCGGACAGGCTAACTGCCCGTTCTACCTGCTTTTCTTTCAGGTTGTGGCCGGTTACCACAAAGTGCAGGTGAATCCTGGTGAACACGGAAGGCACGGCATCGGCCCGCTCGGCCTCGAGCTCGGCGTGGCAGGCGGTGACGTCCTGGCGGCTCTTTTTCAGGATGCTCATGACATCAAACGACGAGCAGCCGCCCACGCCCATCAGCAGCATTTCCATGGGGCGGGGGCCCAGGTCCTGGCCGCCGTGGTCGGGCGGTCCGTCCAGTTGTACGGTGTGGCCAGTGCCACTGGTGGCTTTGAAGCTGGCATTGCCGGTCCAGTCAACGGTAGCTTTCATCGGTGTCTCCATCGGCTATTCGGGTATGGCGGGGAATGCTAGCACAGTTGCCCGCAACCGGCCTTCTTGTTATAAGTTGCCGGGCACATCAGTAAAAACCCTAACCTGCAGGGAAAAGCGGGGATATAAAAAGATAAGCACTGCCAGACTCTGAGGAGGCACGTCTCGCATTATGGCTACTATCGTCAAGCCGGTTGAGCAGAAGACCAAACATCTCGATTATTTTCTTTCCCAATGCCATCGCCGGCGCTATCCCGCCAAAAGCACCATCATTTATGCAGGCGACAAAAGTGACTCCCTGTTCTACATCGTCAAGGGTTCGGTGACCGTTATCATTGAAGACGACGATGGCCGGGAGATGATCATGGCCTACCTGAACGCCGGGGACTTTTTCGGCGAAATGGGTCTGTTCGATAACATGGATTCCCGCAGTGCCTGGGTCAAGGCCAAGACCGAGTGTGAAGTGGCGGAAATCAGCTACACCAAGTTCCGGGAAATCGCCCAGCAGGATCCGCGGGTGCTGTATTTCATCGGTGAGCAGATGGCAACGCGCCTGCGCCAGACCACTCGCAAAGTGGGTGACCTGGCCTTCCTGGACGTAACCGGTCGGGTGGCCCGTACCCTGCTGGACCTGTGCAAGGAGCCGGATGCCATGACCCATCCGGACGGCATGCAGATCAAGATCACCCGCCAGGAAATCGGCCGCATTGTCGGCTGTTCCCGGGAAATGGTGGGCCGGGTACTGAAAACCCTGGAAGACCAGGGCCTGGTGCGGGTGAAAGGCAAGACCATGGTGGTGTTCGGCACCCGGTAAGGTCAGTCCATCAGGGCGACGGATTTAATCTGCATCCAAACCTGCTGGCCCTGCTCCAGTTGCAGCTGGTGCAGGGAGCGGGTGGTCAGGCGGGCCAGGAAAGCGGTTGGCCCGGCTCCCAGGCGTACCAGGCTGGTGCCGGGGGTTACCTCGGTATCAATCTGGTCGATACAGGCCGGTAACAGGTTCTGGATGCTCTGGTCCGGATTTTCCTCCAGGGCAAGGCTGATATCCCGGGCCAGCACCTGTACCCGCACAGTCATTCCCTCACTCAGGTGATCATGGTGGCGCAGCCAGAGCTCGCCGCCATCGAATGCCAGCCGGCACAGGTGCCAGCGGGTATCCACCTCGATAATCTTGCCTTCCAGAATAACCCCTGCATTTTCTTCCAGCCGGAACGGGTGATCGGTGCGGGCCAGGGTTTCCTGCAGCGGGCCCTGGGCAACCACCCGGCCCTGATCCATCATCACGATATGATCTGCCAGCCGGGCCACCTCGGCGGTGGAGTGGGATACGTAGAGCACCGGCAGCTCCAGGCTGTCCCGCAGCCGTTCCAGGTACGGCAGGATGTCCTGTTTGCTCTGCTGGTCCAGGGCCGTCAGGGGCTCGTCCATCAGCAGCAGTCGGGGGCTGGTGAGCAGGGCCCGGCCGATGGCCACCCGCTGGCGCTCCCCGCCGGATAACCCGGCCGGCATCCGCTCCAGCAGGGGCGACAGGCCGAGCCACTGGTGCACCTGTTCAGGTTCTATTTTCCGGTGGGCTTTGGGCACCCGCCGGTATCCGTACAGCAGGTTTTTACGCACCGACAGGTGGGGAAACAGGTTGGTTTCCTGGAACACATAGGCCAGGGGCCGGTGGTGCACGGGCCGGCTGAGCTTTCCGGCCTGCCAGGGTTCGCCCAGCACGCTCAGGTGACCCTCGGCAGGCTGCAGGCCGGCGATGCAGCGCAGCAGGGTGGTCTTGCCGCACCCGGAGTGGCCGAAGATCGCGGTTATCCCGGAGCCGGGCAGGGTCAGGTCTACATCCAGGGTGAAGTCCCCCAGCTGGCACCGGAGGCAGGCGTTGACGGTACCGGTCATTTCACCACTCCCGGCTGGTAGCGGCCATTCAGGGCGTACAGGCTGACCAGCACCACAAAGGAAAACGCCACCATGCCGGCAGACAGCCAGTGGGCCTGGGTGTACTCAAGGGCTTCCACATGGTCGAAGATGGCCACCGACAAGACCTTGGTTTCTCCCGGAATGTTGCCGCCAATCATCAGTACCACCCCGAATTCACCCACAGTGTGGGCAAAGGTCAGTACCGCGGCGGTCAGAAAGCCCGGTCGCGCCAGCGGAATCACAACCGAGAAAAAGCGATCCCGGGGTGAAGCCCGCAAGGTGGCGGCGGTCTCCAGCAGGCTCTGGTTGATGGTCAGGAAAGCAGTTTGCAGGGGCTGGACGGTAAAGGGCAGGGAATAGATAACCGACGCCAGCACCAAGCCTTCGAAGGTAAAGGGCAGGAGGCCCAGCCCGAGGTTCTCCATCAGGCGACCCAGGGCACCATCCGGGCCCATAACGATCAGCAGGTAAAAACCCAGCACCGTGGGTGGCAGCACCAGTGGCAGTGCAACCACGGCCGAAACCGGCTGGCGCAGCCAGTGCCCGGTGCGGGCCAGCCACCAGGCGATGGGCGTACCAATCACCAGCAGCAGTGCGGTGGTGATGCCTGCCAGTTTCAGGGTTAGCCAGACGGCCTGCCATTCCGGGCTCATGAAGTCTCCGCCAGTTCAGTGGTTGGGCTGTTCGAAAAAAAAAACCGGTTCGCTGGCGAGAAACAACATCCACGCCCGGGCCGCCGGATTATCCTCGCCGTGGCCCAGCAAAACAGCCTGTTGCCTGATGGGCGTGTGCAGATCATTCGGTACCAGCCACAGGGAGCCTTCCTCCTTCCATGCCCGCGTTTGGGCCAGTGCTACAAACCCTGCGACGGCATTGCCGGTGGCGACAAACTGGAAGGTCTGGGCAATGGAGTCGCCGCTGACCAGCGCGGGGCGGAGGGCTTGTGCGAGCCCGAGATTCTGCAGCACTTCCATGGCAGCGATGCCGTAAGGGGCGGTTTTCGGGTTGCCGATGGCCAGCCGCTCGGGTTGTCGGGCCAGCCAGGCCGTGCCATCGGTAAACAGATCGGGGGTTCTGCTCCAAAGCGCCAGCCGGCCCTCGGCATAGTCAAATCCTGTGCCGGCGACCGCCAGCCCCTGTTGTTCCAGTAACTGCGGTCGTTCCCGGTCTGCCGCCATAAAGGCATCAAACGGCGCGCGATGGCGGATCTGGGCATAGAGTTTGCCGGTAGAGCCGTAGCTGATGCGCAACTGGTGACCGGTCTGTTGTTCGAACAACGGCGCCAGCCGGTTCATGGTGCCGGTGAAGTTGGCGGCTACCGCCAGGGTGGCCGTTTCCGCAAGGGCTGCAGAATGGAAAACAAGCAGGGCAGTGCCGATCAGGCCGGCAAGGGCTCGGTGCAGGTGTTTTCCCGAACCGGAATACATTGCAGAAGGTGTTGCCATACGTCCTCGGCATTGAGTTCATTCAGCATCTCGTGGCGGCCTCCGTCAAACAGCCGGAAGGTCACCTTCTGGATGCCTGCCTCCCGGATCGCCCGGAAGTGCTGGCGGATACCCTTGCCCATCTCGCCCACCGGGTCATCGGTGCCGGCAAACAGGTGTACCGGAAGATCCTGCGGCCATTGTCCGGGATTGATGCCAAGCATACCAGTGATGAAATCATGCCACAGGCCGGCGCTGCACTCGAACCCGCACAGCGGATCTGCCCGGTAGCGGTCCACTTGTTGCGGGTCCCGGCTGAGCCAGTCGCAGTCGGTACGGTTAGGGCGGAAGTGCCGGTTGAACTGGCCGAAGGTCATGGCGCTTATGAGCTTGCTGTGGTGCCGGCGGCCCCGCAGCAGACGGATCAGCCAGACCAGTGCGGCGGACGCCCGCAGCTGGGGTTTGTGAATGCGGTTGGTGGCACTGAGCGCCAGTGTGTCGAGCTTGTCACCGTGCTGCGCAGCATAGCTCTGGGCGATGAACGACCCCATGCTGTGGCCCAGCAGGGTGACCGGCCGCTGCGGGAACTGCTGGCGGATGTGATCCACCACCAGGCCGAGATCGTCCACCACTTTCTGCCAGCCCTGGTGGTCTGCGTAGTGGCCCAGGTCTTCCGGACGGCAGTCCGGGCCATGGCCCCGGTGGTGGTAGGTGACAACCGCCACGCCCTGAGTGCCCAGCCACCGGGCCAGGCCGGCATAGCGGTTGCCGTGCTCGGCCATGCCGTGGCTGATCACCAGGACGGCGCCGGGGGTGTCCGGGCAAAACAGGGTGCCGGTTATCCGGTGTCCGTCAGTGGTGGTCAGGTTCAGGGTGGTTTCGCTCATGCAGGGTGCCCGGTTGTTTGCTGTTGCTGGTGGTCGGGCGCTGCCACTCCGGTGGTCGCCACAAATGTCCGAGACGGGAGAGTAGACCGCCCGGGCGGCTCATGTCGCGGAACATGTCCACATATTCGTGGGTCCAGAGCACAATCAGGTTGGTGGAATGGATTTGCCGGGTGATGCCGTACTCCGGTGGATTGGCATCGTTTTCCGGGGCAAAGGTGCCGAACAGCCGGTCCCAGATGATCAGGGTGCCGCCGTAGTTGCGGTCAATGTATTCCGGGTTGCGGCCATGGTGTACACGGTGGTGGCTGGGGGTATTGAACACCCGTTCGATGCAGCCGGGCAGCCGGCCCACCAGCGTGGTGTGCACAAAGAACTGGTACACCAGCGAGAAGGCATAGGCCACGCCGATCCACACCGGGTTGAAGCCGATCAGGGCCATGGGCAGGTAGAACACCCACATGCAGTTGAAAATGTTGGTGGCGTTCTGGCGCATGGCAGTGGAAAAATTCATGCGTTCGGAGGAATGGTGCACCACGTGGGCCGCCCAGAACCAGCGCATACGGTGGCTGGCCCGGTGCATCCAGTAAAAGCAGAAATCCACGCCCAGGAAGGTCAGGAATCCGGTCAGCCAGTTCAGTTCCAGCTCGAACAGGCGGTAGTGGTAGCAAAGCGCGTAGACAGGGAAGGCAATGATGCCGGCAAACAGTAACTCGGTAACCTGGTAACCGGCGCCGAGGGCAAAGTTGCGGATGGCTTCGGCGGTATCCATCAGTTTCGGGTCGTGACGGATTTTCCGGTACTCCCAGAAGGTAATACCGATAAAGATGGGGGTGGCCACCATGAAAATCAGCTGCCGCTCATCCAGGGCCAGGCACGGAGCCAGTGTGTGCCAGAGTGCCAGCAGGCCGCTGTCTTCCAGTACGGCCCGCATCATGTCGAGTAATGCCATGGGAAACCTGTTTTGTTTTTCTTCAGGTTTTATCTTGGCATAACCACCGATAAATGCACTGTCGCTGTTGCGACAGCGGAGGTGGCCTTTTCGGCCAATCGCCCCGGGGTTAGCGGTGCTTGTGGTACACCTGCACCACCGGTTCCAGTTTCGGGCGCCAGTCTGCCAGCCAGGCCTGCACCGGTTTCGGGATCTTTGCCGGCCTGGGCCAGGGCACGGGATATTGTTCGGGCTGGAACAGCGGGGCCAGCAGCGCTGCGGCGGTCAGGTCAGCCCGGGTGAACCGGTCACCCACCAGGTACGGCTGCTGCTCGTACACCTCTGCCAGTTCGGTAATCAGTTGCTCCAGGGTTTCCTGCGCGGCATCGGCGGTCTTCTGGTTAATCTTCATCCAGTTGCGCATGATCTCGTCCACCCGGCTGAAGGCCAGGCTGAGCAGGATGCGGTTGTAGAACGGTGTGCCGGCAGCCAGCAGCGGCACCACTACCTTCGGCCGTTGCAGGAAGTAGTGGTAGACCCAGGTGCGGATGGCCGCGCCAGCCAGTTCGTCCAGCTTTGTCTCCCAGCTGCGAACCTGTTCCTGCAGGGCCGGGTCTTCGGGCATCAGGGGGGGTTCCGGGAAAGTTTTATCCAGGTAGTCCAGGATCTCTGAAGAGCCCTGGATAATCTGGCCATCGTGGTCCAGCACCGGCACCGAGGACCCGGCCCGGGTAAGCTTCTTGATGGTTCTGCTGTGCTGCCCGGGTAGCAGGTTGACCGGCTGGTACTTGATGTCCTTGTAATCCAGGGCCCAGCGAACCTTTTCGGAATAGTGGGAGATGCAGAATTGGTAGAGTTTCACGGCCATGGTGATGATTCCCCTGAAATAGATGGCGCAAGGTTACCCTGTGCGGCCCCGGTACCACAACAGGCCGGTTCCGTGTGACTGGGCATGGTGAAACTGGCCCGGAATCTTTAGACTAGCGCCCCGGAGTCTGGACCAAAATAGGATGTTTTGATGTTTAAGGGACGAATTTTTTCGCTGACCATTCTTGCCGGCTGCAGCCTTGTACTGGCAGCCTGCGCTTCCCAACCCAAAACCCTGGCCCTGTCGGACTATGGCAGTTATCGCTGCGGCCAGCTGGATATCCGGGTTGCCCCGGCTGAAGACGGCCAGCTTCTGGGCCTTGAGTATCTGGACCGCCGCGTATTGCTGAAACCGTCCCCCACCGACACCGGTGCCCTCTACGTGGCTCCGGGCGATACCTCCACCCGCTTCCTGGCCGAAGGCAAGCGGGCAACGCTGACACTCAAGGGTGATGTGCTGCCGGAATGCCTGGAACCGGGCGCGATAGAATCCCGGTTTGAGGCCATCGGTGCCGACCCGGACTGGTCGGCGCTGATCGAGAACAACCGGATGACCCTGACCCCGCCGTACCAGCAGCAAGCGCTGAACGAGATCTGGCTGACCGAAACCCTGGCCAATCGACACGGCCGGACGTTTGAAGCGAAAACCGAAGCCCAGTCGCTGGAAGTGCGGGTGGCACACCAGCTGTGTGAAGTGGGCCTGGACAAACGCCAGTATCCGTCCCAGATCCGGCTGACCCTGGACGGCAACAGCTTTGAAGGCTGTGGCGGCGACCGGGAGCGGCTGTTCCGGGGTGTGCAGTGGGTGGTAGAAGACCTGGCCGGTGCCGGGCTGATCGACCGCTCCATGGTTACCCTGCAGTTCCTGGGCAATGGCCGGGTAGCCGGGCGTGCATCCTGCAACCGGTTTATGGGCAACTACCGTTTGAGTGATGATGGATTGTCGTTCAGTACCCTGGGCAGCACCATGATGGCCTGCGCGCCGTCGCTGATGAACCAGGAGCGCAAGTACCTGGAATTGCTGGGGCAGGTGGTGGATGGCCGCATTGGTCGCCAGGGTGAATTGCTGCTGGAAACCGGCAACGGTGAGGTGATCAAGGCGCTCCCGGCAACGACCGACAACCTGTAACTCTCTTCAAGGGCCCGCCCGGTCAAATTTCTGCAGCATTTGCCGTCTACCCTGACAGGTCGATGCTGCAGAGAGACCAGCCATGACCGAATTGCGGGCCCTCACCCCCCACAGTGCCATTCCCGAACAACAGGCCGGCCGCGACCGCAACCAGAAGCGCCTGTTGCGCAGCTTCCTGCCGGAATTGGTGCAGCTGGAGCGACAGCTGGCCGAAGCCCCCGAACAGGTCACCACCACCGTCGCCGGCGAGGTTGCCGTGCGGGATCTGCACTTGCCCATCTACCGGGTGGACCTGGGCTCCACCCGGGACGATGTGCCGGCGGTGCTGATTGTCGGCGGAGTTCACGGCTTAGAGCGTATTGGCAGCCAGGTGGTGATGGCCTGGCTCGATTCCTTCCTGGCCCGGCTCGGTTGGGATGACCACCTGAACGCCTTGCTGGAGAAAGTCCGCATCACCCTGCTGCCGATCCTGAACCCCGGCGGTATGTACCTGAACCAGCGGGGCAATCCCAACGGTGTCGACCTGATGCGCAACGCGCCGATTACCGCCCAGGACCAGAGCGCCTTCCTGCTGGGTGGCCAGCGCCTGTCGCCCCGCCTGCCCTGGTACACCGGCGATCCGGAGCAGGGCATGGAGCCGGAGAACCTTGCACTGGAAGCGGTGATTCAGGACCTGCTGCCGGGCCGGCCCTTCAGCGTGGCGCTGGACTGCCACTCCGGTTTCGGCTGGCAGGACCAGATCTGGTTTCCCTATGCCTATCGCCGCCGGCCCATGCGCCGCATCGGGTCGGTGATGGCCCTCAAGCTGATCTGGGAACAGGCTTACCCCAATCACCACTATCGTTTCGAACCCCAGTCGGCCCATTACCTGACCCACGGTGACCTGTGGGATTACTTCTACAAGCAGGTCAACCGCAGCAGTGACGGGGTGTTCCTGCCCCTGACCCTGGAAATGGGCTCCTGGAAATGGGTGCGCAAGCGCCCGCGCCAGTTGCTGCGGCTGGACGGGTTATTCAACCCGCTGGTACCCCACCGCCATCAGCGGGTGTTGCGTAGCCACCTGAGCTGGATAGACTTCCTGGTGAATGCGGCCAGCAGTTACCGGAACTGGTTGCCGGAGGGAGATGAAGAGTCCATGCTCAGGGAAGCCGCCATCATGCACTGGTACAGGGATAACCGATAACATGCACTGGATCCTCCTGCGGGGTCTTACCCGGGAACGGGCACACTGGGGCGACTTTCCCGAACGCTTGCGTGCGGCCTTTCCGGACCAGCACTTCCACCTGGTAGACCTGCCCGGCACGGGCATCCATTACCGGGAAGCCAGCCCGGCCACAGTGCGCGCTATTCGCGAGCAGGTGTGCCGGCAGGTGAGCCATATTCCCCGGCCGTTCAGCATCCTGGCGTTGTCTATGGGCGGCATGGTGGCCCTGGACTGGGCCCAGCATGCCGAGCCCGGCGAATTGCAGCACCTGGTGCTGATCAACACCAGTTCCGGTTTCAGCCGGCCCTGGCAGCGAATGCAGCCGGCGGCCTGGCCGAAGATCCTGCGTTTACTGGTTCGCCGTGAACTGTTCCATCGGGAACGGGACATCCTGCGCCTGACCTCCAACCGGGATATTCCCCTGAGCCTGTGCAAGGCCTGGTACAGCATCCAGCGCCAGCGCCCGGTCTCGTTCACCAACGCCCGCAACCAGTTGCTGGCGGCTGCCCGTTTCAAACCCCTGGAAAAGCGCCCGACGGCCGATGCCCTGATACTGGCCAGCAAGGGCGACCGGATTGCCAGTTGGCACTGCAGTGCCGAACTGGAACGGCGCTGGTGCTGGACCCTGAAGCTGCACCCGGATGCCGGCCACGACCTGCCGCTGGATGAGCCGGAGTGGGTAATCCGGCAAATGGGTGACTGGATACCCGGCACCCGATAGTTTCTTGACGCAACCGTTTTTTCCGGTCAACCTGCTGTATTCAAAGCCCGTTTTTCTGCCAGGGAGCCAATAACAAGATGAAAATTTTCGAAACCCGGACTGCCCCCAACCCCCGCCGCGTGCGCATGTTCATGGCCGAGAAAGGCCTGCTGGACAAGGCGGAATTTATTGAGATAGATATCCAGAAAGGCGAAAACCTGACGCCGGAATTCGTGGCCCGAAACCCCATGAAGAAAGTCCCGGTGATGGAACTGGACGACGGCACCTGCATTGCCGAAACCATGGCCATCTGTCGCTATTTTGAAGAAGCCTACCCGGATACCCCGCAACTGATGGGCGAGACCGCCGCCGAGAAAGCCCAGGTAGAGCAGTGGCTGCGCTGGCTGGAGTTCTATTTCTTCATGCCCACGGGCATGTGCTTCCAGCACACCACCGGCTACTTCAAGGACCGGATGACGCCCATTAAAGAGTGGGGCGAAGAATGCGGGCAGGGCGTGGAAAAGTTCATGCACTTCCTGAACAAGCACCTGGAAGGCAAGGATTACATCTGCTGCGACCGCTTTACCGCGGCCGACATCAACGCCTTCACCACCGTAGCGTTCGCCCGGGTGGTGAATATTCGTATCAAGCCGGAGCACACTAACCTGCAGGCCTGGTACGACCGCATCAAGGCCCGGCCTTCGGCCCAGGCTTGATACCAGCAGCCAGGATTGCCCAGCAAAGCCATAACCCGGTCAGGATCAGCAACAGGACATGGTATGACGCAACAAACCTTGATGAACACACTGGAAGCCATCGACCGGGCCAACCGGGCAGACCCGAATACTGAGCAGGTAGACGGCCAGCAACTGCCCAGGGAATACGCCTACAGCCTGCACATGACCCGCTGGCTGTTCGCGCTGGAACCGGAACCCTCAGAACGCATGCAGATTGCCTGCCGGGCCCAGCACCTGGAGCGCTGGACCATGCCCCGCAGCGACTATGGCGAAGGCCGCAAGAATTACTATCAATGGCGCCTGGCCTGTGGCCGGATGCACGGCCGCCGGGCGGCGGAGATTATGGCGGAATGCGGCTATCCGCAGGAAGAATGCGAGCGGGTAGAAACGATCATCACCAAGCGCAAACTGCGGGAAGACGAAGATACCCAGTTGCTGGAAGACGTGGCCTGCATGGTGTTTCTGGAACGGTACTTTGCCGGGTTCTTCGAAGACAACCCCGATTTCGACAAGGAAAAGTGGCTGCGCATCGTGCGCCGCACCTGGGACAAAATGAGCCCCCGGGCCCACGAAGCTGCGTTGAAGCTGGCGGAAGGCATGCCCGCTCATCTGCTGGAATTGCTGCAGGAAGCTTTGGCTGAGCCTGAGAGCTGATTTTTAATGCAGGTGTTTGTGCACGGGCCGGCGGGCAGGGCTGACCAAAATACGCTGTAAATACGTCCCTGTACGCTCGGCTCCGCCATCCATGGCTACGCACGATTTTGGTCAGCCCTGCCCGCCGGCCCGTTTATGCTTATTCATTAGCCTTCCGGGAAAAACAATTCCTGGAGTTTCTCCCCGGGCTCCGGCGCCCGCATAAAGGATTCACCCACCAGGAAGCCGTAAATGCCCCGGCTGGTCATAGCCTTAACGTCTGCACGGGTCATGATGCCGCTTTCGGTAATCGTCAGCCGGTCGGCAGAAATGCGCTCGTGAAGGTCGAAGGTGGTGTCCAGCGACACGTCAAAGGTGTGCAGGTTCCGGTTGTTGATCCCCACCAGCGGCGTACTCAGGGTGAGGGCATCGTCCATCTCCTCACCGTTGTGAACCTCCACCAGCACATCCAGCCCGATCTCATGGGCAATGCCTTCCAGTTCCTGCATCTGGTCCTTGGTCAGGCACGCGGCAATCAGCAGGATGCAGTCGGCGCCAATGGCCCGGCTTTCATACACCTGATAGGGCGCCACCATGAAGTCCTTGCGGATCACCGGCAGGCTGCAGGCGGCTCGGGCGGCTTTCAGGTAGTCTTCATGGCCCTGGAAGAAATCGTGGTCGGTAAGCACTGACAAGCAGGCTGCGCCGCCTTTCTCGTAGCTCTCGGCAATGCGTTCGGGTTCAAATGGATCGCGAAGGATGCCTTTGCTGGGCGAAGCTTTTTTGATCTCTGCGATTACCGCCGGATGCTGCGCTTCGATGCGAGTCCGCAGTGCGTTCGCGAACCCACGAGCCGGGGCTTGATCGCCGGCCATGGCTCTGAGGTCTGCAATGGAAACTTTCGGCTTCCGTTCGTCGATCTCTTCCCATTTCCGGTTAACGATCTTCCGAAGAATAGTGGGAGTCTTATCCAAATGTCTGTCAGTCATAGCAGGCCCGTAAATAGTTTGCGAGAGCGGCTGGGGAGGGGCGTTCCAAAACTGTCTGCAGCCAGGGATGGCTGCAGTCAAGCCCTACAGGGATGTACTTGTGGGCGTGTTTTGGAACGCCCCTCCCCAGCCGGTCGTCCGGCACCGAATTCAACAGGCCGGGATTAAAAGCACTGAGAAAAGTCAGCCAGCTCAGACATCTTGCCGGCCGCGAGGCCAGAGCCCATTGCGTCCAGCGCCATATCGACGCCTTCTTTGGCTGTTCTGGCCAGACCCGCCACATAGATAGCCGCGCCGGCGTTCAGGGCGATCATGTCCCGGGCTTTCTCGGTAGTTTCGTCGTGGCTGCGGCCGAAGGCGGCTTTGATCAGCGCCAGTGACTCGTCAGCCCCATCTACCGTCAGACCCACCAGCGACTGGCTCTTGATGCCCAGGTCTTCCGGGGTGAGGTCGTATTCGGTGATTTCGCCGTCTTTCAGTTCAGCAACGTGGGTCACTGTCGCCAGGCTGATCTCATCCAGGCCGTCCTTGGAGCAGACCACCATAATGTGTTCCGCGCCCAGGCGCTGCATCACTTCCGCCATCGGGCGGCACAGTTCCCTGGTGAACACACCGATCAGCTGGCGGGTGACGCCGGCCGGGTTGGTCATCGGGCCGAGGATGTTGAAGATGGTCCGGCAGCCCAGCTCCCGGCGCGGGCCGATGGCGTGTTTCATGGCGCCGTGGTGGGCCGGGGCGAACATGAAGCCGACGCCGATCTGTTCCACGCAGCGGGCCACTTCTTCCGGCTTCATATCCAGGTTGATGCCGGCCTTTTCGATCAGGTCAGCGCTGCCGCTTTTGGAGGACACGCCGCGGTTACCGTGCTTGGCCACATAACCGCCGGCGGCGGCCACTACAAAGGCGGATGCCGAGGAGACGTTGAACAGGTTGGCGCCATCGCCCCCGGTGCCCACGATATCCACCAGCGGGCTGGCGTTGATTTCCACCTTGGTGGCCAGTTCGCGCATCACTTCGGTGGCGCCGGTGATTTCGTCGATGGTTTCGCTTTTCAGGCGCAGGCCCATCAGAAATGCGCCGATCTGGGCGTCGGTGGCTTCGCCGTTCATCACGATGCGCATCACATCCTTCATCTCTTCCCGGGACAGGTCCAGGTTGGAGGCGATGCGGCTGAGGGCTTGTTTCATATCCATGTGGGGGGCCTCTTTATTATGTTCTCAGGAAGTTGCGCAGCAGTTCATGGCCCTGTTCGGTCATGATCGACTCGGGGTGGAACTGCACACCTTCAATGGGCAGGGTCTTGTGGCGCACGCCCATGATTTCTTCAATGGAACCGTCGTCGTTGCGGGTCCAGGCGGTAATTTCCAGGCACTCGGGAAGGGTGTCCTTGTCGATTACCAGGCTGTGGTAACGGGTTGCCTGCAGCGGGTTGTTCAGGCCCCGGAACACGCCGGTGTCTTTGTGATATACCGGGGAAACCTTGCCGTGCATGACCTGGCCGGCGCGAATGATGTCGCCCCCGAACACCTGGCCGATGGACTGGTGGCCCAGACAAATGCCCAGGATCGGCAGCTTGCCGGCAAAGTGGCGGATCGCCTCCATGGAAATGCCGGCTTCATTCGGCGTGCAGGGGCCCGGAGAAATTACCAGCCGCTCGGGCTTCAGGGCCTCGATCTGCTCGATGGTGATTTCATCGTTGCGGTACACCTGCACATCGGCACCCAGCTCGGCCAGGTACTGCACCACGTTGTAGGTGAAGGAATCGTAGTTATCGATCATCAGCAACATAATCTGTTCCTCCGCCTCAGTGGTCGTAGTCGTTGTAGGTCATGGCCACAGCCTTGAAGATGGCCCGGCCCTTGTTCATGGTTTCTTTCCATTCGAGGCGGGGAATGGAGTCTGCCACCACGCCGGCGCCGGCCTGGATGTGCAGGGTGTTGTCCTTGATCACCGCAGTGCGGATAGCGATGGCGGTGTCCATGTTGCCGTTGAACGACAGGTAGCCTACGGCGCCGCCGTATACGCCACGCTTCACCGGTTCCAGTTCGTCGATGATTTCCATGGCGCGGATCTTCGGCGCGCCACTCAGGGTGCCGGCGGGCAGGGTGGCACGCAGCACGTCCAGGCAGCTGGTGTTTTCTTTCAGTCGACCGGTGACGTTGGAGACAATGTGCATCACGTGGGAATAGCGCTCGACAATCATCTTGTCGGTCAGCTTCACGGTGCCGGTTTCCGACACCCGGCCGGCGTCGTTGCGGCCCAGGTCGATCAGCATCAGGTGCTCGGCGATTTCTTTCGGGTCTTCTAGCAGTTCTTTTTCCAGCGCCTTGTCTTCGGCCTCGGTAGCGCCGCGCTTGCGGGTGCCGGCGATGGGGCGCACGGTGACTTCTTCATCTTCCACCCGGGCCAGGATTTCCGGCGAGGAACCCACAATGTGAAAGTCTTCGAGGTCCAGGAAGTACATGTACGGTGACGGGTTGAGCACGCGCAGGGACCGGTACAGATTCAGCGGTGGCGCTTCGAAGGGAATCGACATGCGCTGGGATATGACGGTTTGCATCACGTCGCCGTCCAGCACGTAGCCCTTGATTTTGTCCACCGCGGCTTCGAATTTGTCCTGGCTGAAGCCGGAAATAAAGTCGCTCTCGTCCACCACCTTGCCGCGCAGATGTTCCGGGGTGCGGGGCGCGTTGGCGGTCTGGCGGTGCAGCTGGTTTTCCAGTTCGTCGATGCGGGCCTGGGCCTGCTCGTAGGCTCCCGTGGCGGATGGGTCCGCATGCACAATCAGGTGCAGTTTGCCGCGCAGGTTGTCGAACACCACGATTTCGTTGGACACCATCAGCAGGATATCCGGGGTGCCGATCTTGTCGGGCGGGCAGCTGTTGCGCAGGCGCTTTTCGATGTAGCGCACGGTGTCGTAGCCGAAATAGCCCACCAGGCCGCCGTTGAAGCGGGGCAGTTCGGGCAGGTCCGGGGCGTTGAAACGCTGCTGGTACTCGTCGACGAAGGCCAGCGGGTCGTCCACTTCCGCCTGCTCGACCACGTCGCCGTTACGGCTTACTTCAATGCGGTGGTCAAAGACTTTCAGCACTTCCTGGCTGGGCAAGCCGATGATCGAATAGCGGCCCCATTTCTCGCCGCCTTGTACCGATTCGAACAGGTAGGAATAGGGCCCGCTGGCCAGTTTCAGATAGGTGCTGAGGGGAGTGTCCAGGTCCGCCAGTACTTCGCGGTACACAGGGATGCGGTTATAGCCGGCTTCAGCGAGCTCGCGGAATTGCTCGGGTGTCATGGTTCGGTTTCCTGAAATCTGATCTGCGTTTTGTCAGAACGGTGTTACACCGTTGTGACAGGTGGTGCGGGCATGCAGGCGTGTGCCATCAGCCCCGTGGCTTGCTCAGCCGGTGCGCCATCGCCACCATCGTGTTGCGCGGGTTGTCAGGATGCCTCGCGCTGCAGTCAGATTCAGTCCCTGCACGGCAGGAATCTCCCGAAATGATGTGTTCAAAGTAAAACGTCCTTGCGAGATTACAAAAGCTGGGCCAGCGAATCAACAACCGCGTCGGCACCGAGGCTGTTTACCGAGCCCCCGAAGTTGTAACCATAGCGCACGGCCACGCATGGAATGCCGGCGGCCTGGGCGGCGTTAACGTCTGCGGCGGAGTCACCCACCATCACCGTGGTGCCCCGGGTGCCACCCAGTTGTTCCATGGCGTAGAGCAGCGGTGCCGGGTCCGGTTTCTTCACGTCCAGGGTATCGCCGCCCACCCAGATCCGGAAGTACTGGTCCAGCCCGGCCTTGTTCAGCAGCGGGGCCACGAAGCGGTCCGGCTTGTTGGTCACCACGGCCATCTTGCAGCGCAGGCTGCGCAGGTGGTTCAGGCACTCGGTTACGCCGTCGAACACGACGGCATTGCGGCCGTTAATCTGGCCGTAGGCGTGGTAGAAGATTTCAAGCGCGTCGTTGTAAAGGATTTCGTCTTTCAGTGCCGCAGGTTCCCAGTCGGTTTTGTCGGCCAGGGCCCGGCGCACCAGGATGCCGGCCCCGTTGCCGACCCAGATGCGCACTTTCTCCAGACCGGCGGGCTTGCGGCCCAGATGCTCCAGCATCTGGTCGACCGCCGCGGCCAGGTCTGGCGCGCTGTCTACCAGGGTGCCGTCCAGGTCGAACAGGGCAACGCCGGGCCAGCGGGGATTAAACAGACCTTTCAGGCTCATCCGCCAATCACCTTGCGGGCCTGTTCCAGCTCGGCGCGCATGGCATCGATAGTGGCTTTGTAATCCGGCGTGTTGAAAATGGCGGAACCGGCCACGAAGGTGTCGGCGCCGGCTTCGGCGATTTCCCGAATGTTGTCGGTCTTTACGCCGCCGTCGATTTCCAGCCGGATGTTGTAGTTGCTGGCATCAATCTTCTTGCGGGCTTCCCGGAGTTTGTCCAGGGTGCCGGGGATGAACTTCTGGCCACCAAAGCCCGGGTTGACCGACATCAGCAGCACCATGTCGAGCTTGTCCATCACGTAATCCATGTAGCTCAGGGGCGTGGCCGGGTTGAACACCAGGCCGGCCTTGCAGCCGCCGTCGCGGATCAGTTGCAGGGAGCGGTCGATGTGCTTGCTCGCCTCCGGGTGAAAGGTGATGTAGCTGGCGCCGGCGTCGATGAACATGCGGATCAGGTCGTCTACCGGCGATACCATCAGGTGCACGTCGATGGGGGCGGTTACGCCGTGCTTGCGCAGGGCTTCGCACACCATGGGGCCGATGGTCAGGTTGGGCACGTAGTGGTTGTCCATGACATCGAAGTGCACCACATCGGCGCCGGCGGCAAGTACGTTATCAACTTCTTCGCCCAGCCGGGCAAAGTTGGCGGAGAGGATGGACGGCGCAATCAGATAGGGGTTCATCGTGGCTCTCTCGATCAGGTGATTCGTCGGCTGAATGGAATGGGGCAAGTCTACCAGCTTGGCGCGGCTTTTCGCAGCGCGGGTGCTACGGATATCAGCGCAATTTGCGATCCAGTTCTGCTAATCGCTCCGGAGTACCTATGTCCATCCACTGGCCGCGATGGTGCAGGCCCCGCACCCGCCCGGCCACCATGGCGCGGCGAAGCACAGGCCCCAGTTTGCCGGCGTTGTCGTCCAGTCCGGTAAACAGCCGCCGGTGGAGCAGGCTGATGCCGGTGAAGGTAAGTTTGTCCGTGCCTTCGCTGGCCAGGGTGCCGTCCTGTTGCAGGGCGAAGTCGCCGTCAGGATGGTGAGCCGGGTTGTCGGTGACGACCAGCAGCGCATCGCAATCCGGAGTGGCGGGCGGTTGCAGTTCGGCCAGTGGGAAGTCTGTCCAGATGTCGCCGTTGATCACCAGGAACCAGTCTTCCCCGCCGCCGGTCAGCAGGGGCAGGGCGCGGACGATGCCGCCGGCGGTTTCCAGTGGTTCGCCTTCCGGTGAATAACGGATCGTGAGGCCGAATGCCTCGCCGGTGTCCAGGGCCTGTTCGATCTGTTGCCCGAGCCAGGCGTGGTTGATGACCAAGTCGCGAAAGCCGGCCCGGTGCAGGTTTTCCAGGTGGTAGGCAATCAGCGGTTTGCCGCCGGCTTCGAGCAGGGGTTTCGGAGTGGTGAGGGTCAGCGGGCGCATGCGCTCGCCTTTGCCTGCCGCCAGAATCATCGCTTTCACGGCTGGCGGGCCTCCGCAGCCGGCAACGGACCAATGCGTTCTTCGATGGCGGGAATCACCACCTCGCACAGCCATTCGTGGAAGTGCCGGAAGGCTGGCTGGCGGGCGCTGGCGTCGCGGATGTAGCGGACGGTTCTGGGAATGTCGGCCAGGTAGCCGGCCTTTCCGTCCCGGATGGCCAGCCGGGCAAAGATGCCGGCGGCTTTCAGGTGCCGTTGCATGCCCATCAGCTCAAACCACTGCCGGAAGGTGTCGGCGTCGGCCCGGTGCAGCCCGGCGTCCAGGCTAACCTGGCGATAATGTTCCAGCCAGTTAGCGATATCGGCTTCCGGCCAACGCACGTAGCAGTCTTTCAGCAAGGAGACCGCATCGTAGGTTACCGGGCCGGTCACGGCATCCTGGAAGTCGATCACCCCGGGGGCGATCTGGCCCGGGCGAATCAGCAGGTTGCGGGAGTGGTAGTCGCGGTGCACGGTCACTTCCGGCTGGGCCAGGGCGCTTTCTTTCAGCAGGCCGAAGGCGGTTTCCAGCAAAGCCCGGTCCTGGTTGTCCAGCGTCAGCTCCAGGTGCTGTTCCAGCAGCCAGTCCGGAAACAGGGCCATCTCCCGGTCCAGCAGGGCGTCATCATAGGCCGGCAACGGATAATTCGCGGGCGGTGGCATTTGCCCGATTCGCACCAGCTCGTCCAGCGCCTGGCGGTACAGGGTGTCGGCGCTGTCGCCGTCCAGTTCTGCCAGCATCAGCCGATCACCGAAATCTTCCAGCAGCAACAGCCCCTGTTGCAGGTCCTGGGCCTCGATGGCCGGTACATGCACGCCGTGGCGGTGCCAGTGTTCGGCAATGGCGACGAAGGGCCGGCAGTCTTCGTGTGCCGGCGGGGCATCCATGACAATAAACGCTGTTCGGGGCTGGCCCGGCGTTTCCCGCCAAACCCGGAAGTAACGGCGGAAACTGGCGTCACCGGAAACCGGTTCCGGGCTGGCGCTGTTGAAACCGGGAATTTGCCTGACCCAGTCGGTCAGCAGTTGCAGGCGGGTATCCATGGTTGTCGGGTGCGTCCTGAGTTGTCTTTGGTGTCCGGGAACGTTAGCAGAGGAGTATAAAGAGGGTAAAACGGATTTGCAGCGGGGTTTCCGTTAACAACCCCGGGGGGCGCGTGTAAACTAGGCAGCTGTTTTTAGTGTCAGTCGCCATTTATCCGGAACAGGAATATTGCCGTCGTGCCCAGCCGTTACCGTCACCTGTTATGGTTCAAGCTCCGTTGCGGCGGGCTTTTGCTGGCGATGGCCCTGGCACCGGCAGCTGGCCTGGCCCAGGATGCCGGCAAGCAGGCACCGAGTGCGGCCGAGATCGACTGGCGGCCCCGCAGCCAGTTACCGGCTGAAGTACAGGCTGGCTTGCCAGTCTTCTGCGATGGCGGCTACCTGCCTTCCGGCACAGCCGGCGGAGCCATGCCGGTACTGCCGGCCGGAGAGACCGAGGCACCGTTGGAGGCCAGTGCGCTCAGTGCCCGCTACGAGCTGGATGCGGAGCTGTACCTGCAGGGGGATGTGCGGCTGCGCCAGGGCAGCTTCCAGGCCTCCGGCTCCGAGGCACGATACGACACCCGCTCCGGAAGCCTGAACCTGCAGGGGCCTCTGGTAAGCCGGGGCGAAGGCTTCCTGCTGACCGGTAAAGACGCCCGCTACTCCACCGAAAGCGGTCAACTGGATATCAACACCGCCACCTTCCTGCTGCACGAATCCGAGATGCGCGGCGAGGCATCGTCCCTGTCGCGCGTTGGTGAAAGCCAGGTGCTGATTACCGATGGCCTGCTGACCACCTGCGGCCCGGGCCAGAACGACTGGGCCATCGTTGCCTCGGATATCGAGCTGGACCAGGCTGAAGGCTTCGGTACCGCCAGGCATGTGCGCCTTGAGGTGCTGGATGCCCCGGTGTTCTACTGGCCTTACATCAGTTTCCCCATTGATGACCGTCGCAAGACCGGTTTTCTGTATCCCCAGTTCGGCTCGTCCAGTGCCGGTAGCGGCGCCTTCCTGGCTTTGCCCTATTACCTGAACCTGGCGCCCCACTACGACGCCACGCTCACGCCTCAGTACATTCATGGCCGGGGCCTGTTTACCGAACTGGAAGGCCGGTATCTGAGCCGGTTCGGGGAGTCAGTGCTGCAGCTGGGTTACATCGATGACGATTCCTACTACAAAGACGAGAATCCGGGCGCAGACGGCCAGCGCTGGGCCCTGGATCTGTCGACCCGGGCAGCCTTCGGTGGTGGCTGGAGTGGTTACGGTGATTTCTCGGTGGTGTCTGACGAAGACTACCTGAGCGACCTGAACCGCTCCCTGGAAATTGACCAGGCGACTCACCTGCAGCGTCGCGGCGGTGTACGTTATTCCGACCAGAACCAGTATTTTGATGCCTACCTGAATGGCTACCAGACCATTGCCGAACGTATTGCCGACGTCAACAAACCCTATAATCTGTTGCCGGAAGTGCTGTATGCCGGAACCACCGAGGTGGGGGCCTTCGAGGCGGGCATCGAAAGCCAGTACTCCTGGTTCTATCGGGATAACGAAAACCTGACCGGTCTGAACCGGGCCAATGGCCAGCGGGTGCGTGCGATTCCTGAACTGGCGCTGCCCATGCGCGCGCTCTGGGGTTTCAGCCGGCCGTCGGTGAGCCTGGATTACACCCGCTACGACCTGGAAGACTACACACTCGGCAACAGCAGTTTTGATCGCACGGTGCCGGTGTTCGAGTGGGACAACGGCCTGTACTTTGACCGCCGCTCCAGCCTGTTCGATATTCCCTATAACCAGACCCTGGAGCCCCGGCTTTATTACGCCTGGGCCGATGCCGAGGCCGACCAGAACGACATCCCGGATTTTGACACCGGCCTGAAAAGCTTCCGATTCGACGAGTTGTTCCAGCGTGATCGCTTCACCGGCGGTGACCGGGTGGGGGATGCCAACCAGCTGACCGTGGCCCTGACCAGTCGCTTCAACGACCTGCTGACCGGCGCCGAGCGGGCCCGGGTCAGTATTGGCCAGGTGCGCTATTTTGATGACCGGGAAGTGAGCCTGTTCGGACAGGGTGCCTCCGACCGAAGTAACTCGCCGCTGGCCGGTGAGCTGGTGCTGAACCCGGTTGATAACCTGGAAATCCGCAGCTCCGGCCTGTGGGACCATGACACCCAGAGAACCGAGGAAGGCCGCAGCCAGCTGATTTTCCATTCCGAGGATTATCGGTACCTGGCAACGCTGGGCCATACCTACAGCCGGCCCGATGACATTGAACAGACCGATGTAGGTGCCGTGTTGCCGGTCACCAACCGGGTCAGTGCTATCGGCCGCTGGGTGTGGGATTCGAAACTGGACCGTACCGTGGGTACCCTGGCCGGCCTGGAATACAACAACTGCTGCTGGAGTGTGCAGCTAGTGCACCAGAATTACCTGACCGACGATGAAGAACTGGATACCCGACTGCTGTTCCGGATCGAGCTGAAAGGCCTGGGCGGCAGTGGCGGAGCATCTGACAACATTGCCGATGCCATCTACGGCTATGACGAGCGCGAGCGCCGCCGTTTCGGAACTCAGCGCCGCTAAAACGAACCAATACCGTTAGCCGGGCCTTGCCTGGCTGACGACCCGGAATGCACAAACCAAGAGGTGACTATGAAGGCGACTGTACGCCACGGACTGACCCTGCTGCTGACCATGGCCATGATGACCATGTCGTTGGCGGTACAGGCTGAACGCAAGCTGCTGGACAGGGTGGTCGCCATTGTCGACGACGATGTCATCCTGCAGACCCAGCTGGAAGCCCGGGTGAACACCATTGTGGGCCGGCTGAGTGCCCAGGGTACCGGCCTGCCACCACGCCAGATGCTGGAGCAGCGGGTACTGGAGCAGCTGATTGCTGAATCCGTCCAGCTGCAGATGGCGGACAAAATGGGCATGCGCATCAGCGATAACGAGCTGAACGAAACCCTGGCCAATATCGCCCGCAGCAATGGCATGACCATGGCCCAGTTCGAAAGCCAGCTGGCGGAAGAAGGTGTGACCTACCAGCAGGCGCGGGAGCAGATCCGCAACGAGATGCTTACCAGTCGGGTGCAGCAGCGCCAGGTGGGCAACCGGGTGCGCATTACCGATAACGAAGTGGAAAACTACCTGCAAGCCCAGGCCGGTGCCGGCAGCGATGGTGCTGAATACCGCCTGGCCTATATCTTTATCCAGGTAGACGAGCCGGGTAACGAGGCGTCTGTGCGCCAGGCCCGTAACCTGGCGGATAACCTGCGCCAGCAGATCCTGGATGGCCGGGATTTCCGGGAAGTGGCTGTTGCCGAATCCGACGCCAGCAACGCCCTTGAGGGTGGTGATATGGGCTGGCGCTCTGAAAGCCAGCTGCCGTCGCTGGTGGCGCCGGTGGTGCCGGACCTGGAGCCGGGTGTGCCGTCTGCCGTGCTGGAGAACAACAGCGGCTTCCACCTGGTGATGGTAATGGACAAGCGTGGTGGTGAGCAGCAGCAGATTATCGAACAGCACAAGGTTCGCCACATACTGGTTCGCCCGTCCGCAGCGGTGACCGAGGCCCAGGCCGAGCAGCGGATCCGCGATATCTACCGCCAGTTGCAGGACGGTGCCGACTTTGCGGAACTGGCCCGTGAGCTGTCAGACGACCCGGTATCCGGCTCTGATGGCGGCAACCTGGACTGGGTGAGCCCGGGCCAGATGGTCCCCGAGTTTGAGCAGGCCATGCTGGACGCCGATGTGGGTGAAATATACGGCCCCGTGCGCTCCCAGTTTGGGTGGCATATTCTGCAGGTTCAGGAGCGTCGCAAGCAGGACGTCACCGCCGAGGCCCGCGAATCCCAGGCCCGCCAGGCCATCTATCAGCGCAAGTTCGAGCAGGAACTGCAGAACTGGCTGCGGGAAGTCCGTGATGAAGCTTTCGTGGAGTTCAAGGGCGAGTTCGCCGATATGAACCCGCAAAGCGAGGAAACAGACCCGTCATGAGCACACCGGTCATCCTGGCGCTGACCGCAGGCGAGCCGGCCGGTATCGGCCCGGAACTGTGCCTGCAGCTGGCCACCGAAGCCCGGGACGCCGGGCTGGTGGTAATTGCCAGCCGCGAGTTGTTACAGGCCCGGGCCAGCGCGCTTGGCCTGGAGGTCCAGCTTCATGACTGGCAACCGGGCATGGTGCCGGAAACCCGGGCCGGACACCTGTCAGTTCGGCATGTGGATGGTTGCCAGTCAACGCTAGCCGGGCAGCTGGATGCCGCCAACAGCCAGTATGTGCTGGATACCTTGACAGTTGCGGCAAGTGGCTGCCTGAACGGCTCCTTTGACGGCATGGTCACCGCGCCGGTGCACAAGGGCGTGATCAACGAAGCCGGCATTGCCTTCAGCGGCCACACCGAATTCCTGCAGGAGTTGTGTGGCGTTGAACGGGTGGTGATGATGCTGGCCACGGAAGAACTCCGGGTGGCGCTGGTAACCACCCACTTACCCCTGAAAAACGTATCGGCGGCCATCACGCCGCAGCGTCTGGCCCAGGTAACCCGTATTCTCAATGCCGACCTGCAAACCTTCTTCGGCATTGAGCAGCCGCGCATCCTGGTGGCGGGCCTGAACCCCCACGCAGGGGAAGGCGGCCACCTGGGCCGGGAAGAAATCGAGGTGATCGAGCCAACCCTGGAACAGTTGCGCGCCGAAGGCATACAGCTGACCGGGCCGCTGCCGGCGGATACCCTGTTTACTCCGCACTGGCTGGACAATGCCGATGCGGTATTGGCCATGTACCACGACCAGGGCCTGCCGGTGCTGAAATTCCAGGGCTTTGGCCGTGCCGTAAACATCACCCTCGGGTTGCCCATTGTCCGCACCTCGGTCGACCACGGCACCGCGCTTGACCTGGCTGGCACCGGCAAGGCTGACGCAGGCAGCCTGCACACCGCCATTCGGGTGGGCGAGCATATGGCCCGCTGCCGCAAGGCCGCACAGGCCGGAGAATCATCATGAGTAACAAACACGGCCACCAGGCCCGCAAGCGCTTCGGCCAGAACTTCCTGCACGATCCGGGCGTGATCGAACGCATTGTCCGTTCCATCAACCCCAAGCCGGACGATGCCATTGTCGAGATCGGCCCCGGCCTGGGCGCCATCACCGAAGAGATCCTGGCGATCAATCCGCGCCTGCAGGTAGTGGAGCTGGACCGGGACCTGATCCCGGTGCTGCGAACCAAGTTTTTCAACTACCCGGAGTTTCAGATTCACGAGGCCGACGCCCTGAACTTCGATTTTCGTGAGCTGATGACCGACCGCCCCCTGCGTATTGTCGGTAACCTGCCGTACAACATTTCCACCCCGCTGATTTTCCACCTGCTGGAACAGAGTGGCGTGGTGCAAGACATGCACTTCATGCTGCAGAAAGAAGTGGTCCAGCGGCTGGCGGCGGTACCCGGCGACAACAACTATGGCCGCCTGGGCATCATGGCCCAGTATTTCTGCAAGGTGCAGCCGCTGTTTGAAGTGGGCCCCGGCGCCTTCCGCCCGGCTCCGAAGGTGGATTCCGCCATTGTCCGCCTGGTGCCCCACAAAGAACTGCCACACCCGGCGAAAGACCTGAAAACCCTGCAGGCCGTAGTACGTACCGCCTTCAATGCCCGCCGCAAAACCCTGCGCAAGGCGCTGGGTTCGATGGTAACGGTGGAGCAGTTGCAATCCCTCGGCATCAACGACGGACTACGCCCGGAAAACCTGAGCCTGGCCGACTATGTAAAGATTGCGGATTTGCTGGTGGATAGCGGAGCTGGGCCGGCCGGGAACAAGGAGGTAAGTAATGACTGACTACGCCATCGGCGATATTCAGGGTTGCTATGATCGCCTGCGGGATGTGTTGGCCAAGGTGGATTTTTCACCGTCCCGGGACCGGCTCTGGGTGGCCGGTGACCTGATCAATCGGGGGCCGTCCTCGCTGGAAACCCTGCGCTACATCAAAAGCCTGGGCAGTTCCGCGGTGGTGGTGCTGGGTAACCATGACCTACACCTGCTGGCGGTAGCGCTCGGTGGCCATAGCCCGAAGAAGAAAGACACCCTGCACGACATTCTCGAAGCCCCGGACCATGAGCAGCTGATCCACTGGCTGCGCCAGCAGCATCTGTGTGTGCACGATGCCGGTCGTAACCTGCTGATGGCCCACGCCGGCCTGCCCCACATCTGGAGTGTGGAACAGGCCGTGGCCTGTGCCCGGGAAGTGGAAGCGGTGATCCGCGGCGACAATGCCGGCGAATACTTCAGCCAAATGTATGGCAATCAGCCCGAACGCTGGTGTGATACCCTCACCGGCATGGATCGCTGGCGGGTGATCACCAATTACTTCACCCGTATGCGCTTTATTGCACAGGATGGCAGCCTGGAGCTGGCCACCAAGGAAGCGGCTGCCAGCGCCCCGGAAGGTTTCGCACCCTGGTTTACCTACCCGCGCAAAGACGACGTAACCGTGGTGTTCGGCCACTGGGCGGCGCTGGAAGGTAAAACCGGCAGCGAACGGTTTATCGGCCTGGACACCGGCTGCGTATGGGGCGGTGCCCTGACCATGATGAACCTGGATACCGGAGAGAAAATTCACTGTGACTGCAGCTGACAGCAACACCCGGATTGTACGCTGGGCACTGGTAGCCGGCGCCGTTGCCGGTTTGCTGGCGGTCATGGCCGGCGCTTTCGGTGCCCACGGCTTGCGTAACCTGGTGAGCGAACGTGGCCTTGAAGTGTTCCAGACCGCAGTCAGCTACCAGATGTACCACGCCCTGATCCTCGTCGTGGCCAGCCTGATGCCGGTACTCGGCCTGCCCCGGAAACTCCTGGCCGTGGCCTGCGGCTTCTGGCTGGTGGGCATCCTGCTGTTCAGCGGCAGCCTGTACCTGCTGGTGCTGACAGGAACCCACTGGCTTGGGCCGGTTACTCCGGTAGGCGGGCTGTGTTTCATGGTGGGCTGGGCCCTGTTGGCCATCGCAGCCCTGAAGAAATAACAAAGGTGATCACAACCATGCAGGTAAAGGTTAATGGCGAAGCCATGGAACTCCCGAACGGAGCCACCATTGCCGCCTTGATTGAGCAACTCGCACTGGCCGGCAAACGCGTGGCGGTGGAAGTGAACGAAGACATCGTACCCCGCAGCCAGCACCCGGACTTTTCCCTCAGCGAAGGTGATCGTGTGGAGGTGGTACACGCCATCGGAGGCGGTTAATCCTCCTTGCTGCGAACGACCACTCCCGACTCTCATTCCGACAGAAATCAGGCAGGCTATGACAGACACACCAGAGATTCAGCTCCCCGAAGACAAACCCCTGGAAATTGCCGGCAAGGTGTACCAGTCCCGCTTGCTGGTAGGCACCGGCAAGTACCACGACCTGATGGAAACCGGCCACGCCATTGAAGCCAGCGGTGCCGAGATTGTGACCGTAGCGGTACGCCGAACCAACATCGGCCAGAACCCGGACGAGCCCAACCTGCTGGACGTGGTTTCCCCGGATGCCTACACCATCCTGCCAAACACCGCCGGCTGCTACACCGCCAAAGACGCGGTACGCACCTGCAAACTGGCCCGCGAACTGCTCGATGGCCACGACCTGGTGAAACTGGAAGTGCTGGGCGAACACAAAACCCTGTACCCCAACATGCCGGAAACCCTGGCGGCGGCCGAAGAGCTGATCAAAGACGGCTTCAAGGTAATGGTGTATTGCTCCGACGACCCGCTGCTGGCCATGCGCCTGGAAGAAATGGGCTGTGTTGCCATCATGCCTCTGGGTGCCCCCATCGGCTCCGGCCTGGGCATCCAGAACCGCTACAACATCCGGCTGATTGTCGAGAATGCCAAGGTGCCGGTGCTGGTGGATGCGGGCGTAGGCACCGCCTCAGACGCCACCATCGCCATGGAACTGGGCTGCGACGGCGTGCTGATGAACACCGCCATCGCCCAGGCCAAAGACCCGATCAAAATGGCCAACGCCATGCGCCTGGCCATCGAAGCCGGCCGCGAGGCCTACCTTGCTGGACGTATGCCGAAGAAGCTGTACGCCAGCGCGTCGTCGCCGATCGACGGCACTTTCTTTTAATAAACAGAAAATATTAGCCACGGACACTCACTGACGCTCACGGACCAAAAACAGATCTGTAATGTCCGTGAGATTCCGTGAGTGTCCGTGGCAAAAAAAACAGAGCGCTGTAGTCCTGATATGACCACTCAAAAACCCAGCCGGCGGGACACAATCCTGCAGGCCCTTGTTGAATTGCTGCAAAAAGACCCCGGGGCCCGGATCACAACTGCTGGCCTGGCCAAAACCGTGGGTGTCACCGAGGCGGCCCTGTACCGGCACTTCCCCAGCAAACGCAAAATGTTCGAAGCCCTCATTGAATTTGCCGAGGACGCCGTGTTCTCTCGTTGCCAGGTGGTGTTGCAGGAGCAGGAAGACGTTCGTGTGCGTTTGCAGCAGTTGGTGCACCTGGTACTGGTGTTCGCCGAGCGCAACCCGGGCCTGTGCTGCGTGCTGACGGGCGATGCCCTGATGGGCGAAGACGAGTCGCTGCGCAAGCGCGCGTCCCAGTTTTTCGAACGCCTGGAAACCCAATTCCGCCAGGCCCTGAAAGAAGGCGAAATCCGCCAGGGCCTGCGGCCGCGCACCAGCGCAGCCCGTGGTGCCGATTTCGTAATGGTGTTCCTCGAAGGGCGCATCCAGCGCTTCGTACGCTCCTCATTCTCCCGCTTGCCCTCCACCGACTTCGACGAGGCGTGGCGCCTGGTTGCCGAGGCCGTCTGGGGCTGAGTTCTGGTACGCCTAGCCTGCAGGTTTCGGGGGCATAGTCTCCTAAGCCTTCAGGTTGGGGGGCAGGGCACTGGCTGGATACCCTTTCCCGAAACCGCTACGAGCACATCCATGTGCGCTTCTCTCCGGCCATCCATGGCCTCCGAAATTTCGGGAAAGGGTATCCAGCCAGCGCCTTTCTGACTTCACGGGAATCGCGCCGAAAACACCATCTTCGCTTCATGAGAGCGCGAACTTCTGACGTAGCGCAGACTTCGCGTAGTTGGGCCCGGTACTCTCCCGGAGTTTGACCGTTGTGGGTGGGGGTTGCCCTTCGCAGAATTTCGTAGGCCATGGATGGCCGAAGACAAGCGCCACATGGATGTGCCGAAGGAGCGCTTCTGCGAAGGGCAACCCCCACCCACAACACGCCCCCGAACTCGAAGGCTAGGCGCCCCCAACTCCCAAGCCCCGAAGCTCAGTCGTAACCAGACGCCGAACGGAGTATGGAGCGAACTGGCTCCCACACAGCCGGGGCGGAGATGAGGATGTCGCGCCCCCAGAGGTCGGCCGGGTAGTCATCCGGTACATCGCCGAAGTGGCCCACCGTGGCGCCGGCTTCCCAGGCGATCAGGCGGGCGGCGGCGAAGTCCCAGGGGCTGACGTTTTCGTAGTAAATGTCCAGGCGGCCACAGGCCACCCAGCAGATATCCAGTGCCGCCGAACCGATGCGGCGCAGGTCGCGGCATTGGTGGATCATCGCATCCAGCCGGCGAACCAGCGGTTCCAGGTTGTCCTTGGTGTAGGGGAAACCGGTGGCGAACAGGGATTGCCGCGGTTCCGTGGCGCCACTGTGGCGGATGGGCTGGCCGTTCAGGGTGGCGCCTTCGCCCTTGGTGGCCCGGAAGGTTTCGCCGGGGAAGGGCGCGTGTACCACACCTGCCTGTACCTGCCCGCGCTCCGCATAGGCAATGGACACCGCCACCTGGGGGTGGCCGTAAGCGTAGTTTACCGTGCCGTCGATGGGGTCGATGATCCACAGCGGGGTATCCAGGGACTCGGCCTGGGACAGGTCCGGCATGGTTTCTTCAGACAGGATGCGATGATCCGGGAAGCGCTCGCGGATGGCGTTGGTGATGAACTCATCGGCCATCACATCGGCATGGGTGACCAGTTCGGTCTGGTGTTTGTAGTCGGTGCGAAGGGTGTTCTGGTCACGCTCGTGGCAGATCAGTTCGCCGGCTTCAACAGCCAGCGCTTCGGCAAAATCGGTGATTTCGCGCAGAGAAACAGAGTCAGACATGGCACCCCCGGTCAGAAAACATGAGGGTGCCAGTCTACCACGACAGAATCAGAGGCTGTTCAGCCACTTCTCCATCTTGTCCATGGCCAGTACCAGGCGCGGGCCGGCTTCCTTGACGAAGTCGTCGCCCAGTTCCTGGTCGGCATAGTCACCGCCGGCCAGTTCCAGTGCCTGGGTGCCGTCGAAATCCACGAACGCCAAACGCGCGCCCATGTGGTCTGGCACAAAGCCGAAATCACTGGAGGGCAGGATGGCCACGCCGGTGTCTTCCAGCAGGGCGGTGCAGAAGGCCTGGGAGGTTTTGATGTCCTTGCGGGCCAGCTTTTCACTGAAGGCGGAGAAGTCCGGGAACAGGTAGAACGCTCCCTCCGGCTTACGAACCACGGCGCCCATGGCGCTCAGGCGGGAATACATGTATTCGCCCACCACTTTCAGCACCCGGCGGGACTGTTTCAGGTACTCGTCGATGTCCTCACCGCCTTCGAATGCCGTGATTGCCGCATGCTGGATGGGCGCACTGGTGGAGGTGAAGGTCTCGCTGGCGATGATTGCCATGGCGTCCTGAAGCGGGCGCAGTTCCGGCGGGAAGATGAAGGTGCCGAGACGCCAGCCGCCGGCGCCGAGCCATTTACTCATGCCGGTGCTGATGATGGTGCCTTCCGGGTAGTAGCGGGCGATGGACTTGTGCCGGCCCTCGAAGTGCACTTCGCCGTAGATTTCATCCGACAACAGGATCAGGTTGTACTTGCGCGCCACGTTGGCGATGGCCAGCAGCTGATCGTCGGTGTAGGTACAACCGGTGGGGTTCGACGGGTAGTTCAGAATCAGGATGCGCGGGCGTGAAGGATCGTCCCGGCAGATGATGTCCAGCTCTTCCGCCGTCAGCTGCCAGTTGTTCTCCGCGTGGGTTGGCAGCCAGTGCACCGAACGACCGATGATGCGGGCCTGGGGTGCATAGGACACCCAGCTCGGTCGCGGAATCAGCAGGTCGCCGTAGTAGGCCAGCTGCAGGATGAACAGCAGTTCCTTGGAGCCCGGGCCGATCAGTACGTCTTCCCAGGTGCACCGCATACGCTCGGCCCGGTTGATGTAACCGGCAATGGCCTGGCGCAGGCCTTTCAGACCTTTTACCGGCAGGTAGTCTTTCTCATGGGCGTGTTCTTTGAGGGCGTTAACCACACGTTCCGGCACCGGGAACGGAGACTGGCCCAGTCCCAGCTTGATAATGTCCTTACCTTCCGATCGCAGCTGGTTGCTCAGCTCGTTGATGCGCAGGGTAGAGGAGGGCTGGATGCCCCGAACGTTCAGGTTGATGGCGAAGCGGTGGTCGTTTTTGATGTCCATTGTCCCGGTCTGTTGGTTGGTGGTGACAATGGCAGTATAGGAAAATTATCGGGCCCTGATCCAGACTTCCACCCGGCCGTTTCTCTGGTTACCGCTGCCACCTACAGGCATGTATTGTCCGTAACCAGTGTAGGCCACCCGGGGCAGTCCTGCCTGGTGCAGGGCCTTGCGAACCGACAGCGCCCGCAGCTCGGAAATCATCTGGGCCCGCAGTTCGTGGCTCTGGGCGTCGGCAAAGCCGATCAGCAACAGATCGTCCGCCGAGCGGCCTCGCTGTTCCAGGTAATCGATCACCCGGAGCAGGTCACGCTGGGCTTTGTTATCCAGCTTGGTGCGGCCTTCCGAGAACCGGAAGTTCACAGTCAGGCGCTGATACTCGGCGGTCAGGCGTTTGAAGGTGTCCGGCACCGAGCTATCAAGCTCCGGCTTTACCGCAATCGGATTCTGGGAAATAAAGCCGGATTCGGCCACCAGCGCCTGCCCTTCATTGCCGAGGGCGAATTCAATCAGTCCGCGGGCGAATTCCGGGGTCTGGTTGCCCATGGTGTACATGAACAGCCGGCGTGACAGCGGGTAGTCTTCGCTGGCCACGGTGAGCTGGTTCGGTTTCAGGGCCGGGGCATTGCCGTCGGAAATGGCCAGCAGCTTGCTGTTGCGCACCGAGGCCAGGCCCGAGAAGCCGATGCCGCCCGGGTCCCGGGACACATCGTCGGAAAGCTGGTCGTTGGATTCATAGCGCAGGGCGCTGCTGTCCAGCGTGTAGGTTTTGCCGAGGACCAGGGATTTAAAGGTATCCCAGGTGCCGGAACGGTCGTCCCGGGCGTACAGGCTGATGGCGCGGTCCGGGCCGCCAAGTTCTGACCAGTTGCGGATTTCGCCGGCAAAGATCTGCCCCAGCGTTTGAATGCTCATCTTGCTGACGGGGTTGGACGGGTGCACCAGGATGGCCAGGCCATCGATGGCAATTACGTGCTCGCTTTCCAGTGCGGTCAGGTCGGCCTGTGCACTGACCTGCTGCGCTTCCCCCGGTTTCACCGGCCGCGAAGACGCCCAGATGCCGGCCTGGCCGCTGGCCAGGGTACGAAAACCGGTGCTGGAACCGTGGGCAGCCACCAGCACGCTCACGGTGCCGCCTTCGCTGGCAATGCTCAGAATCTTTTCGTTTTCCACGCCGGTGGAGTCGGCCTTAACCGCGCCGCTACCGATGTGTTCCAGGTGGCCGGTCACCAGCATGGGGGCCAGGGTGGCACCTACGGTGTTGGAGCCGTGAATTTCCAGGTTATGGGCCAGGGTGGAAGACAGGGGCAGGGCAGTCAACAGCGCCAGTGCGCCGGCCTTGAAAGCTGCAGAAACGGAATAAGACATCGCCAGAAAACCTATTCAGGACAAGAAGTTGTGCTGGCGCAAGGATGCTACATAAATATGACAGTTATGTTTCAGGTCGGCCGGGCAAGGCCTGGATTCGGAATTTTCAGGTAGCGAATTGTAAGCAGTCTTCGGTCAGAACCGGTGTGGATCCAGCTCCATGTGCACGATCTTGCGGCCTAGCATGATCACCCGGCCGGTATAGCGTTCCTCGCCGGTGGTGGCGAAGTCGAACAGGAACCGGCGCCACACCCTCAGGCTGCCTTGTTGGTCCCGCTTGAACCACAGGCCCCGCAGGTACACGGCATCGTCGAGCAGAAGCACGTCCATGCTTTTGCAATAACGGTGAGCGGCTTGCAGTACCGAGTCTTTGATGGCCTTGGCCTGCCACCAGTACCAGACCAGAAAGCCGGCAACGAAAAGCCAGAAGAGGGTTCCGAGGGTCAAGGGTGTGTCCTGTTATGTTGCCTGTGTGAGAGTTTGATAAGCATCAATAAATCCCTATTAACCACAAAGAATGCAGGGGTTTTGCAAGATCTGGCTAGGGATTTGTGGGAATGTTGCTTACAACAGCAGTCTCACCTTTTACCTGTCTGAGTAGTATGCAGAACTTTATCGTCAATTCCGAGCTGGAATCTTACCTTCGCCTGAACCGCGCCGCCTGCGGGGAGTGGACGCTGGCCCTGCAGGATTTGCTGGGCTGCACCGGGCTGGTTTGTGATTGGTCCCGGCCGAAAGCCGAAGCCGGCTCGTTGTCGGCGCTGGAAGTCGGAGCAGGCATGGTTGCCGCTTTATCAGTCAGCCAGAATCTCATCCTGAAACACTGCTGCCTGGATTCGCCCTTGCTGGTGTTCCGGGTTCAGGGGCGGTGTGAGGTTGTGTCTGCCGGTAAGGCAGCGACCACGGTCTTTCCGTTTCAGGTAATTCCGCCTGCTCAAACCTTCAGCCTGAGGGTGGCGGCAGACAGCCGTGTGCTCCTGCTCCGGCTGGCAGACCAGCCCGATGCGCCGCATACAGGCCCGGCCATTGGTGATGCGATCACCCGTTGTATCCACGGGTTCCTGTTCCAGGTCGGATTTCTGCAAGACCACGATCACGGATGCCGGGCGGCGGAAACCCTGTTGCAGGAGATCAACGGGATACTTCGCGGAAACACCGCTGCTGCCTCGGCAACGACAGCCATTCCGGAGCCCGACCGGCGGCTACTCAAGGCCATCATCAAGATACGGACAGAGCCGGACTGGCAGTTTGACCTGCAGGAGTTATCCAGCCACGCCGGGGTGAGCGAGCGCAACCTCTACTACCTGATGAAACGGCAGACCGGCATGACACCCTATCGCTATTACCAGCGCTGCCGGCTGATTCGCGTGCGCCGGCGGCTGGTGGACTGCCAGTGCGCAGTGCCTCACATTTCCCGCTATGCCGGCGATGAAGGTTTCAGCCACTTTGGCCGTTTCGCGGCGCTCTACCGGGAACACTTCGGAGAGCTGCCCAGCGAAACGGTTCAGTGGCGCCGGCGTTTGCAGGCTCAGGAGCTGCTGGCGCCGGCACTTTCCTGATCTTCGTACTCATCAGCGGCGGAGCCGTGGTGGTCACGGGCCAGCAGGATGTAGAACGCCGGCAATACGAACACGGTGAACAGGGTGCCAATGCCCAGGCCGGCACTGATGGTCAGGCCGATGGCAAACCGGCTTTCGGCGCCAGGGCCCACGGCTATCAGTAGCGGCACCATGGCGAAGATCAGTGCCAGTGAGGTCATGATGATCGGCCGCAGGCGAATAGCTGCAGCCTCAATCACCGCCTCTACCTTGTTCAGGCCTTGCTCTTTCTGTAGCTGGTTGGCGAATTCCACAATCAAGATGCCGTTCTTCGACACCACACCAATCAGGGTGATCAGGCCCACCTGGGTGTAGATGTTCATACTGGCGAAGCCCAGTACGATGAACGCCATGGCGCCGGCAACGGACATGGGCACCGACACCAGGATGATGATCGGGTCGCGCCAGCTTTCGAACTGCGCCGCCAGTACCAGGTAGATCACCAGCAAGGACAGGAAGAAGGTCACCACCAGGGCGCTGCCCTGGGTCGCCAGCTGCCGTGATTCGCCGGTGTAGTCGAAGCTGAAGCCCTGCGGGAACACTTCTCCAGCAGTCTGCTCCATGAACTCCATGGCGGTACCGGCTGCCACGCCGGGCATGACCACCCCTTCGAGCGTGAGCGAGTTCAGCTGGTTGAACTGGGTGCGGTTGGATGGTTCCACTTCCTCGGTAAAGCTGACCACACTGGAGAGCGGTACCAGCTCGCCGTTGCCGGCGCGGATGTAGTAGTCATCCAGTGCTTCACGGCTGGCGCGGAACTGGTCGTCCACCTGTGGAATCACCTGGTAGGAGCGGCCTTCCATGTTGAAGCGGTTGATGTAACCACCACTGAGCATGCTGGCCAGCGACTGGCCAACATCCTGCATCGACAGGCCCAGGTCTGCCACCCGGTCACGGTCCACGTTAATGCGGGTGCTCGGCTTGTCGAAGTTGATGGATTTCTTAAGGAACATGAAGTTGCCGCTCTGCATGGCCTTGCCCAGCAGTTCATCGGCCACCTGGTCGAGCTGCTCGTAGCTGCCGCCGGTGGTGATCACAAACTGGAACGGCAGGCCACCGCCGGAGCCCGGCAGGGCCGGCAGCGGGAACACTGCAGTCTGCAGCCCGGTGACATTCTTCAGCTCGGCATCCAGCAGCGGCTGGGCCTCGAACTGGCTGATTTCCCGCTCGCTCCAGGGCGACATCTTGAAGCCGCCAAACACGGCGTTCGGGCTGGTCACACCCAGGATCATGAAGTCTTCGTTGTAGCCGGGCACGGTGGCCATGCGGTCCTGCACTTCCTGGCCGTGCTCATAGAGGTAGTCCAGGGTGGACGTTTCCGGCCCCAGGCCCTGATAGAACAGGATGCCCTGGTCTTCGGTGGGGGCCAGTTCGTTCTGGCTCATCATCACCATGAAGTAAATGGAGCCCAGCACCACCACGGCGAAGAACACCACCACCGACTTGGTCTGCATCAGAGAGGTCAGTGCTGCTTTATAGGCATTGGCCAGGCCGTTGAAGGTTTTCTCCACCAGTTGCTCGAACTTGCCCGGGTTGCCGTGTGGCTTGAGCACCTTGCCGGACAACATGGGCGATAGGGTCAAGGCCACGATGCCGGAGATGACCACGGTGCCGGCCAGGGTGAAGGCAAACTCGGTAAACAGTGAGCCCACCAGGCCACCCATAAAGCCGATGGGGGCGTACACCGCCACCAGGGTGGTGGTCATGGCGATGATTGGGGTGGCCATCTCCCGGGCACCGTTAATGGCGGCCTCGAACCTGGACTCGCCCTGCTCGATATGCCGGTGCACGTTCTCCACCATGATGATGGCGTCATCCACGACCAGGCCGATGGCCAGCACCATAGACAGCAGGGTCAGCAGGTTCAGGGAAAAGCCGAACATCAGCATGATGAAGGCGCCGCCAATCAGCGACAGCGGCACGGCAACCGACGGCACCACGGAGGCACGTACTGAGCCCAGGCACAGGAACACCACCACCAGCACGATGATCATGGCTTCGATCAGGGTACGGATAACTTCGTTGATGGAGTCGTCGATAAAGTCCGAGGCATCGTAGGCCAGGCGTACATTCAGGCCGCTGGGCAGCTGGCTTTCGATGTCGGGCAGTTCGTCTTTCACCAGTCCGGCTACCGTCAGCGGGTTGGCTCCGGGCGCCATTTCGATGGCCACGTAGGTGGCCGGCTGGCCTTTGTACAGGGCCAGCTGGTCGTAGTTCTGGGAGCCCAGTTCCACCCTGGCAATGTCCTGAAGGCGGATCAGCGTGCCGCCGGATTGCTTCACTACCAGGTTGCGGAAGGCTTCCGGGTCTGCGATGTCGGTGTCGCTGGTCAGGCTCACTTCGGTGTACTTGCCCCGGGTCTGGCCCACGGCGGCCTGGTAGTTGTTGGCCCGCAGCTTGGCGGCCACTTCTACCGGCGTCAGGTCTACCGCAGCCAGTCGTTCCGGATCCAGCCATACCCGCAGGGCGAAGGTTCGGCCCAGCAGCTGGGCCTTACCCACGCCAGACAGTGCCTGCAGCTTGGGCTGAACAACACGGGTCAGGTAATCGGTAATCTGGGGTACATCCAGCTCGGTGCTGTAGAAGGCGATGTACATCAGTGCGGTGTCGTCACCGGTGGTGGAGGTGATCACCGGGTCTTCGGCTTCTGCCGGCAGCACGTTGCGCTGGCTGGCCACCTTGGCCTGGATTTCCGCCAAGGCATCGTTGGCGTCGTAGTTCAGCACCATCTTGGCCTGGATGGTGGACACGCTCTGGGAGCTGGTGGAGGTCAGGTAATCAATGCCGCTGGCTTCGGCAATGGCCTGTTGTAGCGGCGTGGTGATAAAGCCCTTGATCAGGTCCGAACTGGCACCGGGGTAGGCGGTGGTTACCGTCACCGTGGTGCTTTCCAGCTTCGGGTACTGGCGGATTTCCATTTCCATGGCGGCCCGGGCACCGAGCAGCAGGATCAGCAGGCTGACCACCGTGGCCAGGACTGGCCGGTGGACAAATATATCGGTGAATTTCATTACTCAGACGCCTCCTGGCCGGATTCGTCCTGAATCTCAACCCGCTGGCCGGCCCGGAGCCTGAGCAGGCCCTTGGCAACCACGGTTTCACCGGATTCGAGGCCGGACGTTACGGAGGCCCTGCCCTCACGGACTTCGCCGGTGGTGACGCTGCGGCGGCTGACCACCAGCTGGCCTTCATCGTTTTCTTCCACTACGAACACGAAGTTGCCGTAAGTGTTATAGGAAATAGCCTCGCGGGGCAGGGTGACCACTTCGTTATCCCGGGGCTGGCCGGTCTGGACAGTGGCAAACATACCCGGGCGCAGCAGGTTATCTTCGTTGTTCAGGATGGCGCGTATGCGCACGGTGCGGGTTTCCGGGTTCACCGAGGTGTTAATGGCGCTGACGTCACCCTCAAAGGTGCGGTCAGGCACTGCGGCTACAGTGACAGACACCGGATAGCCCTGGTCGACATCCGGCAGGTATTTCTCGGACAGTGTGTAGTCCACGTAGATTGGGTGCAGCATGTTGATCTCGACGATCGGGGTGCCGGTGCCAATGTACTGGCCCTGGTCCACCATCCGGATGCCCAGCTTGCCGTCAAACGGGGCCTTGATCACCTTCTTGTTCAGCTGGGCCTCGGCCTCGTTCACCCGTGCCCGGGCGGCATCGTAGTTGGCCTTGGCTTCGTCGTACTGGGACTGGGACACGGCGCGCCGCGGCAGTAGGTCGGAAATCCGCTTGAACTCCTGCTGCGCCAGTTGAGCCTCGGCCCGACGGGTGCGCAGGGCGGCTTCGTCGATAGCGGCATCCAGACGAACCAGGACGTCTCCCTGTTTAACCGCATCGCCGGATTCAAAGCTGATGCTTTGAATCACTCCCGGCACCTCGTTGGCCACCTCAATACCGTTAATGGCTTCTACGCTGCCCACCGCCTTGATGGCCGGCTGCCAGTTTTCGGTGGTTGCCTTGGTCACGGAAATGATCGCCGGCGGCTGAGGCTGTGACAGCATTTCCTTCATCTGGCCAAATTGCATGAACTTGTAGCCAAAAATGCCGCCAAGGACGACACCAAGGAAAATGATGACGATGACAAAACGGGATGCGGTGCGCATAGGTCTGTTCCTGGGAATAGAGTTCTTGAGACTGATAACGTCGCTGGGATGGGAAGGCTGACAGCTTTCCTTGCGCATCAGATGACAGCGACCAGACGCTTGCTGCTCACTCGGGCGTCAGCTCAGCGTTAACCAATAGGATGCTACAAAAAGCACTTGAGTTTGTCATCCGTTTGCAGAAAAAACGCAGTATATGTACTGCTGCGTCTTACGTCTAAATGACGGGGGTGGATCTGATCTCCGCGGTAATCTGTTATGCTCCGGTGACGATACAAGCGGGTGAGGATTTGGAATGCAGTTGATTCTCGGCCTGGCCCTGGCGGCCGCCGTGTTTGTCATCCTGAAAAAATGGGGTGCGCTGTCGCCGGAAGGCCAGAAAGCGGCCATCTGGAAAGTGGTGCTGGTGGCTGGCGGTGCCCTGTTGCTGTTTATGGTGCTGACCGGCCGGGTGCACGTGATCACTGCCGGTATTGCGGCCCTGATTCCACTGCTGAGAAAACTGCCGGCGCTGATGCGTTACGCGCCGATGTTCCGTAAGGCCATGGGGGATTCATCCGGGCCGGAATCGGCCGGACAGGCCGGTACGGGTGGCCAGCGGGCACCGGTTGCCGGCGCCATGACCGAGCGGGAAGCCTGCGATATTCTGGGAGTGACGCCGGGTTGCACCCGTGAAGAGGTGGTGGCTGCCCACCGCAAGCTGATGCAGAAGGTGCATCCGGATCGCGGTGGTAACGATTACCTGGCCGCCAAGCTCAACGAAGCCCGGGACCTGCTGATCGGCAAACGCGGCGCCTGATCAGGGCAGGATATCCACTTTCACATCAATGGCCAGCTGTTCCGCCAGGCTGCTGTTGCGCTGATAGACCAGGCCGCCCTGCTGGCGGCTTTCTGATGTGCTGACCCCGCCCAGAGACACCCATTGCCCCGGCTCCACCCGGCGGATGGTCACCAGCGCCTCGGTTTCATAGCCGGGCAGTGCTGCCGGGTCTTCCTCGAACGATACAATGTTCAGCTCCACTGCCTGGTCGGAAATCGACTGGGGGCTGACCACAAACCCGCTGCGGGTTTCCACCTGTTCCAGGATCACCGCCGGGTTGCGGCCACCCTGAACGGCGAAGGGCAGGGTGCGCACGCTGCCGGAGGTAATGTGGGCCGATTGCCCGTCCTGAACTACCAGATGGCGTTGGGAGCTTGAGTTGCTGGAACGGCTGCTTTGCTCGACCCCGGCGGATACCCGGTTGCGGTTTACGCTGACACCAGCACCGGAACCCGAGCTGTCTGAACTCTGCTGGTAGCGCACGGTAATGCGCATCTGTACCGGTGGCACATCCAGCGAGCCGACCAGGGTGCTGATTTCATCCAGCAACACCGGCTCTCCCCTTACAACCAGTTGTGTTCCACGGGCCGTTACCGACACCGGAGCTTGCTGGTACAGGGTGCGTACCTGCTGCGCCATGTCTTCGGCAGTGCGGTTCTGCAGCTGGTAAATGCGGGTTTCCTGTTCTGCCCGGGCCGCCGCCGGAGCCGCCAGGCCAAGTATCAGAACGGCCAGCAGGGCAAGAGTGGAAAACCGGGCGAAAGGATTGTGCATCTGGGCCTCCGAAGCCACGTTAACGACACCCACCGGAAAATAATCCGGATTGCGGGTTGCCAATCTGAAAACCGCGGGTATATAGTGAAAAGCATGAAGACTCTACACACAGCCTGTCAATTGAACGTTCTGAAAGCTTTCGGTGAAAAACTGAAGGCCGCAGGTTCTGCTGTGTATTTTTGGTGGTTTGGTTATGGCTTTTATTTTAGCCAGAGCCCGGGCCGCCCGTAAGATCTTCATCGACCGAACACAACGAGGAAGGCAGCCCGGCAAGCAACCCAGGCTGCCACCGGACTCGAAAAAGCCCCGACTGGTAGCCCAGCCGGGGCTTTTTTTGATTCTGACACAGGGAAACGGGAACACAGACATGAACATGCCGCTGAAATCTGAAACACTGGATGCGCAATCCTCCAGCGCCTGCCAGCACCGGCAGGAAGCCAGGTTGCCTACCGCCGCCGAGTTGCGCCAGCAGTTTCCTGCCGATGAGCAACTGGTTCGGGCCATTGCCGGTTACCGTGAACAGATCCGCGCTGTACTGCACGGTCAGGACGACCGCACCCTGATTGTGATGGGGCCCTGCTCCATTCACGACGAACAGGCCGCCCTGGACTACGCCACCCGCCTGAAAGCGCTGTCAGACGACGTCAGTGACCGGTTCCTGATTGTCATGCGCGCCTACCTGGAAAAACCCCGCACCACCGTGGGCTGGAAAGGTCTGTTGTACGATCCGGAGCGTACCGGCCAGGGCGACCTGAAGCAGGGCCTGGAGCGTTCCCGCAAGTTGTTGCTGGCGTTATCCGAGCTTGGCCTGCCGTTGGCCACCGAAGCCCTGAGCCCGTTCATGATGGATTATCTGGGGGACCTGGTGAGCTGGACTGCCATCGGCGCCCGCACCACCGAATCCCAGATTCACCGGGAAATGGTCAGCGGCCTGCCTATGCCCACCGGGTTCAAAAATGGCACCGACGGCGGTATTACCGTAGCCAGCCATGCCATGAAGTCTGCCTCGCACCCTCACCACCACATGGGCATTTCCCACAGTGGCTCACCGGTGATGATTTCCACCGCTGGCAATCCGGACACCCACCTGGTGCTGCGCGGCGGCCGGGGCGTGACCAACTACGATGAGCTGAGCATCGCCAAGGCCGTGGCAGAGCTGGAAAAAGCCGGCGTATCAACGGCCGTGATGGTGGACTGCAGCCACGACAACGCCTGCAAACAGGCCGAGCGGCAAGTGGATATTGCCCGGGATGTGATGGCCCAGAAGCGCAATGGCAACCGGCACATCAAGGGCCTGATGCTGGAAAGCTTCCTGGAATTCGGTCGCCAGGACGACGGTAAAGAGCTGGTCTACGGCTGCTCGATTACCGATCCGTGCCTGGGCTGGGAACAGACGGAGGCTCTGATCCGCTCACTGTAGACAACAACAGCTGCCCGGCCAGCAGCACCAGAATGCCCCCCATGGCCCGATCAAGCCAGTGTCCGAACCGGTTGAAACCCCGGCGGACACGGGGGTGGGTAAAGAACACCGCCACCATGGCAAACCACAGGCCCGTGGCCAGTGCCATGTACAGGCCATAGCCTGCCTGCAGCACAATGGGTGTGCCCGGGTTGATCACCACCGAGAACAGGGACACAAAAAACAGCGTCGCCTTGGGGTTCAGGGCGTTGGTCAGAAACCCGAGCCGGAAGGCTGCCATTCCTGTCTGTTCGGTCTTTTTAGCCGCATCCACATGCACTCCACCCGGCCTGGCCCGCAGGCAGTGCCAGGCGATGTACAGCAGATAAACCGCGCCAACCACTTTCAACACGGTGAACAGCATCACCGATTGCAGGATGATCAGTCCGATACCCAGCAGCGAATAGCCCACATGCAGCAGAATCCCCAGGCCAATACCGATGGCGGTCAGCAAGGCGTTGCGCCGTGACTGAGTGAGGGCCTGGCGCAGCATCACCGCAAAGTCCGGCCCGGGGCTCGCTACCGCCAACAGGTGCACCAGAGCCACCGTAAGAAATTCCAGCCAGTAATTCTGCACCTGTTTGCTCCTGTTAACGTAGTGACCTGTTGAGCTTTATGGTTGTAAACCGATGAAGGTGATTGCCGGCAAGCATAGAAGGATTTTTTTCCGGTTTCACCTGTCAGGATTCCGTAAGCTTTCTATACTTATAACTTAACCTGCAGAAAAGACGGGAATTTCCGGTTTTCATAGGAGGCCAGATGAACAAGCGTGACGTGGATGTAGCGATCATCGGCGCCGGCACGGCCGGCATGGTGGCTTATCAGCGGGTGGCAAAGAAAACCGACCGTGTGGTGTTGATCGAGGGCGAACAGTACGGCACAACCTGTGCCCGGGTGGGCTGCATGCCCAGCAAACTGCTGATTGCCGCCGCCGAGCGGGCCCACGACCTGAAATCCGCCGGCGACTTCGGTGTGCTGGCTGGCGATGTCCGAATTGATGGCCGGCTGGTAATGCAGCGGGTACGTGCCGAGCGGGACAAGTTTGTGGTGCCGGTGGTCCGCTCCATGGAGAAACTGCCGGAAGAACATCGCCTGATGGGCCATGCCCGCTTTCTGGATGCCCACCGCCTGGAAGTCGGCGACCATACCGAAGTCCGTGCCGATCGCATCATCATCGCCACCGGCTCCCGCCCCAACATACCGGGTATCTTCAAAGAAGCCCGGGACCGGCTGATTGTGAACGACGATATCTTCGACTGGCAGGACCTTCCAGACTCTGTCGCGGTCTTCGGCCCCGGGGTCATCGGCCTGGAGCTGGGGCAGGCATTAAGCCGGCTGGGGGTTAAGGTGCACCTGTTCGGCGTCAGCGGCGGCATCGGCGGCCTGCGGGATGAGAAAATCCGTGACTACGCGCTGAAAACCTTCAGCGAAGAGTTTGCCTTCAGCCCGAAAACCGAAACCCGCCGGGTAGAGCGTACAGACGGTGGTGTGCAGATTACCTGGCTGGAAGACGGCAAAGAGCACCAGGAAACCTTCGACTATCTTCTGGCGGCCACCGGGCGCCGGCCGAATATCGATAACCTGGACATCCAGAACGCCGGCATCGAGCTGGACGACCGGGGCATGCCGGAGTTTGACCCTTACACCCTGCGCTGCGGCGACAGCCATATTTTTATCGTCGGGGATGTGAATAACCACCGGCCGTTGCTGCATGAGGCCGCAGATGAAGGCCGCATCGCCGGAGACAACGCAGCGGCATATCCGGAGGTACAGACCGGATTGCGCAAAACCCCGCTGGCCGTGGTGTTCAGCGATCCGCAGATTGCCTCGGTGGGCCTGACCATTCACCAGGTGGATGAAAAGTGCCGGGGCTGCTTTGCCGTCGGAGAAGTAAGTTTCGAGAACCAGGGACGCAGCAAGGTGATCGGCAAGAACCGGGGCCTGCTGCGGGTGTATGGCGAACATGGCAGCGGATTGTTCATGGGCGCGGAAATGTTCGGCCCTGCGGCCGAGCATATTGCCCACCTGCTGGCGTGGTGCGCCCAGAAGCGTATGACCGTGAGCGACATGCTGGAAATGCCGTTCTACCATCCGGTGATTGAAGAGGGCTTGCGATCAGCCCTGAAAGACCTGAACAGAAACCTGAAACTGGGCCCGGAGCCCGCGGAAGGCTGCATGGACTGCGGCCCGGGTGTTTAACCCAGGCCGCTGGCGGAGCTGATCTGTGTCAGTTCACTATGACGTGTGATGTTGCAAGCTTACCGGTGTGGCGGCAGCGTCCCTTGCATTTTGCTGGTGCCGCGCCCATATCTTCTCATGGAAGAAGTAGGCCACGGTGTTGATGGCCGGTTCCACCATGGCAATCAGGCTGCCGATCAGGATGTCACCGGTCAGCAGGTAGGCTACGGTGAAGGCCACGGTAAAGTGGGTGATGGCGAAGGTAATCGTTTTCAAAACCGACTGATCACCTTTCGTGCTGTGCTCGTGGACAAACAGTTTCAGCGTACTCATGATCAACTCCGCATTTATCAGGTCTATGATTCAATTTAAGACCAAACGAGAATTATTTCCAAATAGATTGTGCGATATCCTGCAATAGGTTCGAGCTATAAGATTTCAGGCTATCGAATAAGTTTTTACTATCAATGACATTAAGGAATGGAACTGGGCCCAGGGCCCGGAACTGACTTAGAGTAGTAATCAGAGACAACCCGACGACGAATCAGGAGGTTCAAATGGGTAAGAACTTTATTGGTCTGGATACCGAAAAAACCGCCGCACTGGCTAGCTCACTGAATGATCTGCTGGCCAACTACCAGATCTTTTACATGAACGTGCGTGGTTACCACTGGAACATCAAGGGTGAGAACTTCTTCCTGCTGCACGAGAAATTCGAAGAGCTGTACAACGACCTTCTGCTGAAAGTGGATGAAATTGCCGAGCGTGTACTGACCCTGGGCCACCGCCCGGCTCACGCGTTCAGCACCTACATCGAAACCGCCGAAGTGCCGGAGCGCAAAGACGTATCCAACGGCAAAGAAGCGGTTGAGAACATTGTTGAAAGCTTCGGCAAGCTGATCGCCAAGCAGCGTGAACTGCTGGAGCTGGCCGGTGAAGCCGGTGACGAAGGCACCTCCGCCCTGATGAGTGATTACATCTCCGGGCAGGAGAAAGACGTGTGGATGTACCGGAGCTACCTGGGCCAGTAAGCCAGGCAGAACGGTAACCTGAAATGGCGGCTCCCCGGAGCCGCCATTTTCGTATGTGCGTCATCGACTTGTCTTTTTTCTGACGCGGTTTTGTCATCTGTTTGCCATAGCTTGGGTCGTCATTTACACACCGACGACACAACCCGAGGTAAACATGATTTTCCAGCGAACCCTTCTGACCTCCGCCATTCTGGCCACCACCGTTGGCCTTGCTGCCTGCGCTACCGGCAGCGGTTCTGAAACCCAGCCCAGGGCTTCCTTGCCGGGCCTGATCGAACTCAATGTACTGGGAAGCTCCAAGGCCCCGGGCAATGTGTTCGACGAAAGCGCCGCCGAAATCGTCGCCCATGATGCTGCCAACCAGCGTCTGTTTGTGGTGAATGCCAATGCGGCCACCGTGGACGTACTGGATATTCGTAACCCGTCTGCACCGGTGCTGGTTAACACCATCGACGCCAGCCGCGAAGGCGCCTCCGCTAACAGTGTGGCGGTGTATGGTGACCTGGTCGCCGTCGCCATCGAAGCCGAGGTGAAGCAGGACAACGGCAAGGTTGTGTTCTACAACGCATCTGATCTGTCCAAGGCCGGTGAAGTGACCGTGGGCGCCTTGCCAGACATGGTGACTTTCACCCGCGATGGTCAAAAAGTGCTAGTTGCCAACGAAGGTGAACCGAATGACGACTACTCACACCGCCACATCCAGCGGCGGCACCTGCTGGTGTAAAAACCACTTCTCTGTCACTACCTTCCGGGTAAACCAGTGCGAGCGCATCAGGGTGCTGGCAATGGGTTGCTTGAGCCATTCAGGCAGGTCAAAGCCATGCTCCTGTTCGGAGGCGCGATTGCCAAAGCGGGTGGCAATTTGTTCGCCGTAGGACTGCAGGGAAATCGCAGAATAGTCCGGGGCTTCCTGTATCACTTTCGCAGCCATCAGGGCCGATTCGATGGCCGGGCGGATGCCTTCGCCGCTCTGGGTGTAGGCCAGTCCTGCAGCATCACCGATCAGCAACACACCGTTGTCCACCAATGGCCGGTCGGCGTGGGCATACAGCAGATAGGCGTGACCCTTGAACCGGCCGGGCAGGTCGGCGGGAATGCGGCCGGCCTGTTTCATATCTTCTACAAAGGCTTCCAGGTGATCCGTCAGCCGGTGGTTGTCTTCCCGGCCCAGGCCAATGTTCAGGTAGCTGCCTTTTCGGAACACCCAGGCATAGCCCTTGAGATCGCGGCAGAACCAGAGTTCGGGGGTATCGCCCCGGGCTTCGCAAGAGCGGGCCTGTTCCGGAGTCATCTCGAACTCTACTTCCTTGGCCGCAACCACGGTTTCATGCTTGCCGGGGCCGTTGCCCAGCTGCCGGGCTACCGGGCAGAAGTGACCGCCGGCGCCCACCAGTAACGGCGCCTGCCATTGTTCGTTGATTACCCAGTTGCCGTTGTCACGGGTAATGGATTTTACCGGCGTACCCAGCTGTTTGGTGCAGGACACCCGGCCAAGCAGGTAGTCATCAAACTCGCAGCGGCGGATGCCGTAACTGACCACTTCACCGTGGTTGTTCTCCACCGCGTCCTGGCCCATCATGCCGATGCGGAAGCGGCGAATGGGTTGCAGGGTGCGGCCATTGCCATACTCGTTGGCATCAATATCCAGGCTTGCCAGTACCGCGGGGGTTACCCAGCCTGCGCAGGTTTTATCCCGGGGGAATTCGGCCTTGTCGATAATCAGCACCTGCTTGCCCGCGCCCTCCAGCGCCCGGGCCAGGGTAGAGCCGGCGGGTCCGGCGCCGACAATGATCACATCGTAGTAATCCATCAAATGCCCTCCGGTGTGGCTGGGAAGGTATAAAGATCCTGCCGGCTCCGGGGCAGCTGATTGTTATCGCCGTGGGTGAATACCACCTGGAACAGCTGCAATGAGCCGGCCCGGAAGGCTGCAATGGAGCCGGCCAGGTACAGCCGCCATGCCCGGGTGAAGTGCTCGTCGTACATCTCCGTTACCTTGTCCTGGTTGGCGGTGAAATTGTCCATCCAGTGGCTCAGGGTCTGGGCGTAGTGCAGGCGCAGGTTCTCCACATCCAGTACCGAGAAATCGCTGTGTTCGCAGAGCTCCATGAACTCGCCAATGCTGGGCGGGTAGGCGCCGGGGAAAATCCGTTTCTCGATCCAGGCGTTCATCAGCATCGGCCGGTTGCGCCCGATACTGTGCAGCAGGGCGATGCCATCGGGTTTGAGGGAGTGTTTGATCAGTTCCGACAGGGCGGGGTAGTTGTCCTTGCCCACATGCTCCAGCATGCCGATGGAGACGAACGCATCGTACTGGCCTTCAATGTTGCGGTAGTCGTCTTCCACATAGGTGACCAGGTTATCCAGGCCCTGCCGCTCTGCTTCGGCCCGGGCATAGGCCAGCTGCTCCCGGGAAATGTTGTAGGCATGCACGGTTACCCCGTAGTTGCGAGCCATATAACGGGCCAGGCCGCCCCAGCCGCAACCGGCTTCCACCACGGTCATGCCCGGTTTCAGGCGCAGTTTGCGGCACACATGTTCCAGCTTGGCCAGTTGGGCCTGTTCCAGGGTCTTGTCTGCCTGCTCGTAATAGGCGCAGGTGTACTGCATTTCCGCACTATCCAGCCACAGCTGGTAGAACTCGTTGCCCAGGTCGTAGTGGTGGTGGATGTTTTCCCTGGCTTCGGAAATCCCGGTAGGCCGGGGGTTGTGGTTGCGCCAAAGTGCATCCAGCCATTTCGGCCACTTCTGCCGGGCCGCATGAACCGCCCGGTACATGGCCTCCATAAGATCCGGCAGGTCGCCGTCTACTTCCAGCCGGCCGGCGCTGTACAGGTCTCCGAACGCCAGGTTGGGATTGGCCACCAGTGAATACAGGGCTTTGGGGTCGGCCAGGCTCAGGGTGAACCGGGCGGGTTGCTGCTCCGGTTCGGTGGTCTCGCCGTTCCACAGGCGGAAGCGCACCGGTGGCGAACCGGCCATACGCATCAGCTTGGCCACCAGCCAGCGCTCGTAGCTGTGGGGTTCCCGGTCGGTCTGGCTGTTCTCCAGGGGCAGGGTCAGCACATGGCCCTGGGCTCTTGGGTCGCTTCCGCTATATTCCGGTTTGCGGGCGGTGTTCTGTGTCACGGCAGGCTCTCCCTTTGTTCTCTGTACTCCTGTGCGGTCCCGAAATCAGGCTGAGAGTCGCGTTTCTGATTCAGTATAGAAAATGATCAGGATTTGTCAGGTATTGGCGAAAACGGAGGGCAAAGCAGGGAGAAAAGCGGGATCGGGCGGGTGCCCGATCCCGGAAGGTACAAGTCTTAGTAAGTAGCGCTCATGCCAAACCATTCCGGGAAGATGACGATCAGCGCCAGCACCAGAATCTGGATCAGTATGAATGGCACAATGCCTTTGTAGATATCGATCGTTCGGACATTCGGTGGTGCCACCCCTTTCAGGTAGAACAGTGAGAACCCGAAGGGTGGTGTCAGGAAACTGGTTTGCAGGTTCATGGCCACCAGAATGGCAAACCACAGCATGTTGATGCCCAGCGCTTCCGCCACCGGCGCCAGGATCGGCACGATGATGAACGAAATCTCCACGAAGTCGATAAAGAAGCCCAGAACCAGGATCACCAGCATGGCCAGGATGATGAAGCCCCACTGTTCGCCCGGCAGCATCAGCAGCCATTCTTCCAGAAGGTAGTCGCCGCCGGTGTAGCTGAACACCATGGAGAAGGCGGTGGCACCGATCAGGATGGCGAACACCATGGCGGTTACGCTGACGGTATCCTTGGCCGCATCCCACACCATCTTGAACGAGAACTGGCGATAGATGATGGCCAGGACCACCGCACCCACACCACCCAGTGCGGACGATTCGGTGGGGGTGGCAATGCCGGTAAAGATCGAGCCAAGCACCACCACAATCAGTGCCAGCGGCGGGATAATCGCGAGCAACGCATCGCGTATTTCCTTGCCACGGCTGATGCTGTCATCCGGCGGCATGGCCGGCGCTGTCTGGGGCTTGAGGCGGGTGATCACCAGGATGTAGATAATGTACAGGCCGATCAGAACGATGCCGGGCATCACTGCGGCCTTGAACAGGTCGCCCACCGGCAGGCCCAGCACATCCCCCAGAATGATCAGGATAATGGACGGCGGCACAATCTGGCCCAGGGTGCCGGACGCACAGATAGTACCGGTGGCCAGGCGCTTGTCGTAGTTATGGGCCAGCATCACCGGCAGGGAGATCAGGCCCATGGCCACCACACTGGCGCCGACCACACCGGTGGACGCAGCCAGCAATGCGCCCACCAGGATGGTGGAGATAGCCAGGCCGCCCGGCAGGCCGCCAAACAGCCGGCCCATGGACGTGAGCAGCTGCTCGGCCAGCCTGGTGCGCTGCAGCACCACGCCCATGAAGATAAACAGCGGCACGGCCATCAAGACGGTGTTCTGCATCACACTCATGATGCGGTAGGGCATGAACGCGAACAGATCCATGCCTTCAGCGAAGATGCCAAAGAACAGCGCCACGCCACCGAAGGTGAAAGCCACCGGGAAACCCAGCATCAGCATGACCAGTGCCACGCCGAACATAATCATGCCGATCATGCCAGACCTCCCGCACTGTGCTCGCCTTCGTATTCTTTATCACCTGCCATCACCCTCAGGGCGTAGGTGGCCATGTTCAGGCCGGCGGTCGCCATAAACACGGCAGAGAAAGGAATCACGGCCTTGATAATCCAGCGGTGTGGCAAGCCGCCCGGGTCGCCGCTGCCTTCACCCATCTGGTAGGCGTCCTGGGCAAAGCTATAACCGTAGAAGCCGATCAGGTAGGCGAAGGGGATTACAAAAATCAGGGCGCCAACCAGGTTAACCCAGGCTTTGCGCTTCTGGCTCCAGTTGGTGTAGAACACGTCTACCCGAACGTGGCTGTCTGTGCGCAGGGCATAGGGAATGCCCAGCAGGAACACCACCGAATACAGGTGCCATTCCATTTCCTGCATGGCGATGGAGACGTCGTTAAACACATACCTTGTGAGCACGTCGTAGAACACGTTGGCGGCCATCAGGATCATGGCAATGCACGCCACCCAGCCACACACTTTCGAGACCCAGGCCAGGCCCTCGTCCAGTTTTATTATCCAGCGCATCTGTACATCGTCCTCCGCAGAGCGGATTTTCTGTTCTGATTAGAAAGCAAAAAGCCGGGACCTCTCCAAGAGCGATCCCGGCTCTGTTGCTGCATGGCGCCCAGTTTACTCGACTTCCGCCATGGTGTTGAGATAGGCCCTTTCGGAAATATCCGTGTAAGCCCGGCTCTGCTCCTGGTAGCTCAGCTGGGAATCAATGATCTTCTTGGCGATTGCACTGTCTTCCGCCGCTTCTGTCAGCAGTTTTTTGTTGGCATCGTACATGGCCTGGAAGATGTCTTCCGGGAACTGTTTGATCTGTACGTTCGGGTAGTCTTGCTTGATGTTGGCCCAGGCCTTGGCGTTTTCATGCTGGGAATGTACCAGCATGTCGTAGGAGGCGGTGCGCATGGCTACCCGCATGATTTCCTGCAGGTCTGCCGGCAGGCGTTCCCATACACGCTTGTTGACCAGGAACTGCAGCTCGGTGGCCGGCTCGTGCCAACCGGTGTAGTAGTAATCGGCGATCTGCTGGAAGCCAAGACGCAGATCCAGGGCCGGACCTACCCACTCAACGGCATCAATGGTGTTGCGCTCAAGGGCTGTATACAGCTCGCCCGGGGCGATGTTGGTGGGGTTAACACCCACCTCGGCGAAGACTTCGCCAGCAAAGCCCGGGATGCGCATTTTCAGACCTTGCAGGTCTTCCAGCGACTTGATTTCCTTGCGGAACCAGCCGCCCATCTGCACACCGGTGTTGCCGCCGGGGAACGACAGCATGTTGTGGGGCTCATACACTTCCTGCATCAGCTCCATGCCGCCGCCGTGGTAGAACCAGGCGTACTGTTCCATGGCGTTCATGCCGAACGGCATGCTGGTGAAGAACAGGGTTTCCGGAACCTTGCCTTTCCAGTAGTAGGAGGCAGAGTGGCCCATGTCGTACTGGCCTGCCTTGACCATATCGAACACGCCCAGCGGCGCTTTGTGCTTGTTGGCGGAGTCGATGCGGATGGTCAGCCGGCCGTCAGACATTTTCTCGACGGTTTCGGCAAAACGCTTGGTTGTGTCACCGAAAATGGGAAAGTTGGGGCCCCAGGTTTCGGCCAGTTTCAGGGTGAATTTGTCTTGTGCCAGCGCCTGTGTGGCGGCAAATGTCGTTGCCACAGCCAGTACAGCCGCAGATAGAACAGAACGGATCTTCATTGCTCTTCTAACCTCTGATGTTGTTGTAATTGTCTTTGGCTCAGAGCCAGCCGCTTTTTGGGTGACCGGCTTGTTCTTGCAGTCTAGTTCACAAACACAATGGTTGTGCTATGCAGCTGCTCGAATTAAGACATATGTCTAAGGCCTCGGAGCTATACGAACGGTTTTCACAAATCGTTCATCCGGCCGATCTGGCTGGCCAGGCGCATGGCTTCATGTTCTTCCAGCGATTTCAGGTCTTCCAGCAGAGACTTGGCTTCGGGAATCTCTGCCTTGCCGATCAGGCTGTCGTAGAGCGCCATGACCTGATCATGAAAATCAAAGATCTCACGGGCAATACCGGCGAAGTCCAGCGCGGAGTAATCGGTACTGCAGGTCCGGTTTTTTTCGATGGGCTTGTGCACCCCGTAATCGTAAAGCCGGGTTTGCATGGCTTTCGGATCGGCCTGGTTTTCATACTCGGCCACCGCCTTTTCCAGCAGGGTCTCGTGGCTGCTGATGTAATCCAGCAGGGCGCTGGCCCGCTCGTCTTTATGCTGGCCGGCCGATTCGTGCAGGCAGCGGGCCAGGTGGGCGTGCAGTTGCCGGGTCCAGTCGATCAGGTCTGCGAAGGTTTTGATTTCCATACGGCATATCTCCGGTCAGAATGGCTGTTGAAATGTCGGTTTGTCTGTAAGTCTAGACAATATTCTCTGCCTGCCATGCCCTTTGCCTGTTGATCGGGATCATAAGCCTGATGAGTCGTAGCAATCCCTTCTGTTTCTTCCTGTCCCGGCTGACCGAGGATTACCTGCTGCTGGCACTGGTGGTTGGGCTGGTGCCCTTGCTGTGGGCGGTGTCACCCTCTTTGAGTGAGCTTGCCGGGCTGGTGCACTGGCAAACCCTGGCGGCGCTCACCGGTTTTCTGGTGCTGAGCCGTGGGCTTGAAGACAGTGGTGCCCTGGCCCGTTGTGGTGTTTGGCTGATGGGCCGGTTTCGCACGGAGCGTTCATTGGCACTGGCGCTGGTGGTTTTTTCCTGGCTGTTGGCTGCGGTAGTGACCAACGATGTGGCCCTGTTTATCGTGGTGCCCCTGACTGTTGCCCTGGCCGCGGTGGTGCCGGTTCCGCTGGGCCGGCTGGTGATTTTCCAGGCCCTGGCTGTGAATGTCGGGTCGGCTCTGACGCCCATCGGTAATCCCCAGAACCTCTTCATCTGGCAGACCCGGGGCATCGGGTTTGGTGAATTTATGGCGGCCATGCTGCCCCTGGTGGGGCTGTTGACGTTGGTCTTGCTCCTGGCCACGGTGCTGGCGTTTCCCGCCCGGCCGGTTGTTGTCCGGCCGGCGCAAAGGCCGGTCAACCGCAGACTGTTGTGGGTGTCTTGCCTGTTGTATCCGGGTTTTATTGTGGCGGCGGAGCTGGGCGCTGTGGTTGTGGCTGCGCTGGCGCACTACGTTGTTTGATGCGCTTTCGAAACCATCGTAACGCCGGAGTGTTCATCCGGGCCTGACCTGTGCCCGGGTAGGGTATATGATGATAGGAAACCTTGGTCAGGGAGCGAGTGAGATGACGGTAGAGCTGGGTATTATCGAAGGATTTTATGGCCCGGTCTGGAGCTGGGGCGAGCGGCGCCAGCTGGTTAATGCCCTGACCACCCATGGCTATGGTTTCTACCTGTACGCGCCCAAGGCCGATCCATACTTGCGCCGGCGCTGGCAGGAGCCGCATCCGCCGGAACAGGCCGAGGCGTTGGCGGATTTTGCCGGATTCTGCCGGCGCGAAGGGGTGCGTTTCGGCGTAGGGCTGAGCCCGTTCGAGGTTTTCAATAACTTCGATGACATCGCCCGGGATGCCCTGGCGAAAAAACTGAAAATGCTGGATCGCCTGGGTATTCAGGAGCTGGCCATCCTGTTCGACGATATGCACCCGGATACCCCGGAACTGGCCCGAACCCAGGCCGGCATTATCAAATGGGTGCAGGAACATACCGCGGCTGCAAAAATCAGCGTGTGCCCAACCTACTATTCCGATGACCCGGTGCTGGACCGTGTGTTTGGCCAGCGGCCGGCGGATTATCTGGAAACCCTGGGTGCGGAGCTGGACCGCGATGTGCGGATTTTCTGGACCGGGGAGGAAGTCTGCTCCCGGGAGATTTCACCGGGCCACCTCAAACGTATCAGCAAGTTGCTGGGCCGCAAGCCGCTGCTCTGGGATAACTATCCGGTAAACGACGGTGACCGCATGTCCCGGCACCTGCACCTGCGCGGATTTACCGGCCGCCCTGCGGGCAACGCAGCCTATCTTTCAGGCCACGCCATCAACCCTGCGCTGCAACCGGTGCTCACCAGTATTCCGGCCATTACCCTGGCGGAATCCTATCGCCAGGGGCCGGATTACCAGTATGGCCAGGCGTTTTTGCATGCGGCAAGGGAGGTATTGGGGCTGGAGCTGGCGGAACAGCTGCACAGAGACTTGCTGGTGCTGCAGGATACCGGGCTGGGGCGTATCAGCGATGAGAAAAAACAGGCGCTGATGCACACCTACGATGCCTTTGATCACCCGGCTGCCCACGAAATTCTGCGTTGGCTGGCCGGGGATTACCAGGTTACCGACGAAATGGTGGCCACCCAGTAACCCGGTTACTCCAGGTAGTAGTCGAAGGTAGAGACTACACGCACGGTTTTTAACGGCTGCTGTTGTTCCGAAACCCCCGGGGCCTGGTCCCGGGCGAGGATCTGGAAAATCCCCTGATTGGCCCGTCGCAGGCCGCCGAGCTCGGCATCGGCATCCCGGGCAAATTGCTGGGCGGATTCCCGGGCGGCAGCGGTGGCTTCGGCGATCATTTGCGGCTTGATATCGTTCAGGCCACTGAACAAATAGGTGGGGCCGCCGGGGCCGTAGTCCGACGACAGCACCACACCGGAATCCACCAGTTCGCTCACGTTCTGTGCCGCCTGGCGGATACGGTCTATGTCGGTGCTGCGCACCATCAGGGTCTGGTTGATGATGTACTGCTGCTCGTTGTTGTTGCCGGAGTATGGATTGGCGCGGGTATCGGTAACATCCAGCCGCTGCAGTTCAACCGACGACTCCTCAATCGCCTGCAGTTTCAGAAAGGCCATGATGGCTTCGCGACTGCTGCGGGTTTTGTTCTGGGCTTCGTCCAGCGTGCTGCCGGTGGCGACAAAGCGGATTGGCCACAATGCAAGGTCTGCCTGCACCTCGCGTTCCGCCACGCCCTTGACCGTCACGTAGCGGTCGGCCGTGCGCAGCCCCATCAGTCCTTCGCTGAGCAGAGACGCGGCAAAAATGGCACACAGGCCGATGATCAGGGCAGAGACAACTTTCATGCTTACTCCTTGTGATTAATCACAGTTGGTCGTGGTGCGCTGGCCGAACCGGGCCTGCATGGCCTCTCGCTCCCGTTCCGGGTCTCGGAATTCCCGGGGCATGGGCTGGATAAAGTACAGATAGTCGCCTTTGTGGCGGTGCTTTGCCAGCGGCATGTCTGCTTCAGTGGCCGGCCATTCGACTGGTGAGATCACCGTGATATCCAGTTCCGGAGCCCGTTGTTCCAGCACCGCCACGGTACCAAGGCGCTGCTCGCTGTGGAAGGTGCCGCTGGTATGCACCAGTTGATGCCCGGGCCGGTTGCGGAGCGCTTCCACCATCCGGTGCGCCATGGTGTTATCCCGGAGCAGTTGGGCCTGGTAGGTGTTGAGCATGCGCCCGGAGAGTTCAGCCTGTTCCGTACCATGGCTGCCGCTGATGGCGTCTATGAACTTGTCCCGATATTCCGGGGTGTCCAGGAAGGCCTGCTGCGGCAGGGCTGAGCGCTGCGCTTCCGGCAACCTGTCCAGGTAAGCCTTACCCTCCCGGCCGACACAGCGAACCGTATCCGCCGGTGCGTTGGCGGCGATCACCGGTAGCTGATGCTGGCGCGCAAATTCCACCAGCGGCCGGTAGGAGGCCTTGTAGTTGTCCCAGGCGTTGGCGTCTTCCAGCATTTCGGTTTCGCCGGTTGTGCCGGCCAGGTAGGCATCCACGGCAGCCTGGTGGTCCAGGTTGAACTGTTCCATGCTCAGGATCTGGGCGGGGTTTTGCCGGTACAGGGCTTGTTGCAGCCGGGCCTGGAGTAGGTGGGAAGCGTGGTGGCCGTGGTACTCGCCGATCACTACGATATCGGTATCGGCCAGCTGGCGGGCCAGTTCCTGGACGGTAAGCGGGGTGCCGGTCTTCGCTGCCAAAACCACCGCATCGTACTGACTGGTGGGCCGTGCCGGGATGTTGTCCGCCGGCACAGCGGCGCACCCGGTGACGGTGGCGAGTGTTAACAGGAGGCTGGCGAATAAAGGTTTCATAGGAGCTTATACGCTTCGCCGCTCAGTCGGTTTTCTGGCGGGAGTCTTCGCGCCAGTCCGGGCCCAGCCGGGCTTCTACATATTCCCGGATAAACTGCCGGACCTTCTGGGACGGCGTGACATCTTCCTCTTTGCACAGGGCTTCAAAGACCTTTTTCTTTTCCGGGTCAATCAGCAGGGTGAGGCGTGCGGTTCGGTTTTCCTTGGGCATAGGTATCAACGCTCATGCTATGTTAATCAGGTTAACATTGAATGTAATCATAATGAGCATATAATGATAAGGTCTCGTTAGCAACCAGGAGCCGCCAGCCATGTCTCACCGTGCTCATCTTTTTTCGCTCAGATTCGCCCACGCTGTCCGTGAGGCCTGTATTGACGAGCGCTACACCGGTGGCCGTTTCCTGAAAGATGCGATGGCCGGCATCACGGTCGGCATCATCGCCATTCCGCTGGCCATGGCTCTGGCCATTGCCAGTGGCGTTGCGCCCCAGTACGGGCTGTACACGGCCTTTATTGCCGGCTTTGTGATCGCCCTGTTCGGCGGCAGCCGGTTCAGTATCTCCGGCCCGACCGCGGCCTTTGTGGTTATTCTCTACCCGATTGCCCAGAGCTACGGCCTGGGTGGCTTGTTGTTGGCCACCCTGATGTCCGGGGTGTTGCTGGTGATTATGGCGCTGATGCGTCTCGGGCGCTTTATCGAGTATATACCCGAGTCCGTCACTTTGGGCTTTACCGCGGGTATTGCCGTGGTGATTGCCACCCTGCAGGTGAAGGACTTTTTCGGTTTGCCAGTCGAGACCATGCCGGAACATTACTGGGACAAACTGGCGGTGCTGGGCCAGCAATTACCGGCGCTGGATGCCATGAGCACCCTGGTGGCGCTGGCTACGCTGGCGGTCATGCTGCTCTGGCCCCGTCTGAAAACCCCTGTGCCACCGCACCTGCCGGCGGTGGTGGTGGGTAGCCTGCTGGCGTTATGGATGAACAGCCAGGGGGCTGCCGTTGAAACCATCGGCTCCCGTTTCAGCTATCTGCTGCCGGATGGCAGCACCGGTGCCGGTATTCCGCCGTTCCTGCCGGACTTTGCCTGGCCCTGGCAGCAGGCGGGGGCAGCCGGTGAGCCGATAGGGCTGAGCTGGGAACTGTTCCGGGAGCTGATCCCGGCGGCCTTTGCCATTGCTATGCTGGGCGCCATCGAATCCCTGCTGTGCGCCGTGGTGCTTGATGGCATGACGGGCAAGCGCCACAGCGCCAACAGCGAATTAATGGGGCAGGGCATCGGTAACATTTTGGTGCCGTTCTTTGGTGGCATTACCGCCACTGCCGCCATTGCCCGCTCCGCTGCCAACTACCGGGCCGGCGCAGAATCGCCGGTGTCTGCGATGATCCATGCCGTGGTGGTGTTGCTGGCGCTGGTGTCGCTGGCCGGCATCCTGGCCTACCTGCCCATGCCCGCCATGGCCGCGTTGCTGGTGATGGTGGCCTGGAACATGAGTGAAGCACCGAAGGCGGTTCACCTTCTGAAAACCGCGCCCCGCAGCGATATCCTGGTGTTCCTGACCTGCTTCGGCCTGACCGTGGCGCTGGATATGGTAATTGCTATCACCACCGGGGTGTTGCTGGCGGCGGTGCTGTTCATGCGGGAAATGGCGCAGATGACCAAGGTGACCGATATTACCGGTAACAAGCGCATCGTACAGGCGGAGCTGCCCGAGGGCTGGCAGGTGTTCAAGATCAACGGCCCGCTGTTCTTTGCGGCGGCAGACCGGGTGTTTGGCGAGCTGGCAGGCCTGTCCCGGCAGGCCAGGGGCCTGGTGCTGTATATGGACGGTGTCACCATACTGGATGCGGGCGGTTTGTCGGCCCTGAACAAGCTGATTTCCAGCTGCCGGAATACCGGCACGGAAATAGTGATTGCGGACTTGCAGTTCCAGCCTTTGCGCACGCTGGCGAGGGCTGGCGTAAAGCCGGAGCCCGGTATCAGCCGCTTTTATCCCACACTGGAAGTGGCCCTGAATGGCGTTGTTTCTGGCGAAGCCTGAAAACTGCGATAAACTGCCCCGCATAGTTGATGCAAGGGGCAGCCATGCTTCCGTTCCGGATTGTTGATCGAATCAAGTTTGTTGTTGAGCGCCAGCTGGTCAAAGGTGCCGGCTTCCAGTTACTGGTGGTGGGCGGTTTTATCGGCCTGATTTCGCTGATTGGCGGCCTGCTGGTGGTGTTGCCGCCGGCCGGTGAGTTCAAGGATACCGGCTCCGCAGTCTGGTGGGCCTTCCTTCGCCTGACCGACCCCGGCTACCTGGGGGACGATGTCGGCACCTGGCAGCGCATTGTGTCTACCCTGCTGACCATCTCCGGCTATGTGGTGTTTATGGGCACCCTGGTGGCCATCCTCACCCGCTGGCTGATTGCCAAGATGGAAGACCTGGAGCGGGGCCTGACCCCGGTTACCCTGAAAAACCATGTGGTGGTGCTGGGCTGGACAGCCCAGACCCCGCCGCTGGTGGCTGAGTTGTTTGGTTCATCCGGCCGTATGCAACGTTTTCTGGAAAAGCACGATACCCAGAAACTTCGGCTGGTGGTGCTGGCGGAAGAAGCCAGTGCCGAACAGCTGCATGAACTGATCAACGAGCCGGGCGTGGGCCGCCGGGCCAGGGAAGTGATCCTGCGAAGCGGCTCGGCTATTCAGCCCGAAGCCCTGCACCGGGTCGCCTGCCTGGACGCTGCGGCAGTGATTGTGCCCAGCCAGGGCCATGATGCCGGCAGCCTGGTGACCTCCGATATCGAAACCGTCAAAGCCCTGTTGTCTATCGCCGCCCAGGCCCGCCATTTCAGTTCTCCGTTGCCGTTTGTGGTGGCAGAAATCCAGGACATGCGAAAGCTCCCGGTGGTCGAGCGGGCCTATCCCGGCTCGGTCGAGGTGGTGGCCGGCGATGCCACCATCAGCCGCCTGATGGTACAGAACGTACTGCACCCGAACCTGTCCGAGGTCTACAACGAATTGCTGACCGCCGGTGAAGGCAACGAGATCTTTGTGCGGGGAGGCGAAACCGCCGAGGGCCTGACCCTGAGCGAGCTGGCAACGCAGCGGCCCCATGCCGTCGTGCTGGGCTTGCTGCAGCCGGCAGCCAAAGGCTGGCAGGTTAATCTGCTGGCGCCGTCAGATACGGTGATCCGGAATGAAGACCGGGTAGTGCTGATGGCCAGCGACTATGAACACACGGGGCCGGATGCCAAGGTGGACTCCCTGGCGGCAGTGGAACGCATCAGCGGCTCTGTGCAGCCAAGCCGCCAGCAGGGGCCTCACCGGGTGCTGGTTCTCGGCTGGAACCGACGGGTGCCGAGCCTGGCGGCGGAGTTTGGCAGCTACGCCGGGCGACAGTTCCAGCTGGACATGGTATCGGCAACACCGCTGGAAGAGCGTCAGCGTGAGATGTCCCGCTATGGCGTGGACCTTGAACGGATCAATGGCCGCCTACTGGAAGCCGATTACATGGTGGAAGAAGACCTGCGCAAGCTGGCGCCGGCCAGTTACGACACCGTGATGTTGCTGAGCAGCGACCGGATAGGCTCCGGGGAAGAGGCCGATGCCCGTGCCATGGTGGGTTACCTGCAACTGGAAGATATTCTGTCGGAATCCACCCGCCGGCCCCAGGTTATTATGGAGCTGAGTGATCCGGACAACCGCCACCTGTTGTATGGCCATCAAAGTGAAATGCTGATCAGCCCGATGATTCTGAGCCACGTCCTGGCCCAGGTGGCTTTACGAAGGGAATTGCGGGTGGTGCTCGACGAGCTGTTCACGGCCGGCGGCGCCGAGATCCAGTTCCGTGATCCCCACGACTACCCGCTGCCGGCCAGCGCGACCTTCCAGTTACTGGAGAAAACAGTCGCGGCCCGGGGCGAGATTGCGCTGGGTGTATTCAGGGCCCGGGCCGATGAGCGTGGGCGCCACCTGGTCATGAATCCGCCCCGTAAACAGTACCTGGACCTGCAGGAGGGCGACCAGTTGCTGGTGATGTGCAAGACCTGAGGTTGGCCCGGTTCAGTCGATGGTATCGAGAAGGGCAGCCATGATGTCGTCCATCACTACAAAGCCGCACATTTCGTTGTCTTTCAGTACCAGCAGTCGCTTGACCCGGTAATCGGACATCAGGGTGGCGGCGTGCTTGAGGGCGAGGTTTTCGCCCACGCTGATCACCGGTCTGGCGCAGACATCGTAGACATTCAGCAGATCGATATCGCCATCCTCTGCAATCACCGATTTGAGTACGTTGGTATAGGTGATCAGCCCCCAGGCATCGTGTTCGCTCTGGCGCTCGACCACGAGGGATTTCACGTTGTGGTGCTTCATCAGCGTCAGTGCCTCCCGCAGGGTTGCGAAGGGCGAGATCTTGATGATGTCTTTGACCATCACATCTTTGACCAGTTTCATGAGCGCTCTCCGATCAGATTGAGTCTTTCAGGTGTTGTTCGAATTTTTCCACCTGGGCCATGTCGATGCCACCCAGGTGCTCCAGCGGAACGGTAAAGATCAGGCCCTGGGAGTCTGCCGGGTCCGGCATGATCACCTTCTGCAGGGCTTTGAGAATCTCCAGCGACAGGCCTTTTTCCAGCACCATCAGGAGCACGCTCTGGCTGCCGTCGTAGGTCAGGCCGAAGAACGTCTTCTTGGCGGTGTTGCTGATGCCGCGGCCGGTCATGACGGTAATGCCGCCGGCGCCGAGTTCGCGGGCTGCATCGATGCAGTCCTGTTCCAGGTCTTCAGGGACAATTGCTACCAGTGCAGAGAACTTCATTGGGTTTCCTTCCTGCGTTCAGATCGGTATTGGGACACGATGGCATAGGTCATCACAGTAACGATCGGGAAGATCGAGGCAAAGGCAATCAGGCCAAAACCGTCGATCAGGACATTACGGCCTTCTATGCTGCTGGCCAGTCCAATCCCCAGGGCCGTTACCAGCGGTACCGTGACTTCCGAGGTGGTCACGCCGCCAAGGTCATAGGCCAGTGCCACGATGTATCGGGGGGCGAGCAGGGTGAGCAGAATCACCAGAATATAGCCGCCCATAATGTAATAGTGAATGGAATCTCCGGTAATGATCCGGTGCACACCAATGGTGATGCCAACGGCCACCCCCACAGCTACCAACAGGCGAATGGCATTGCCGTTGAGGGCACCCGCGGCGGCTTCTTCCGCCTGCTTGCCGATGGCGATCAGTGCCGGTTCTGCCATGGTTGTGGCAAACCCGATCATCAGGGCGAAAAGGTACACGGGCGCATAGCTGTCCATGGCCATCAGTTGCTCGGCCATGCTGGTGCCGATGGGGAACAAGCCCAGTTTCAGGCCGACAACAAAGGCATACAGGCCGAGGATCACCAGCGCAAAGCCGAAGGCAATCTTCTTCGGATTGCTCAGCTTCCGGCGTAACACCAGGTACTGGAAGAACAGAACGGTGATGATGATCGGCAGCACATCCCTCAACATGCCGGCCAGGTCGAGCAGGGCCGCAATTATGCCGGACTTCGCCGGGGCTTCCGTAACCTGCGCTGTGATGGCCTCCATGGCTGCGGCCCCGGTGCCGCCGGAGTAAACCACCATGCCGTACACCTGCACGGTGATCATGGGCACCATGACGGACAGTGCCACCAGGCCAAAGCCATCAATCAACGGGTTCCGGCCCCGGATCGAGGCCGCCAGGCCGATGCCGAGAGCGGCGATCAGGGGCACCGTCACCACATTGGTTGTCACCCCGCCGGAGTCATAGGCCAGCCCGACAATTTCCTCCGGCGCAAACCAGGTAACAATCACCACGATGACGTAGCCGGTGATCATGAACCAGTGCAGCGGGTAGCCGAAAATGGTGCGGAAAACCCCCAGGGCAACGACGAACCCCACAGAGACAGCCACCAGTATCCTCAGGGTGAGGCCGTCAATTCGCCCCTCACTGATGGTCTGGGCCTGCTCTGCCACTGCAATCAGCGCGGGCTCGGCAATAACCGCTGAAAATCCCATGGCAAAGCCGAACGATAGCAGTATGGCCAGGGAGCCCTTGCGGGCGAACTGGTTCGACAGGCTTTTGCCCACCGGGAAAATGCTCAGCTCCAGTCCCTGTAAGAACAATGCCACGCCCACGGCAACAATTAACAGGCCGATGGCCATGCTGCCGAGGTCATCCGGCACCTGCTGCAGAATAACCAGCTGGAAGAAACCGACCACCACGACGATGGGTAACAGATTTTTCAGAGCGTGTAACAACGAATGCAAAAAGGACCGGATATAAAACACGGAGAGCCCTTGTAGGTGCCAGGTGGACGCTGTGGCTGATCCAGGTCAGCCCGGTTAATCCTAACATGGGATATGCTGGGGGCAATCAAAGAGTTCAGCCCGCGTGCAGGGGGTATTTTTCAGGCATTTAGACCTGCTGATGGGTATTCACAGAAAAAATGCCGAAAATACACCATATAAATTTCAATTATAAATTCGAAAGCACTAAAGTTACGCCCAACGTCATCACCTGCCGGGTTTGTCAGACAGGTGGTTGGCCTCGGAAGCTGCTGGCCGCAGCGTTCCGAACCTTTTGAACATAAACGTAGAAAGGATAGAGATCATGCCCTACGCACAAGACGTCGACCAAATCGCTTCCATCCTGAAGCAGAACCCGACCTGGAACGCCATCAACCCGAAGCACGCTGCCCGCATGCGCGCCCAGAACAAATTCAAGACTGGTCTGGACATCGCCAAGTACACCGCCAAGATCATGCGTGAAGACATGGCTGCGTACGATGCTGACTCTTCCCAGTACACCCAGTCCCTGGGTTGCTGGCACGGTTTCATCGGCCAGCAGAAGATGATCTCCATCAAGAAGCACTTCGGCACCACCAAGCGTCGTTACCTGTACCTGTCTGGCTGGATGGTTGCCGCCCTGCGCTCCGAGTTCGGTCCGCTGCCTGACCAGTCCATGCACGAGAAGACTGCTGTTTCCGGCCTGATCGAAGAGCTGTACACCTTCCTGCGCCAGGCTGACGCATGGGAACTGAACCACCTGTTCCGCGCCCTGGACGAAGCTGAAGAAGCTGGCGACAGCGCCAAGGCTGCTGAGCTGATCAAGCAGATCGACAACCACGAAACTCACGTTGTACCGATCATTGCCGACATCGACGCTGGTTTCGGTAACGCTGAAGCTACTTACCTGCTGGCCAAGCAGATGATCGAAGCCGGTGCTTGCTGTATCCAGATCGAAAACCAGGTATCTGACGAGAAGCAGTGTGGCCACCAGGACGGTAAAGTAACTGTTCCGCACGCCGACTTCCTGTCCAAGATCAACGCGGTTCGCCTGGCGTTCCTGGAGCTGGGTGTAGACGACGGTGTTATCGTTGCCCGTACTGACTCCCTGGGTGCTGGCCTGACCAAGCAGATCGCTGTTACCAATGAGCCGGGTGACCTGGGCGACCAGTACAACAGCTTCCTGGACGGCGAGTACATCGACGACGCTTCCCAGATCGAGAACGGCGACGTTGTGATCAAGTCCAACGGCAAGCTGCTGAAGCCGAAGCGTCTGGCCTCTGGCCTGTTCTGCTTCAAGCCGGGTTCTGGCGAAGACCGTGTTGTTCTGGACTGCATCACCAGCCTGCAGAACGGCGCAGACATGCTGTGGATCGAAACCGAGAAGCCGCACGTTGGTCAGATCGCTGGCATGGTTAACCGCATCAAGGAAGTGGTACCCGACGCCAAGCTGGTTTACAACAACAGCCCGTCCTTCAACTGGACTCTGAACTTCCGTCAGCAGGTATTCGACGCATGGAAGGAAGAAGGCAAGGACGTTTCTGCCTACGACCGCGCCAATCTGATGAGCGCCGAGTACGACAACACCGAGCTGGGTCAGCTGGCTGACGAGTGGTGCCGTAACTTCCAGCGTGATGCGTCCCGTGAAGCAGGTGTATTCCACCACCTGATCACTCTGCCGACGTACCACACTGCGGCTCTGTCTACCGACAACCTGGCCAAGGGCTACTTCGGTGACGAAGGCATGCTGGCCTACGTTGCTGGTGTACAGCGTCAGGAAATCCGTCAGGGCATCGCTACTGTGAAGCACCAGGACATGGCCGGTTCCAACATCGGTGATGACCACAAAGAGTTCTTCGCTGGTGAAGCGGCTCTGAAGGCCGGTGGTAAAGACAACACCATGAACCAGTTCGGTTAATCGACCGGTCCATGATGTTCCGGTGAGGGCGCAGCCCTCACCGACCACAGAAAACCCCGCATGGCTTGCGCCCTGCGGGGTTTTTGTTTTTTGACACCGGCGTTTCGGTCTATGTGACTGATTTCTGGTGCCAAGAGACTTTCTGCAGTGATACAGAGGCGACAGGCTGTTTCAGCACTGCAACAGGTTGGAGGTCGGCTGGAAATCCGGGGATTGTACTGAGTGCCGAAAGTGGCTTTTTATTCAGTATGTTATGGGGCTTGACCTGGAGTTGGCACGGTAATCGCTCTTACCGTTGTACGGATCTGGACCTTGGCTTACCCGACTACCTGAGGGACTGGGGCGGATCCCGTTAAGCCAATCCCATCAAAAGGACATGACATCATGAAAACTAAAAAAACTCTGCTGGCAGCTGCTATCGCTCTGGGCCTGGGTCTTTCCGCAGGCGCATACGCCGACCTCGGTGGTGATGGTAGCCCGAACGTGAATGCTGATGAGGGATCCGGAAACACCAATTCCGGTAACGACAACTCAACCACCAATACAACCACAACCACTGACAACACCGATAATTCAGACAACAGCAGCAGTCTGAATGATGCCTTCAAGATTTCCGACGCGGGTAACAACATGTCGGACAACTCGGATAACTCCGATAACAGCGACAATAGCGACAACAGCTCCAGTGTTGCTGACTCGTTCAAGATTGCCGATACCGGCAACAACATGTCGGATAATTCCGATAACAGCGATAACTCCGATAATTCGGATAACTCGGATAACTCCGACAACAGTTCCAGTGTCTCAGATTCGTTCAAGATCGCGGACACCGGCAACAACATGTCTGACAACTCCGATAATTCTGACAACTCTGATAACTCAGACAACTCGGATAACTCCGATAACTCCGATAACTCCGACAACAGCACCAGCGTGAACGACTCGTTCAAGGTTGCTGACAGCGGCAACTCGGACAATTCGGATAATTCCGATAACTCAGACAATTCGGATAACTCTGATAACTCAGACAACTCCGATAGTTCCGACAACAGCACCAGCGTGAATGATTCGTTCAAGATCGCCAGTGACAGTTCGGACAACTCCACCACCAACACTGACTCCAACAACAGCGACAGCAGTGACAACTCTGACAACAGCACCACTACGCTGAACCTGTCGATGGAAGTGTTCATGAACGACGCCGAGCTGAGTGGTTCGGTCACCGGTAGCAACGTCACCTATGGCGATGCCAATGGTGGAGGCTCCTACGTTGATACCCGGACCTCCAACGAGATCTCCGGTGGATCTGCCAACTTCACCGGTGTGGGCGCCATTGCCCAGAACGCCGGCGTTGGCAGTGTGACCCAGGCCAACGTGAGCGTGATGTCTAACCTGAGCGCAGGTGGCAACTAAGGCCATGTGGGCTGCCCCTTGCGGGCAGCCCATACATGACAGGAGATGTGTCATGGCCAGAATGATCAAAAGGGTACTGGTGCTTGTGCTGGCAGGATTGCCGTCACTGGCCGTTGCCCAGGACTGGGCAGGCTTTGAACCCATGGATTCGGGACAGCTCGAAGCGGCCAGCGGCCGGCAGGGCATCCCCATCCAGTGGCAGCTGAACGAGACTGAGCAGAATGCCATGGTCAGCGACAACGTATTGTCGGGAAATATTCTGACCGGTGATAACCGGATTTCTGACCAGGCGTTCCAGAACATGAGCGGTGTGGCCACGGTTATCCAGAACACCGGTAACCAGGTGGTGATCCAGGACAGCACCCAGATCAACATTCTTCTTAACCAGTAATCCGGAGGTGGGCTATGGCGATTCAGGCAAAGGTGCTGGCTGGTGCCTTGGGCTGTGCGCTCTGGTCCACCGTTTTTGCCGGTACGATTCTGGTACCCGGAACCGGTGGTGATATTCCCGTATCGGTCAGCAGTTTTCAGGACCGGCGTTTCACTGACGTGATGCGGCAGCAATACGATTTCAGTTGTGGCTCGGCGGCGCTGGCGTCTTTACTGTCGTTCCACTACGACCGCCCGGTTACCGAGCAGGAAGTGTTTGCCGATATGCTGGCCCTGGCGGATCAGGACAAGGTGCGCCAGCAAGGCTTCTCGATGCTGGATATGAAGCGTTACCTGGAGGCTGAGGGCTATCAGGCCGATGGCTTCAGAATGCCGCTGGCGGGTATCCGCGAGCAGGTACGGGTTCCGGTGATTGCGTTGGTGACCCTGGGCGGTTACCGGCACTTTGTGGTGATCAAGGGCATCAGTGATACAGAGGTGTTGGTGGGCGATCCGGCCCGGGGCCTGAAAGCATACAGCGTGGCGGAGTTCGAACAACACTGGGATGGCTCGGCGTTTGTAATCCGCAGCCACCTGGATCAGGGACGTGCGGGCTTCCTGGCAAAAAATGACTGGCCGGGGCTGGCCCGGGCGCCGTTGTTCAAGGGGCTGGGAAGCCCGGCTTTGGGCCATACCCTGCCGTACTGGCCCAGCACACAGGATTGGTGAGGCTATGAAACGCAAAGCGTGCTTTCTGGTTGCCTTCTTGATACTTGCCGGCACGGCAGGGGCGGAGCTGAAGCTGCCCGTACAAGCCCTGCCGGATGCCGAACTGGCGATGCTGCGTGGCGGTTTCGTGCTGGATGGCCTGGAGATTGCCATCGGCCTGGAACAGCTGGTGGCTGTGAACGGTGAAACCCTGGTGGTGAACCGGCTGAATATTCCGGACCTGAACCAGGCCATGAGCAGCGACCGGTTAACCCAACAGATGCAACAGATGGAAACTGTTATGAACGTTCAGGCCGCCGGTGCTGCCGGGATGTCGCTGACTTCTGCCCCGGTGGGTAATGGCGGCTGGATGACGGTGCTGCAGAACAGCCTGGACAGCACCACCATCCAGCACATCCGCACCCTCAATATCGAGCTGAACAATCTGGGCGGGGCTTACCGGTTCCCGAGGGATTCCGGCTTGCCCCTGTTGCCCTGAGTCTGCCTTACAGGTTGATCGGCAGTTTCAGGGTGATTTCACTGTTCGGCGCGCTGTCTGTTACCCCCACCGCCACGGTCAGGCTCAGGGTTGTGGAGTCTGATACCCGGTGGGACAGTCCGAAGGCCAGTGAGCCCACCTGGATGCGGTCAAAGTTGGCGGCAAACAGGTCGTTGCCGAACTCCAGGGTGGTCTTGCGGATCACTGAGTGGTCATAGCCCAGGCTGAACGAGGTGCGTTCGTTGAACGCGAAGCCCATGCCGAAACCGAAGCGCACCACATCGCCGGGGTCGACCGTGCCGCCGTTCTCGAAGCCCTGGTCTTCCTCGATGGTCCACACGTAGCTCAGATTGCCGAACAGCACGGCAGGGTCTGACGGGTAGATGAAGGATATTCCGGGTTCTACGGACCAGAAGCCGGAGCCGGTTGGGCGCTCAGCCAGTTCGAAACCAATCGGGTTGCCTTTGTTGTCGGTGAGGACTTTCTGCTCGACATCATAAGGGCCGTCCCCGGTCGGGGCCTTGGCCCGGAAGGTGCCGATCAGGTAGGGCCAGCCATCCAGGCCATCGTTCAGCTGGTAACGCAGGGAAAGCTCGACATCTCCGAGTCCGTCACCGGAGGATTCCCGGACAAAATCGACCGGAGTCCCGTCGAAAACCTCCCGCTCCCGCAAGTCTTCGTTGATGCTCAGGTATGGCACCCGAAAACCGGCCTCAAACCGGCTGGTAAAACCGTACTTCAGGGAGACTGCACCCACGAAGATATCCCGCTGCACTTCCGAGATGTTGATCAGCCCGATCACCAAGGCAGGAATCACGGTATAGCCCTCAATGGCGACCCGGGTCGCGTTGCTGTGGGCGTGGGAGAATGACGGCTCAATGGTAAACCGCCCCGGCCGGGTAACAATGCCCCGGTCTGCGGTGATTGAAGCGATATCCGTGGCTGCATCCTGGGCCCGGGCTTCTGCCTCTGCTTTAGCTGTTGAGTCAGCGGGTTGCTGCGGGCTGGTTCTGCTGATGCCACCAGAGGTGAATTCCGGCGTTGGTGGTTCTGCGTGAGCAAGGGGTATCAGTGCGGCGGCGAGTGCCAGAGCGGACAGTTTTGTGTTCATGATCCTTCTCCGTTACCCCGGTCAGGGTTTTGGTGGGAGCTGTGGTTGGACAGATGCTGAAGTTGGTGTTTCTCCAGCAACCGGTACAGGGACACCCGTGAAATCTTCAGCAGCCGGGCGGCCGCCGAGATGTTCTGGTGCGTCAGGGAAAGACTGGTGCTGATGGCTTCCTGGTCGGCCTTGGCGCGGTAGGCCTCCAGCGAGAGCCGGTCGGGGTGGCTGGCCAGCGGTGCGCCCAGCAGGCCCAGGTCTTCGGGCTCCAAACGCAGGCTCCTTGCCAGCAACATCGCCTGGCTAAGGCGGTTCTGAAGTTCTCGCAGGTTTCCAGGCCAGCTGTGCCGCGCCATGGCAATCAGCGTGGCATTGCCGATCCGGTAGCTTTTCCCGCCTCCGGTTTCCAGTATTCGGTCCACCAGGTAGGGCAGGTCTTCCAGCCGTTGCCGTAAAGGCGGCAGGGTGACGGTCAGGTTGCCCAGCCGGTAGAACACGTCTTCCCGGAACTGGTGTTGCCGGACCAGTTGGTCAAGCGGCGTATTGCAGATGGCAATAACCCGTGTATCAACGGTAATAACCCGGTTAGAACCTACGGGTTCAATCTGGCCTTCCTGGAGAAAACGGAGAATGGCGGACTGCTGTTCCGGGGTCAGTTCGTCGGCACCGGCCAGTACCAGGGTGCCACCATCGGCGGCTTCAATCCGGCCTTTGCGGGCCTTTAGGGCGTGGGTGAAAGCGCCACGCTCATGGCCGAACAGTTCACTCTGGGTCAGCGACGGCGGGAGTGCCGCGCAGTTAACCTTGACCAGCGGCTGGTGCTGGCGATCCGAATGCCGGTGAACAAATTCCGCTGCGGCTTCTTTGCCGGTTCCGCTTTCACCGTAGATCAGCACCGGCTCACCGGTGGCGGCAAACCGGCGCAGCAGGCTCCGGGTGCGGCGGATGGTTTCAGACGGGCCTTCCAGCACAACGTCCTGGTAGCCGAGGTGTCCTGCGCTGTTGTCGGCCTGGTTCAGCCGGCTCATACCCCACATATGGCCCAGGCTGTTGTTCAGGCGCGGCCAGTCGGCGGGCAGGGTGTGGTAGTCCTGGCAATAATCCCGGATCAGCCGCTGTATTTCGGGCTGCTCCTTCTGGGAGGGCTGAACCAGCGCCAGCCAGCAGCGCACCGGCAACAGCTCCAGCCAGTGCCGCACACCCTCTGCCTGTTCCGGTGACAGCCCGGCCAGGTTACATACGCCGACAGGCTTGCCAACCCACCCGGGGTGCAGGGCAACCGGTGGGCTGGCGGCGTTCACAAAAGTGACCTGCCAGTGTTTTTCGACAGGCAGGCCGGTTGTATCCTGACGGGAATCCGCTGACAGCCAGACAAGCGGTCGCTTCTGTTCCATGGTCTTTGCTCCGGCAAAGTGGCTGAACAATCGACGGCTTTTATGATCAGGGGATCTTTCGGGTACTGCTGCGGGAACTGCTATAGTCGTCCACGGCCCTGTGGCCTGCCCGGGTTCAGGGCGGCTGAATCCTCGAGCAGGTTACAAGCAGGTTTCGAACCAGTTCTGGAACCTTCCCGTGTTTCAGAGGCTTGCCGGTATGGCCCCTTAACCTGCCCGTCCGGTTTGTAAATATTGTCGACACGGACATCGAAGTGGAGCAGTGATTTGATGTTGTCTGACCAATGGATTGTGTTTCTGGTGCTCGGCATCACCCTCGGGCTGTTTGTCTGGAACCGGCTGCGCTTTGATGTGGTGTCCATGCTGGCCTTGCTGGCAGTGGCTATGGCCGGGCTGGTGCCGTCTGACCAGTTGTTTGCGGGCTTCGGTCACCCGGCGGTGATTACCGTGGCGGCGGTGCTGGTCATCAGTCAGGGGCTGGTCAACGGCGGGGTGGTCGATGCCGTGGCACGGCTACTCGGCAAGGTAGGCCGTAACGCCGTGTTGCAGGTGATTACCCTGACGTTGGTGGTGGCCCTGTGCTCTGCGTTTATCAATAACGTAGGGGCCCTTGCGCTGTTGATGCCGGTGGCTATCTGGATGTCCCGTAAATCCGGCCGGTCGCCCTCCTTGCTGCTTATGCCCCTGGCGTTCGGCTCACTGCTGGGTGGCGCCATCACCCTGATTGGTACACCGCCGAACATCATCATTGCCAGCTACCGGGAGGCAGGTTCGTTCGGCCTGGTGGATTTCGCCCCGGTGGGCCTGGCCATCACTGTGGCCGGTATCCTGTTTATCGGGCTGATTGGCTGGCGCCTGACGCCGAAGCGGGACGATCCTGCTGCCGGCGACAAGCTGTTCAGTGTGGGGGACTACGTGACCGAACTGCGGGTGCCTGAGGGTTCCGACTATGCCGGCAGTACCTTGCACAACCTGCTGACAGCCGGAGAGGGCGACAAGAGTGTGGTGGTACTGGCCCTGATCCGGGGTGACAAAACCTCTCCGGCACCGTCCACCTACAGCGTGTTGCGGGAAGGGGATCTGCTGCTGGTTGAGGCGGATACGGAAAGCCTGCAGGAGTTTGTGGATTTCACCGGGCTCGCCCTCGCCAATGTGGTCGGGGAAGAGGAAAGCGAAGATTCGGACGAACAGGCGGCGGAAGACCCTGGCAAGGCGAGACCTGCCGGCGAGTCCGCGGAAACGCAGATTGCTACCGGTGACGTTCGCCTGACCGAGGCCATTATTACGCCTTCGTCGCAGCTGGTGGGCCGCACCACCAACCGGCTGAACCTGCGGGAGCGGTACGGTTTGAACGTGGTGGCGGTTGCCCGGCAGGGGCATCGCCTGAAAAAGCGCCTGGCCGATATCCGTTTTCGTTCCGGGGACATCCTGCTGGTTCAGGGCTACCAAGACACCCTGATGGGCACCCTGCAGCAGCTGGGTTGCCTGCCACTGGCGGAAAGGGAGTTGAGTCTGGGGCGGCAAAGCAATCTCTGGCTGGCTGGCGGGCTGTTCCTGGCAGCGATTGCCGTCATCCTGTCCGGCTGGCTGACACCACCGGTGGCCCTGGTGGCCTGTGCCGTGGCCATGGTGCTCACCCGCTTGCTGGACACCTCAGAAGCCTACCGGGCCATCGACTGGTCGGTGATTGTGTTGCTGGCGGCAATGATCCCGGTGGGGCAGGCCCTGGAAAGCACCGGAGGTGCCGCGCTCATTGCCGGCCAGATCCTGGATGTGGCCGCCGGGCAGGCACCCTGGGTGGCACTCACGATTATCCTGGTGGGTTCCATGCTGCTGTCTAACGTGGTTAACAATGCGGCGGCAGCGGTGTTGGTGGCGCCTATTGCCCTCGGTATCTCGGCCCAGCTTGGTTTGTCGCCGGATGCTGCCCTGATGGCGGTTGCGGTGGGTACTTCCTGTGCCTTCCTGACGCCTATCGGGCATCAGTCCAATGCCCTGGTCATGGAGCCGGGTGGTTACCGTTTCGGGGATTACTGGCGGCTGGGTTTGCCACTCTCTGCGGTGGTGACGGCCACCGCAGTGCCGATGATTCTGTGGGTGTGGAACTGATCAGTCCTGTAACAGGCCTTTGAAGAAGGTATCCACCAGCGCCGGAGCGATTTCGGCCAGGCGCCAGCGTTCCGGTGTCGCCAGCCAGTCAAAGAACAGGCCCAGCATCTGGGTGTGGAGCAGGTAGGCCGCCTGCTCGGGGGTGAGGCCCGGGCGCAGTTGTTTGCGGATTTCCGGGATACTGAAAATACTGCTGACAAAGGCAAGACCTTCATCCGCCAGTTCCCGGTGCTTGTTCAGGGCCTGGTCGGATTCATTCCGGTGGAACAGAATGTAATACACTCGGAAGTACCGGGCATCTTCCGCCAGTTTGCGCAGGGCCACGACACACAGTTCTTTCAGGTTCTCCAGGCTGTGCCCGCCCCGGCTGGCATCGTCTATCATTTCACCCAGTGGTGCCCGTACTCGCTCCAGCATGGCATGAAGGATGTCCTGCTTGTTGCGGAAGTGCCAGTAAACGGCGCCCCGGGTAACGCCGGCTGCCCGGGCGATTTCTTCCAGTGAGGCGCGGGCTACGCCCTTGTCCATGAACACCTGCTCGGCGCAGTCCATGATGGCTTCCCGGGTGGCTTCCGCTTCTGCTTTTGTTTTTCGTGCCATGGTTCTCGTGTGGTGGTCTGTGTGTTTGGCAAAGGAGTATAAACGAGAACAGTTTACATACATACACGAATGAATGTATGTTATTGCGCTCTTAATTTTTCCGATCCGGTGTTCAGGAGAACGCACATGCCCTTCGAAAGCTCTCATCGACCGTTGGCCCGTAACCGGCTGATCCTTGCAGGTTTGTCTGCCCTGTTAGTGCTGGCGGGCTGCAGTAACGACGATCAGCCGGCACAGCAGGGTGGGGGCGGCATGCCACCGGCAGCCGTGGTGGTGGAAACCGCTGAACTGACAGACGCCAGTGTGCGCCAGGACTACGCTGGCCGTGCCCGTGGTGCCCGGGAAGTCGAAGTGCGCGCCCGGATCAGCGGTATTCTGGAGCAGCGCCTGTACGACGAAGGGCAGATGGTGAGTGAGGGCGATGCCCTGTTCCGGATTGATCGCAAGCCGGCCGAGGCGGCGCTTCAGCGTGCCCGAGCCCAGCGCCAGGTAGCGGAAGCCAACCTGCGCCAGGCCGAGCGGGAGTGGAACCGGATTTCCTCGCTTTACGAGCGCAATGCGGTTAGCGAGCGCGACCGTGACTCGGCGCAGTCTGCCCTGGAGCTGGCCCAGGCCAATATGGCCGTGGCGAATGCCGGCATGACCCAGGCCGAGCTGGACGTGGGCTATACCGAGGTGACCGCACCGATCAGCGGGGTTACCAGCCTGGAAGACTTCCCGGAAGGCAGCTTGATTGATACCGGCACCCTGCTGACCACCATCGTGCAGCTGGACCCGATTCATGTGCGCTTCGCGCTGCCGGAAAACGACGCCACCATTCGCCGGGTTGCCCGTGAAGGCATGGCCAGTGCCGGCGAAGAGCAGAACGTGAACGCCCGCCTGGTGCTGGCGGACGGCAGCGAATACCCGCTGGATGGCCGCATCGACTTCACCGCCTCGACCCTCGACCCGCGCACCGGTTCGGTGTCGGCCCGGGCCGTGTTCCCGAACCCGGAGCAGATGGTTGTGCCTGGCCAGTTTGTCCGGGTAAGGGTGGAGTTGCAGTCGTTTGACGACATCATCACCGTGCCGGAAAAAGCGGTCGCCCAGGGCCCGCAAGGCCCGGTGGTGTATGTGGTGGACGACGAAGGCAAGGCCCGCGCAAAGGCGGTTGAGCTTGGCCCGGTATCCCAGGGCCGGCAGATTTTGCTTGAAGGGCTGGAAGCCGGTGACCGCTTTATTGTCAGTGGCCTGACCAACCTCCGCGACGGCGCACAGGTGAATGTGACCAATGCCGAAGACGGGGAGGGTGCTGACTGATGCTACGCACCTTCATAGACCGCCCGATTTTCGCGACGGTCGTCTCCATTATTATTACCCTGGGTGGTGCCCTGGCACTGCTTGGCCTGCCGGTGGAACAGTACCCCAACGTGGTGCCACCCCAGGTGGTGGTCGACGGCCGCTTCCCCGGCGCCAGTGCCGATGTTATCGCCGATTCCGTGGTGGCCCCACTGGAACAGGAGATCAACGGCGTAGACGACATGATCTACCTGGAATCCAGCGCCACCGACTCCGGCAGCTTCCGGGTAACCGTGTCGTTTGAAATCGGCACCGATCCGGACCAGGCCACCATCAACGTCAACAACCGGGTGCAGCAGGCATTGGCACGGCTGCCCCAGTCGGTGCGGGACCAGGGCCTGAAGGTGGAAGCCCGCTCTACCTCCATCCTGCAGGTGATTACCCTGTCGTCTCCGGACAACTCCATGGATGTGGTGGAAATCTCCAACTATGCCCTGCTCAACGTGCTGGACGAGCTGGTGCGCCTGCCGGGTATTGGTGATGCCTCGTTGTTTGGTGCCCAGGACTATTCCATGCGGATCTGGCTGCGGCCCGACAAGCTGGCCCAGTACGAACTGACCCCCGGTGATGTGGCCAACTCCCTGCGGGGCCAGAACGCCCAGTTTGCCGCCGGCCGTATCGGTGCCGAACCGGCCCCGGAAGGCCAGGCCTTCACCTTCAGTGTGTCTGCACCCGGCCGGCTGGCCAGCCCGGAAGAATTCGGTGAAGTGATCCTGCGCAGTGACGAGCAGGGTGCCTCCCTGCGCCTGAAGGATGTTGCCCGCATTGAGCTGGGAGCCCAGAACTACGACTTTGCGGCGGTCTACAACGGTGGCGCTACCGTACCCATGGGGGTTTACCTGCAGCCCGGTGCCAACGCCCTGGATGCCGCCGAGGCGGTCGACGAAGCGATGAAGGAAATCGCTGACCGTTTCCCGGCGGGGCTGGAATACAACGTTCCCTACGACACCACCCGCTTTATCGACATTTCCATCCAGGAAGTGATCAATACCTTCATTGTGGCGGTGTTGCTGGTGGTACTGGTCACCTTCCTGTTCCTGCAGCATATCAACGCGACCCTGATCCCGCTGATTGCGATTCCGGTCTCGCTTGTCGGAACCTTTGCGGGCATGCAGGCGCTGGGCTTCTCGGTCAACCTGCTGACCCTGTTCGGGTTGATACTGGCCATCGGGGTGGTGGTGGATAACGCCATCATCATCATGGAAAACGCCGAGCGCCTGATGAAGGAAGAGGGCATGTCGGCCTACAACGCCGCCGTGGCTACCATCGGCCAGGTTTCCGGGGCGGTGGTGTCGTCTACCCTGGTGCTGGTGGCGGTCTTCGCGCCGGTGGCCTTCCTGGGTGGCCTGAGTGGCGAGCTGTACCGGCAGTTTGCGATAACGATTGCGGTGTCGGTGGTGATCTCGGGTATCGTGGCGCTGACCCTGACTCCGGCCATGTGTGCCCTGTTACTGGGCCATGAGGGCAAGCAGCTGACGGTGTTCCGCTGGTTTGATGCCGGCTTCGACAAGCTCACCGCCGGCTTCTCTGCCGTGGTGGACTGGCTGTTAAGGCACGCGGTTGTCGGCGTACTGCTGTTTGCCGCCATGCTGGGCGGTACGGTCTTCCTGATGAAGGCGATGCCCTCCGGGCTGGTGCCCCAGGAAGACCAGGGCTTTGTGCTGACCGCCTATTCATTGCCGCCCACGTCCTCCCTGAGCCGGACCGAGCAGACCCGGGACGAGCTGGTGCAGAAGATGATAGCCATGCCGGAAGTGAAAGACGTGGTCGCCTTCGCCGGTTTTGACATCATCTCCAGCGCCCTGCGCACCAACAGCGGTGTGGCGTTTGTGACCCTGGAAGACTGGGCTGAACGGGAAGGCGAAGGCCAGGCGGCGGCGGACATTGCCAAGAAGGTGATGGGCATCGGCTTCGGCATGCCGGAAGCTTTCGTGATTGCCTTTACCCCGCCACCCATTCAGGGCTTGTCTACCACCGGTGGTGTGGAAGGTTACATCCAGGCCCGCGGTGGCCGTACCCCGGCTGAAATCAAGGCCATGGCCGACGGCTTCACCCAGGCCGCCAATGCCCGGCCGGAGCTGACCAACGTGCGGGTCACCCTGGACACGGGTATTCCGAAGTACCGAGCCAACGTCGACCGGGAAAAAGCCCAGGCCGCCGGCGTGCCCATCGACCAGATCTTCACCACCATGCAGAGCACCTTCGGCGGCCTGTACGTGAACGACTTCACCCTGCAGGGCCGCAACTGGCAGGTTAACCTGCAGTCCGAAGGTGAGTTCCGGAGCCACCCGGATGATCTGCGCAAGGTGTTCGTGCGCTCCAACTATGGCGAGATGATTCCGCTGAGTTCGCTGGTGGAGTTGGAACGCACCAGTGGCCCGGATATCCTCAACCGGTTCAACGTGTACCCGGCGGCCAAGTTGCTGGCAGACCCGACCCCGGGCCACACCACCGGTGAAGCGCTGACGGCATTGCAGGAAGTGGCGGCGGAGCAATTTGACCGCAACACCCTGCTGGGCTGGACCGGCGAGGCCTACCAGCTGCAGGATTCTGCCGATTCCGGCACCCTGGCCTTCGGCATGGGCTTGTTGCTGGTGTTCCTGATCCTGGCGGCCCAGTACGAGCGCTGGGGCCTGCCGGTGGCGGTGGCCACCGCTGTTCCCTTTGGTGTGTTCGGGGCGGCCCTGGCGTCGTTGTGGCGTGGCTTCCCGAACGACATCTACTTCCAGGTGGGCCTGCTGGTGCTGATTGGCCTGGCGGCCAAGAACGCGATCCTGATCGTGGAGTTCGCAGCCCAGAACCGCAAAGCCGGCATGAGCTCGTTTGAGGCAGCCAGCGCGGCAGCCCGTCAGCGTTTCCGGGCGATCATGATGACGGCGCTGACGTTCATCGTGGGCTCTCTGCCGCTGGCGTTCAGCTCCGGTGCGGGTGCGGTTTCCCGCCAGGAAATCGGTACGGTAGTGGTCGGCGGCATGCTGGCGGCCAGTACCCTGGCGCTGTTCTTCGTGCCCTTGTTCTACAAGCTTATCGAGGATCTGGCTGACTGGCGGCGTAAGCGCAAAGCTACCTGATCGCCGCGATAGCCTGCTGATTGCCGCCTGTGAGTGAGCTGAACCGGCGCTGGCTATCGTAGTTATAATCTGAAAACCGCCGTCGGTGACTACCGGCGGCGGTTTTTTGTTTGGTACTCTGGCAGGTGCGTGACGCCCCGCCGGGAAGGCCTGTCCAAAAACCGCTCCTTCGGCACATCCATGTGGCGCTTCTGCTCCGCCATCCATGGCTCCGCAAATTTTTGGGCAGGCCTTCCCGGCGAGGCTTGCCGTACATTGGCAGCTGGATTCACTGGAGCCCGGGTTAATGGCGATTGAAAAACAGAAGAAGCAACTTCTGGAAGACCTGGAACTGGCTCGGACTCGCACCGAACAGTTGATCTGCACATTGTCAGAGGCGCAACTGGATGTGCCTTACCACCCGGGTGTGAACCCGCCGCTCTGGGAAATGGGCCACTCAGCGTTCTTCTACGAGGTCTTTGTCTTCAACCTGCTGGACGGTACGCCCAGCTACGATCCTTCCATGGATGACCTGTGGGACTCTTTCCATGTCGATCACAAGGATCGTTGGAATCGGGATCTGTTTCCGGGCCGGGAAGACACTCTCAAGTATTTCAACACCATCTACGACCGGGTTGCCGAACGCATCAAGGGGCGGGAACTGACCGACAAAGAGCTGTATCTTTATCGTTACGCCATTTACCACCAGAACATGCACATCGAGTCGCTGATCTGGTGCCGGCAGACGGTGGGTTATCCGGCGTCGGTGGATTACCAGGGCGATCGGCCGGCTCCGGGCGAGCCGGTGAGCGGTGATGCGCAGATTCCGGCCGGGCGTTGGGTGATCGGGATGCCGGGTGAGTCTGAACGGTATGCGACCGAAGACTTTGCGTTTGATGCTGAAAAGCAACGTTTTGAGGTGGAGCTGCCGGCGTTTGCGATCAGTCGTACCCTGGTGAGTAACCGGGAGTTTCAGGCGTTTGTTGAGGACGATGGCTACAAGCGCCCGGAGCTTTGGTCGTTCGGGGGCCGGAAGTGGCTGGAGACTGAAGTGGATGTGGCGCTGGTGCATAGGGTTGCGGAGCCCCGGATGACGGTGCCACGGCATCCGCTGTATTGGCGCTGGCATGAAGGGCACTGGCAGGAGCGGGTGTTTGACCAGTGGCTGCCGCTGGAGCCGGGTGCGCCGGTTACCCATGTGACGTATTGGGAAGCGGAGGCGTTCTGCACATGGGCCGGGCGGCGGTTGCCGACGGAGTATGAGTGGGAGGTGGCGGCGTTGGGTAACAAGCCCGGTGAGCCTTTCCGTCGGTATCCCTGGGGCAATGAGGTGCCAGGTATATTGCGGGCGGATATGGATGGCCGGTCCATGGCCCGTAATCCGGTGTCGGATTATCCGTCAGGGGACAGTCCGTTTGGCTGCCGGCAGATGATCGGCTCGGTCTGGGAGTGGACCAGCAACGAGTTTCTGCCTTATGACGGCTTCAAGGTGGATATGTATCCATTCATGTCGACCCTGCAGTTTGCCACTCACAAGGTGACCAAGGGGGGTAGCTGTGCCACGTCATCCAACCTGGTTCGTGGCACTTACCGGCAGGCGTACCTGCCGTTCCGCGGTGATGTTTATACCGGGTTCCGCACCTGCGCGGTCTGAAGCCCTGATTTGTCCATGAGGTGGCTGGCGAGGGCTACGCCGGTCTCGCTCATGGTGAGGTAGGCTTCGTCTGCGCCGGCGATGCGGATTTTCTCGGCTTCGTCGGCGTACATGGTGTGGGCCACGATATAGCCTTCAAAACCGAGCTTGCGCAGCATCCGGGCGGCGATGAGCTTGCCTTCAATATCATTCATCGCCAGCACCACCGACTGCAGCGCAGGCATATGCAGGCCCTGCCAGAAGGTGTTGTCTTCGGCATCGGCAAAGACCACGTTCCGGCCTTCCTGCTGGTGCTTTTCCATTTTCGCCGGGTCGGAGTCCAGGCCCATGATTTTGGGTTCGTGGGGTTGAAGCCAGTCGTACGTGGCGGTGCCGGTGCGGCCCATACCCATCACCAGTACGCGGGTATCGCCCAGGGAAATCGGCTGTTCGTCCGGGTGTCGTTTCTTGCTCTCGAAGCGGACGATGCGTGGTGCCAGCTTTTCGAACAGGCTGTGGGCAAACCGGTTCAGGGGTGCGGAGATCACGAAGGACAGCGACACGGTAATGGCCAGCGGAATCAGCCATTCAGGCAGGGCGATGCTGGCGACAATCAGGCCGAATTCGCTGTAGTTGGTCAGCGACAGGGAGGTCAGGAAACTACTGCGGGCACGCAGGCGGAAGCCCAGCAGCAGGAAATAGAACAGTATGCCTTTGAGCGGCAGCAACAGGGCAGCTACTACGGCAAAGATCAGGGCCTGCTGGTCTGGCAGGCCGCCAATACCGATCTGCAGGAAGAAACCCACCAGGAAGATTTCCTTCACGCTCCACAGGGACTTGGCCAGTTCCTGGGAGCGGGGGTGGTTGGCCAGCATGGCACCGAACACCAGGGCGCCCAGTTCCGAACTCAGGCCCACCGCCTCGAAGCCCAGGCCACCGACCACCAGGGCCAGCAGTAATCCCAGCAGCACCAGCAGTTCGTCATGGCCGCTGGCATCCAGCAGCTTGTAGAGCAGGGGCCGCAGCAGGGGCAGGCCAAAGACAATCAGCGCCCACTCGGAAGGGGTTTTGCCGGCAGCCAGGCTCATCACCACCAGGGCGATCAGGTCCTGCATGATCAATATGCCGATGGCTACCCTACCGTGGAACGCCCGCAGTTCCCGCTTGCTTTCCAGTACCTTGGCCGCCAGCACGGTGCTGGAAAAGGACAGGGCAATGGCCAGCATCAGGGCGGTGGTCCAGCCCAGGTCAAACAGCAGGTACAGGCCGGGGGCAAACACCACGCAGGTGATAGCAAAGTGCAGCAGGCTGCCGCCGATCACTTCAGGGCTGATGATGGAGCGCAGCTTGAGTTTCAGGCCAACGGTAAACAACAGCAGCAGAACACCCAGGTGGGCGATGTGAGCCAACACATCGGTGGGCTCAGCGGTAATGCTGGTGTTGGCGGCCAGGCCGCTGAGCACAAAGCCCGCGGCCAGGTAACCGACGAGTGGCGGCAGGCCGATGCCTTTAACAAGCAGGCCGATAACAAAGGCGAAACTGATCCAGATGGCTTCAGGCATGGCGCGTTCTTTTGACGGGAAAACAGGCCCGAAACCTTACCGTTTTTTTAACCGTAAATGTAGTGGCCGTTGGTGTCAGGGCTGCTGCTCTGCAAGAAACCGCCGGAACAGTTCTGCAGACCGCTCCGGGGCCTCCACCATCGGAGCGTGGCCGATGTCATCCAGAATGGCTTTGCGGGCATCGGGGATGGCCTCAACGAAGACGTCGGCGTTGCGGTAGTTGATCACCCGGTCCAGCTTGCCCCACACCACCAGGACCGGCGCCTGGATGTTGGTGATGGCATTACGGAAATCCGGCTCAAAGCCGGTGTCGCGGATGGCGGCAAAGATGACTTCGTTGACTTCCCGGTTGGCGATGGCCTTTTCTTCCATTACGTCGAAAATCGGCCAGGGCACGAAAGGACGCTTCTCCAGGGCGAAATCCAGCAGCTTGTCGAAGTCCCCTTCCTGCTTGGGGATCAGCGGGTTGTCGCCTTCCAGGACCAGGTCGACCAGTTCGCTCTCGTATTCGAAGATGCCTGCCGGGTCAAACAGCACCGCCGTTTGTACCTGGTCGGGATGGGTTGCGGAATAGAGCGCGGTGATGGCGCCGCCCATGGAGTTGCCCATCATGTGGAACCGCTCCACGCCCAGCTTCGCCAGCGCCTGGTTCAGGTAGCCCACCTGGTCTTCAAAGCGGTAGCCGATGTCCATGGGCTTGCTGCTGTCGCCATGGCCGGGCAGGTCGAAGGCGTAGATGTTGAACTCGCCTTTGAATTCCTTAGCCAGCCGGGTCCAGTTGTCCTTGTTGGCGCCGAAGCCGTGAATCAGGACCAGTGTGTCGCCGTCCACCGGCTCTTTGCTGCGCAGATAGGTGATATCCAGTTCCCCGACTGCGACCTGTTCGGTTTCCAGCCCGGCGCTGGAGCGTTCCCAGCCAATGGCGCTGTCGTAGATACCCTGTTTCGAGCAAGCGCTGATCAGAAGGGTGGTAGCAAGCAACAGAACAAGGTTGAGTGCGTTACGGGGCACAGTGAACTCCTTTTCATGGTTTCGGGTTGATGGCCTAACACTAACCCATAAAAAAGCCCGGTCAATGACCGGGCTGACAGCTTTAACGGGCAGAGCCTGAAACTCAGCCTTGCTCCCGGGCAATGGCCCGGTAGGCAATGTCGTTACGGTAGAACATGCCGTTCCAGCTGATTTTCTTCGCCAGCTCATAGGCCCGTTGCTGGGCTTCGGTCACGGTGCTGCCGAGGGCAGTGGCGCAGAGTACGCGGCCGCCGGCGGTGACAACGTCGTCGCCGTTAAGCTTGGTGCCGGCGTGGAACACCTTCTCGCCTTCGGTTTCACTTTCCGGCAGGCCAGAGATGACGTCACCCTTGCTGTAGTCGGCAGGGTAGCCGCCGGCAGCCAGCACGATGCCCACAGAGGCGCGGTCGTCCCACTCGGAGTCGCACTGGTCCAGCTTGCCGTCCACGGCCGCCTGGCACAGCTCAACCATGTCAGACTTCATGCGCAGCATGATCGGCTGGGTTTCCGGATCGCCGAAGCGGCAGTTGAACTCGATTACCTTCGGCGCACCGTTGGCATCGATCATTAGGCCGGCGTACAGGAATCCCTTGTAGGGATGACCTTCAGCCGCCATGCCGTTGACGGTGGGGTAGATCACCTCGTCCATGATGCGCTGGTGCACATCCGCAGTGACCACCGGGGCCGGAGAATAGGCGCCCATGCCGCCGGTGTTGGGGCCGGTGTCGCCGTCGCCTACGCGCTTGTGGTCCTGGGAGGTAGCCATGGCCAGCACGTTCTTGCCGTCCACCATCACGATGAAGGAGGCTTCTTCGCCGTCCAGAAACTCTTCCACCACCACGCGGCTGCCGGCATCGCCAAAGGCATTACCCGCAAGCATGTCGCGGATGGCGTCTTCGGCTTCTTCCAGGGTCATGGCCACGATCACGCCTTTACCGGCGGCCAGGCCGTCGGCCTTGACCACGATCGGTGCACCTTTTTCACGCACATAGGCGAGAGCTTCGTCTACGTCCGTGAAGTTGGCATAGTCGGCGGTAGGGATCTTCTGGCGGGCCAGGAAGTCCTTGGTGAAGGCCTTGGAGCCTTCCAGCTGGGCCGCACCGGCACTGGGGCCGAAGATGCGCAGGCCGCGGGCCTCAAACTTGTCGACCACGCCTGCCACCAGCGGCGCTTCCGGGCCGACGATGGTCAGGCCGACGTTGTTTTGCTCGGCAAAGTTGGCCAGGCCGTCCAGGTCCATCACGTCCAGGTCGACGTTCTCCAGGTTCGGTTCCCGGGCGGTACCGGCGTTACCCGGTGCAACAAACACCTTGTCTGCCTGCGGAGACTGGGCTGCTTTCCACGCCAGGGCGTGTTCGCGCCCGCCACTGCCAATAACCAGAATGTTCATGTGCTGCTCCTGAATACGTTGATCAGTGACGGAAATGGCGCATGCCGGTGAAGACCATGGCAATGCCATGCTCGTTGGCGGCGTCGATCACTTCCTGGTCGCGCATGGAACCGCCCGGCTGGATGACCGCAGTAATACCGGCTTCAGCAGCGGCATCAATGCCGTCACGGAACGGGAAGAACGCGTCTGAGGCCATCACCGAACCCTTCACTTCCAGGTTTTCGTCTGCCGCCTTGATACCGGCAATCTTCGCACTGTAGACGCGGCTCATCTGGCCTGCGCCCACACCGATGGTGCGGCCCGCCCTGGCGTAGACGATGGCGTTGGATTTCACGTACTTGGCTACCTCCCAGGCGAACAGCAGATCGTTCAGCTCTTCTTCTGTGGGCTGGCGCTCGGTAACCACTTTCACGTCTTCCATAGCGACCATGCCCAGGTCACGGTCCTGGACCAGCAGGCCGCCGGTTACGCGCTTGTAGTCCATGGTCTGGGCGCGCTCGCCGTCGAATTCGCCGCAGGCCAGAAGGCGTACGTTCTTCTTGGCAGCAACAATCTCGACCGCTTCCGGCGCCACGCTCGGGGCGATGATCACTTCCACAAACTGGCGATCCACGATGGCCTTGGCGGTAGTGGCATCCAGTTCCCGGTTAAAGGCGATGATGCCGCCAAAGGCGGACGTCGGGTCGGTGGCAAAGGCCAGGTCGTAGGCCTGCAGGATGTCGGCACCGATGGCCACACCGCAGGGGTTGGCGTGCTTGACGATGACACAGGCCGGGTCGGCAAACGGCTTAACGCATTCCAGGGCGGCATCGGTGTCGGCCACGTTGTTGTAGCTCAGTTCCTTGCCCTGCAACTGTTTGGCGGTGGCCACGCAGGCTTCTTTCGGGTTGCGCTCGGCGTAGAAGGCGGCGCGCTGGTGCGGGTTCTCGCCGTAACGCATGTCCTGAACCTTCACGAACTGGGCGTTGAAGGTGCGGGGGAAGTCGGTATTGTCGTTGTCCGGGGTACGGCCGCCCAGGTAATTGGCGATGGCACCATCGTAACCGGCGGTGTGCTCGAACGCTTTTACCGCCAGGTCGAAGCGGGTGCTGTAGGTGAGCTGGCCGTCGTTGCTGTCCAGTTCTTTCAGAACCCGGCTGTAGTCGGAGGCGTTCACCACGATGGCGACATCGTTGTGGTTCTTGGCGGCGGCGCGAACCATGGTGGGGCCGCCGATGTCGATGTTCTCGATGGCAGTCGGCAGGTCACAGTCCGGGTTGGCCACGGTCTCTTCGAACGGATACAGGTTCACCACCACCATGTCGATGGGGTTGATGCCGTGTTCGCCCATGATGGCATCATCGGTGCCGCGACGGCCCAGAATGCCACCGTGAATCTTCGGGTGCAGGGTTTTTACCCGGCCATCCATCATCTCGGGAAAACCGGTGTAGTCGGACACTTCGGTGACCGGTACGTTGTTTTCCTGAAGCAGGCGGAAGGTACCGCCGGTGGACAGCAGCTCAACGCCGCGTTCAGTCAGGGCTCGGCCGAAATCGACGATGCCGGTTTTATCACTTACGCTGATCAGGGCGCGACGGACGGGGGTGTTTGCCTGGTTTGCCATGGTGACTGCCTTCCTTTGTCAGATTAAAGCAGACCGTACTGCTTGAGTTTCTTGCGCAGGGTGCCGCGGTTCAGGCCAAGCATGGTGGAGGCCTTGGTCTGGTTGTTGCGGGTGTACTTCATTACCTGCTCCAGCAGGGGCGCTTCCACTTCTGACAGTACCAGCTGGTACACGTCAGAAACCGGTGCGCCGTCCAGCTGCGTGAAGTAGTTTTTCAGGGCCACTTCCACGCTGTCACGCAGGGTGACACTGTTGCCGCTATTATTTACCGTGTGCAACTGATGGACATCATCGTTGGCCGGGGTGCCCAGGTTGTCGTTTGCCAAAGTCTCAGCGGTCATGCTGCGAATACCTCTCCATTTCGTAAGCCTGCAAAGTACTGTTCGATGCTGTCTTTCTGCTCCAGCGCATCTTCGATGCCGTTGAAGCGTGTTCGGAACTGTTTGTTCTCGTCGTGGGACTGCAGATACCAGCCCACATGCTTTCTGGCGATACGCACACCCATTTTCTCGCCGTAGAAGCTGTGCAGTTCGGCCAGGTGCTCCGACAGAATCTGCTCGACTTCATCCAGCGGTGGCTCAGCCAGGTGCGTGCCGGTTTCCAGGTAGTGCAGAATCTCCCGGAAGATCCATGGCCGGCCCTGTGCCCCACGGCCAATCAGCAGGCCGTCTGCGCCGGTGTGCGCGAGCACCTGCCGGGCTTTTTCCGGCGTGGTGATGTCGCCGTTGGCGAACACCGGAATACCCACGCTGGCTTTTACCGCGGCGATGGTGTCGTATTCGGCGTTTCCGTTGTATTTGTCTGCCCGGGTGCGGCCGTGTACTGCCAGTGCCTGGATGCCGGCGTCTTCGGCCATGCGGGCGATCACCGGTGCGTTGCGGTTGTCCCGGTCCCAGCCGGTGCGCATTTTCAGGGTGACCGGTATATCCACGGCGGCCACAACGGCCTCGAGGATTGCCCGCACCAGTTTTTCATCTTTCATCAGGGCAGAACCGGCGGCCTTGTTACAGACCTTCTTGGCCGGGCAGCCCATGTTGATGTCGATGATCTGGGCACCAAACTCGGCATTTTGCCGGGCGGCATCCGCCAGCATCTCAGGGTCGCCGCCGGCGATCTGTACCGAGCGGGGTTCCGGTTCACCCTGATGATTCAGGCGGGTGCGCGATTTGCGCGTATGCCAGAGCTTGCTGTCTGCTATGACCATTTCCGATACCGCCAGACCAGCTCCCATTCGGCGGCAAAGCTGCCGGAAAGGGCGATCCGTTACGCCGGCCATGGGCGCAACAATAAGCGGGTTGGGCAGGGTGTACGGCCCGATTTTTGCCGTTGGCAGCATGATCTGAGTCCGTGTCACAGCGGGTTAAGCAAGGTTCGGTGGAGCGGTTGGTTAATTTCTGACCGCTCCGGTCTCCGAAGGGCGGTAATGATACCGCCGGGGGCACATCGATTGAAGGGGCGAAAGCAGGAAAAAATTGATTATTTTTCGTGCTTTCTGGTTGACTTTTGCGCTGTCAACTGTGCGTCGGCATGGCGGTTGTCCGGCGCTGTCAGGGGGATGCCGGCCGGAAACCCAGATTGTAGTTAACCGCGTCGCGGCCGGGGTCGCGAATGCTGATGGCGATGCGAACCGGTGTTTCCATCGGCATGGCATTCAGCCCGGAGGCTTCGCCGGCCAGGTATTCATCGGGGGAAAACACACTCTGGGCCACCACGTCGCCGTTAAGGTTCGAGAAGGTCAGGGCGATGGCCGGGAACGGCTGTTCAAAGCCTGCCCGGTTGAGGATAACCGCATCGACAATCAGCTGGGTCCGGTTTTCCGGATCGGTGCGTACCACCAGCTTCCGGCTCTGGATGGCGTCGACATCCACCAGGGGCTTGAGCTGGCAGCCGGCAAGTTCACAGCCTTTCTCGTAGAACGGGCGCAACTGGGGGATGGCAGACAGCCGGTCAAACTGGAACCAGGTAACCTGGGCTACCAGAACGCCAATCAGCACCAGTACCACCAGTGTCCAAAGGGCTGTGCGCAGGCCGCCACGGCCACCACCCACGGATACCGGGTCTCGGCGCAGGTCCTGGTACAGGTTGTCCGGCTGGAACGGTTTGGCGGGGCGGCTGGTGACAGGATCGCTCACCCGGTCGTCATCGGCGGTCAGGGGCGGTTCGTGATCGGCCCGGGGTTGCGCCGGTTCGGGCTCCGGCTCAACTTTCAGAAGTTCAGGTTCAGGTTCAGGCTCCGGTTCCTTTTCAGGCTTGTGCTCCTGCCCGGGTTCCACCTCTTCAAGCATGGCTTCTGCCCAGCTTTCGTCTACCTGGTGGTTGTCGTGATCGTCTGAGTCGTCCCGGAAGCCCGGGGCATCGGGTTCATCCACATCCCGGAAGCTGTCGCTGAGCTCGTCCTCATCGAAGGTGAGCTTGCTGCCGGCGTAGCGGCCTTCAGTGGCGTCTTCTTCGGGGTTGTCGGCAAACACAAACTCGTCTTCGCCAAAGCCGACATCCGCGGGTTCTTGCGGCTTTTCCTCGGGGGGCGTCGCAATCGTCCCGCTTTCAGTCACCCGGTGTTCCAGGGCGTTGAACACGTTCATGCAGCTGCCGCAACGGACCTTGCCCCCGGCTACGCCGAGCTGTTCGTCGGTTACCCGGAAACGGGTTTCGCATTGGGGGCACTGGGTCTGCAGGCTGCTCTGGGTCATGCTTCGGTCCTGAAAGCGGGATCGCTAGGTCATTGCATTTGGGTCAGTACGAGTCAGGCAGTTTAGTCATAAACGCCTGGGCCGTCATCTGTCCCTGCGCCGTCCTGTGAGGCGTATCCAGTCTTCTTTCTGTTCCGGCTCGTCCATGATGAACCAGGGTTCGTAGGCATCCATCACTTCCCGGGCCTGGTTGAACAGAATGCCGGACAGTACCAGGTGGCCACCGGGCCTGGTCAGTTCTGCCAGCCTCGGCGCCAGGCCAATCAGCGGCTGGGCCAGGATGTTGGCCAGCATTACGTCCGCCTGGGTGTCGGGGTCCTGTCCGGGCAGGTAGAGGTCCAGGCGGTTGTCTTCCACGCCGTTACGGCGGGCGTTGTCGCGGCTGGCTTCCAGGGCCTGCGGGTCTGTATCCACGCCAATCACATGGTCCGCACCCAGCAGCAGGGCCGCCAGGCCCAGGATGCCGGAGCCACAGCCGTAGTCGGTTACCTGTTTGCCGGCAACATCCTGGCCGTCAAGCCATTCCAGGCACAGGGCGGTGGTGGGGTGGGTGCCGGTGCCGAAGGCCAGGCCGGGGTCCAGCAACAGGTTGGCGGCATCGGGGTCTGGCGCCTCGTGCCAGCTGGGCACAATCCACAGGCGTTCACCGAACTGCAGCGGGTGGAAATCATCCATCCAGGCCCGTTCCCAGTCCTTGTCTTCCACCAGAGTGACTTCAATCTCGGCCAGGGACTGCTGGGTTTGCTGGTGCCAGGCGTCGCGGATATCCGCTAACAGCTGTTCGATGTTGCGATCAGACTGGAACAGGCCGGTAACGGTGGTCTGGCTCCAGAGGGGAGTGGTGCCCGGATCGGGCTCGTACAGGGGCTGGTCGGCTGCGTCTTCCATGGAAACGGCGTCTGCGCCCATTTCCATTAACAGATCCTCCAGCTGATCCGCAGTATCCGGATCAGCTGGAATCTGGAGTTGTATCCAGGGCATGGTTAATCCCGCATCAGTTTCTCGAGGTAGTGGATGGTGAAGTCTACCTGTTTAAAGCCACCATCGCGTACCAGTTTTCGATGCAGGGGTTGATTGGTCTTTATGCCCTCGACCAGCATTTCGTCCAGCGCGTTCTTCATACGCCGGCGGGCGATTTCCCGGTCGTCGCCCCAGGTGATCAGCTTGGCCACCAGGGAATCGTAGTACGGCGGTACGGTGTAGCCGCTGTACAGGTGCGAATCCACACGGATGCCGTTGCCACCGGGAGCGTGGAAGTGTTTCACCTTGCCCGGGCTGGGCACGAAGGTTTGCGGGTCTTCGGCGTTGATCCGGCACTCGATGGCGTGGCCGGAAATATGGATTTCGTCCTGGCTGTACTGCAGCGGCAGGCCGCTGGCAATGCGCAGCTGCTCACGCACGATGTCCACGCCGGTGACCATCTCGGAGACCGGATGCTCAACCTGTACCCGGGTGTTCATTTCAATGAAATAGAACTCGCCGTCCTGGTACAGGAACTCGAAGGTGCCGGCGCCCACATAACCGATTTCCTTGCAGGCATCCACGCAGGCCTTGAGGGTGCGCTCCCGGGATTCCGGGTTGATGTTCGGAGCCGGTGCTTCCTCGATCACCTTCTGGTTGCGGCGCTGCATGGAGCAGTCCCGGTCGCCCAGATGGATGACGTTACCGTGCATATCGGCCAGCACCTGGACTTCCACGTGGCGTGGAGTTTCCAGGAACTTCTCCAGATAGACGGTGGGATCGCCGAACGCGTTCTTGGCTTCGGTTTGGGTAATCTGCACCGCTTTCAGCAGGGCGGCTTCAGAGTGCACTACCTGCATACCACGACCACCGCCGCCGGAAGCGGCCTTGATCATCACCGGGTAGCCGATCTGCTTCGCCAGCTTGAGGGTACGCTCGTCGTCGTCCGTCAGCGGGCCGTCGGAGCCGGGTACGGTCGGTACGCCTGCCTTTTTCATGGCTTCGATGGCGGAGACCTTGTTACCCATCAGGCGAATGGTTTCTGCCCGGGGGCCGATGAAGCGGAAGCCGCTTTTCTCGACCTGCTCGGCAAAGTCGGCGTTCTCTGCCAAAAAGCCGTAGCCCGGGTGGATGCCCACGGAATCGGTCACCTCAGCAGCGCTGATGATGGTGGGGATGTTCAGGTAGCTTTCTGTGGGGCTGTTCGGGCCAATGCAGACAGATTCGTCTGCAAGGCGCACGTGCATCAGGTCGCGGTCGACCTGCGAGTGCACGGCAACCGTCTTGATGCCCAGCTCCTTGCACGCGCGGAGAATGCGCAGGGCAATTTCACCGCGGTTTGCGATCAGAACTTTTTCTAACATGGCCATGGTTAGCAATCACCGAATTCAGGAAATGACGACCAGGGGCTGGTCAAACTCAACCGGCTGGCCATTTTCGACCAGGATTTCGGTAATGGTACCGGCCTTGTCGGCTTCGATCTGGTTCATCATCTTCATGGCTTCTACGATGCAGATCACGTCGCCAGCATTCACGGTCTGGCCCACTTCAACGAATGCAGCAGCTGTGGGTGAGGGTGAACGATAGAAGGTGCCAACCATCGGAGACTTCACGGTATGGCCTCTCGGTGCAGCCGGGGCAGCAGCTTCTGCAGCCGGTGCTGCTTCAGCCACGGGCGCCGGTGCCTGGGGCGCCTGCGGTGCGGCGTAGTGGCTTACATAATGGCCACCGGCAGCTGCCTGCTCGCGACGGCGGGAAATGCGTACCGAGTCGTCGCCTTCGTGAATCTCCAGCTCTTCGACATCAGACTCTTCGAGCAGCTCGATCAGTTTCTTGATTTTGCGAATATCCATAACTGTTTCAGTCCCGTTTTACTGGTCTATCGGTGAATTCGTTGCAGGGCAGCCTGCAGTGCCAGGTCATAGCCCTGGCTGCCCAGCCCGCAGATAACGCCTACGGCGATATCCGAAAAGTACGAGTGATGGCGGAAAGGCTCCCGCGCATGCACGTTGGAAAGATGCACTTCAATAAACGGAATCCCGGATGCCAGCATGGCGTCACGCAGCGCCACGCTGGTGTGGGTGAAGGCGGCCGGATTGATAATGATGAAATCCACGCCTTCGGCCCGGGCTTCGTGCACCCGCTCGATCAGCTCATATTCCGCGTTCGATTGCAGGTGCAGGAGATGATGGCCCTTGTCTGCCGCTTTCTCGCGCAACCGGTCATCGATATCGGCCAGGGTCTCATAGCCATATACCTCGGGCTCACGGGTGCCGAGCATGTTGAGGTTGGGGCCATGGAGCACAAGTATGGTCGACATGGTAATTTTGCCTTGGTGTTATTTGAACAGGATCGCCGAAGATAACGGCACGTTACCGGAATGGTGCGTGCTTGTTAGCCTCGGATCAACACTTTTTGACAATCTTCCTGCTGCCGGATTGATCCTGAAAAAAGCTTACACAGCAATGACCGGCGGTGCGATGACATTTCGTTGATGGCCTCAATTGTCGGCCATGGTTGCCAAAGCGGCTATTCGACATTGGTTTCATGGGCCGGGCAGGGCGCCCGGCCCGGAAGTTCAGAGGCTGGAGCGATTCTCCAGCCTGGAGGGAGGGCTCAGGAGGCCAGGCTGATCTGGTTGCGGCCGTGTTCTTTCGAGCGATACAGGGCCTTGTCGGCCCGTTCGCACAGTGTCTGGGCACTGTCGCCCTGCCAGTCGGCAACGCCGCAGCTGAACGACACCCGGAACTCCTGTTCGCCGGCCTGCTGCTGCAGCTCGGAGAAGCGCTGGCGGATTTCGTCGAGCACGTTCTGCGCATCCCGGGCGGAGGTGTTGGGCAGGATCACCGCAAACTCCTCACCGCCGTAGCGGCCGATGTGGTCGGTTTTGCGCAGGCGCTGTTTCAGGAACATGGACAGGCTGCGCAGTATGCGGTCGCCGATGGGGTGGCCGTAGGTGTCGTTGACCTTCTTGAACTCGTCAATATCGATCATGGCAAAGGCCAGCGGCTGGTCTTTTTGTCGCGCCCTGACAATTTCCTGTTCCAGCAGGTAAAGGGTGTGGGTGTGGTTGTACAGGCCGGTCAGGCTGTCGCGAATCATCAGTGCCAGCAGCGAGCGGGCCCGGCGGCCCCGGTTGTGGATGGTCGCCACCAGGTGTTTGGGGTCGATCGGCTTGGTCAGGAAGTCGTCGCCGCCCAGGCTCATGGCCTGCAGCTGCTTGTTCACGTCTTCCTCGGCCGACAGGTAGATAATCGGTACGCTATGGAATTTGTCCTGCTGGCGGATAACCCGGGCGATCTCGGTGCCGGTGCAACCGGGCATGTACATGTCGAGGATGATGATTTCCGGAGAGAACTCGTCCAGGGCGTTGATGATCTGCATCGGGTCGGTGATGACGTAGGCGTTCATGCCGGCCCGCTTGAGCACCGTCTCCATGAATTTCGCCTGGGCCCGGGAGTCGTCCAGTACCAGCACCTTGTAGGGCTCGCTGGAATTGCCGTTGCAGTAGGTTTCGATTTTCTCGATCAGCTGGCCCGGGTCTACGGCCGGGTAAAAGAATTCCTCGCCGCCGCAGCGTGAAGCCCGCAACCGGGTTTCAATGGTGCCATCGTCTTCGCTGACGAAGATAATCGGGATGGGAGTCTCGTGCCGGGCCTGTAACTGCTCTACGGTGCTGATACCCGCCAGGGCGGATCCGCCGAAGTTCACATCCATCAGGATGGTTTCCGGCTTGCTCTGGTTGCAGGCCTCGACCAGCTCCCGGGCGGTGGCGAAGGCGGCGGCCCGGAACCCGAAAAATTCCAGCTGGCGGATCAGCCGGTTGGCGGTTTCACTGTTGTCCAGGGCAATGTAGACCGGGGTGCGACGGTATTGCTGCGGTGCCTGACCCGTGGCCTGGTCGGAGCGGCGCTGGGTGCTCTGGCACAGGCTGCCGGTGGCTTCCTGTAATTGCGCAGCCAGGTTGTCATCCAGGGCTGAGCCCGGCGCCCAGCTTGCCAGCAGTTGCAGGATGCGCTTGCCGGCAACGGCGTGGTCATTCATCTCGAAGCGCAGGGCGTAGCGCACCAGTTTGTCGGTGTCTGCGGCAAACAGCTCGCGGAGGCTTTCGGCCTGGCCCGGGTTCTCGCTGATCTTCTGCCAGGTATCCAGTACCACCCGGGCCTGGGTGGTTACACGGCGGGCGAAGTGTTGCCTGAGTTTTTCTTTCTGGCTCTCGTCGTTCATGGGGCTCCGGCCTGTGTCCTTTTTATGAAGATGCACCCGATCCGCAGGGGTAACTTTCTAACCTTAGTCGGTTTTCAGAGTCTATAGTGTTTAATGTTGTCGGCGTAGATTGCACACTGTAAATGTTTGTCAACTCTGCGGCACCGGTCACGGGCCGCTGATCATGGAAATCGTTCAGGCCAGCATGGCCGGGGCCGGGAAATCATGGCAAGGAAGCACACAAACACGTTCGCAGCCCAGCAGGGTGAAATCTCCCTCAGCAGCCTGCTGATTCTGTTCACCAGCGGTCTGTTGGTGATCATTCTTGCCGCCGCGTTTATCACCAGTTTCGGGCACTTCCGGGACTACGTGGCGGACCAGCTCACAGACCACGCCCTTGACGGAGCGACTGCTACCGGGCTTTCCCTCTCCAACGCGATTGACGGCTCAGACCCTGTGGCCTCGGCATCCCTGGTAGATGCGGTTTTTGACAGCGGCCGTTACCTGTCTGTGGAATACATCGGCCACGATGGCCAGGAGATTGCGGGCCGGCGTATGGCGCTGAAGGGTGCGGCCGCCCCCGGCTGGTTTATTCGCCTGGCGGAGCTGCCGTTGCCGCAGGCGGAGGCGGAAGTGGTACGGGGCTGGTCGCGCCTGGGCAAGGTCAGGGTGGTCAGTCATCCGGGCCGCGCCTACGACGACCTGTGGCGCATATCCCTGGGCTTGCTGGTTAGCGTGCTGGTGATCGGCGGTGCGGGCCTGGTGGCCCTGTTTCTGTTGGTGCGCCGGTTACTGCGGCCACTGTCGGCGCTGGAGCAGCAGGCCCGGGCCTGGGGCCGGCGGGATTTCCGGAATCGGGTGTGCACCCGCTCTACCCGTGAGCTGAACCGAGTAACCGAAGCCATGAACCAGATGGCGGACGACCTGGAACGCTTGTTTGTCGGTCAGGGCCGGCTTATCCAGCATTTGCGCAAAGTGAATAGTGAAGACCCGGTAACCGGGCTGGCCAGCCGCAGTTCCTTTGACCAGCGCCTGAAAGCGGAAATCATGTCGGAAGAAAAGTCGGCTCCCGGTGTGTTGGCCATGATCCGCCTGGCGGGCTTTGCCGATTACAACATGGCCTATGGCCGTGAAGAGGGCGACCAGTTGCTGCGCCAGGTGGCCGGAAGCCTGGCCGGGTTTACTGCCCGCCACCCGCAATCCTTTGCCGGCCGGCGCACCGGCGCGGAGTTTGTGGTGTTTCTGCCAGGGGCGCCGGCAGCTGACGCCCGGAATTGGCTTGAGCGGTTAATCCAGGAGCTGGACAGTATCTATTGCGACCTGGCCTCGCCCATGGACACGGCCGTGCACGGAGGGCTGGCGGTGGCTTTGCCCGGGGCCGGGGTTCGTGACCTGCTGGCGGCGGCGGATGAAGGCTTGCGGGCAGCCCAGGAGAAGTGCGAATCCGGTTGCTGCCTGGAGCAGGCCGGGGCGGACAGCCATCTCACCATGGAATCCTGGCGCGACCTGCTGGCCGGTGCCATTGAATCCGGGAACCTGTCGTTGTGGCTGCAACCAATGGTGACCTGTGAAGACGGTGCCCTGACCCATTACCAGGCGTTTTCGCGCATTCCTGCGCCGGAGGGCGACCTCAAGGCCGGGGTATTTCTGCCCGTGGCTGAACGCCTGGGCCTGATCGCCGGCATTGACCGGTTGTTGCTGGCCCGGGTGCTGGCGATGCTGGAACAGACACCGGACCAAACCCTGGCGATATCGCTGGGGGTCTCCTCCGTTGGTGATGACCGTTTCTGTGAAGACCTGCTGGAAGCGCTGGCCCGGGCCGGGAACCGGGTGGCCAGGCTGTGGGTAGGCATTCCCGAACTGGCCCTGAACCATCATCGCAAAAAGGCTGGCCGGCTGGTTCGGGCGCTGGCGAAAATTGGCGTGCCGGTGATGGTGGATCGTTTCGGTGTCGGCGGGGTGCCCTTCAGCTATCTGAGAAATCTGCCTTTCCGGGGCATTCGTATCGACAACAGTTTTATCCACGACCTGGACAGCCACAGCGAGAACCGGTTCTGGGTGGAGTCGGTGATCGGCATCGCGCACAGCCGCGGCGTGCGGGTGTTTGCCACCGGAGTGGAAACCGAAGCGGAATACTCGGTAGTCTGTAAGCTGGGTATTGATGGCGCCATGGGATACCATCTGGGCAGGCCCTTCGGGGCAGACGAATAAGCAACGGGAGAACGGGAGACTTATGTCGGGCAAGATCAGACAGTACTTCAGGGACAAAAAGGAAGACGTACAGGATTACACCGGGGGCAGTGGTGTAATCGGTAAATTTGTACTGGCGGTGCTGGTGGTATACCTGCTGGTTACGATTGTGCTCGGCATGTACTGGAGCAGCGAGCCGGATACCTTCTCTGTGCGTGACCATACCCGAACCCTGGCCAACACCATGGAGCGGGAGCCGGTAACCGGGTTTGCCACCACCGCCACCATGATCCGGATTGCCGAAACCCTGCTGGACAAGCCGGGCGGATACATCTCCAACGACATCTTCCCCCCGGGATTGTGGCTGGACAACATGCCCAACTGGGAGTACGGCGCGCTGGTGCAGCTGCGGGACCTGTCCCGGGCCATGCGTAAAGACATCAGCCGTTCCCAGAGCCAATCGGCTGAAGACCCGGACCTGACCATTGCCGAGCCCCAGTTGCACTTCGACAGCGAGAGCTGGGCGATACCCTCCACCGAGGCTGAGTACCGTCGCGGTATCAATGCCCTCAAGCGCTATCTGAACCGGTTGTCGGACCCCACCCAGGCCGATGCCCAGTTCTTTGCCCGCGCGGACAACCTGGGCAACTGGCTGGCAGACCTGGAAACCCGTCTGGGCAGCCTGTCCCGCACCCTGAGCGAGAGTGTGGGCAAGGCCTCGGTGTCCGATGCGGTTGCCAACCTTGATCCGGACGATCCGCTGTCTGAAGACATCGGCGGCGAGGATGTGAAAACCGACTGGGCCAGGATTGACGATGTGTTCTACGAAGCCCGCGGCAGTGCCTGGGCCCTGCTGCACATCTTCCGGGCCATTGAAGTGGACTTCCGCAAGGTGATTGTGGACAAGAACGCCATGGCCAGTGTGAAGCAGATCATTATCGAGCTGGAAGGCACCCAGGAATCCATGTGGAGCCCGGTGATCCTGAATGGCAGTGGCTTTGGCCTGCTGGCTAACCACTCCCTGACCATGGCCGCTTACCTGTCACGGGCCAATGCAGCAATCAGTGACATGCGGGACCTGTTGTCACGGGGGTAACAACGGATATGCGTTACCCGGGAGGGTAACGCAGACACAAAAAAACCGGGGAGCTGTTATGGCTGCCCGGTTTTTTTATGCCTGATACGTGATCAGCCTTTGTAGGCGTTCACGGAATCAACAATGGCTTGCTTGGCAGCGGCGGCGTTGTCCCAGCCCTGCACCTTTACCCACTTGCCCGGCTCGAGAGTCTTGTAGTTCTCGAAGAAGTGACGGATCTGGTCGCGCAGCAGCTCGGGCAGGTCGTCGATTTCTTTAACGTCGTGGTAAGTGGTGGTCAGCTTGTCGTGGGGAACCGCAACCAGCTTGGCGTCGCCACCGGCTTCGTCTTCCATGTTCAGTACACCCACCGGACGGCAGCGAATAACGGAACCTGCCTGGATCGGGTACGGGGTTACTACCAGCACGTCCAGCGGGTCGCCGTCGTCAGCCAGGGTGTGCGGGATGAAACCGTAGTTGGCCGGGTAGAACATGGGGGTAGCCATGAAACGGTCAACCAGCAGGGCGCCCATGTCTTTGTCCAGTTCGTACTTGACCGGGGAGCTGTTAGCCGGGATTTCGATGGCTACGTAGATGTCTTCTGGCGGGTTTTTGCCAGCGGGGATGTTGTCGAATTGCATGTGCGATCCTTCCTGCTACGTTAGTGTTCGTTTAACTGCGGTGGAAAATTGGGCGCAATTATACGGAAGTCTCCTGCTATTCGAAACTAAACCTTGGTCACAGCCGGATCTGTTTGGCAATCAGCTCCTTCATGATTTCCGTGGTGCCGCCGCCGATCGACAGGATCTTGGCATCCCGGTACAGGCGCTCCACCACCGATTCCCGCATGAAGCCCATGCCGCCGAACAGCTGCACCGCCTCGCGGGTGACTTTTTCGCACACGTCGACGGAGAAGTTCTTGGCCATGGCCACCTGTTTGATCGGGTTTTTGCCGGCCTGCATCAGCGCCGCGCAGCGGTAGGTGTATTCCCGGGCGATGTCGATCTGGGTGGCCATGTCCACCAGCTTGTGGCGGGTAACCTGGAAGCCGGCAACGGGGCGGCCGAAGGCCTGGCGTTGTTTGGTATATTCCATGGCCGCCTCAAAGGCCAGCTGAGCGGTCATGTAGGCCATGATGGACAGGCTCAGGCGCTCGGCCAGGAAGTTGCTCATGATGGCGATAAAACCGGCGTTTTCGGCGCCGATCAGGCGGTCGGCCGGCACCCGGCAGTCTTCGAAGAAGAGTTCGGCGGTGTCGCTGGCCCACCAGCCCATTTTCCGGAGTTTCTTGCCGGTGGAGAACCCCGGGGTGTCGCGGTCGATCAGCAGCAGGCTGATGCCGGCGTGGCCTTTGCCGCCGGTACGCACGGCCACAGTATAGTGATCAGCCCGGGTGCCGCTGGTGATGAAGGTTTTGCTGCCGTTGACGATGTAATGGTCGCCGTCATTTACAGCTCGGGTTTTCAGGTTGGCGACGTCAGAGCCGCCGCCGGGTTCGGTGACCGCCAGGGCGGCAATTTTTTCGCCCCGGAGCACCGGCGGTACGATCTGATCGCGTATCTCTTCCCTCGCCCACTTGGCCACCGGTGGCAGGCCGATATCCAGGGAACCGATGCTGGCGACAAAACCGCCGGAGGTGGAGCGCATCAGCTCTTCGGACACGGCTACTTTCATGAAGATATCGCCTTCACCAACGCCACCAAGCGCTTCCGGGAAACCAATGCCCAGCAGCCCTGCGTCGCCTGCCTTCTGGTAGATTTCCCGGGGGAATTCGCCGGCTTCTTCCCAGTCGTCGATATGGGGCAGTACGTGGGTTTCGATAAATTTACGGGCGGTCAGACGAACCTGTTCGTGGGTTTCGTTGAAGTAGTCAGACACAATCGGGCTTCCTGCGTTCTTGTTGGCGTTGTCCGGAGTGTCTCTTAAATTTCTGCACCAAGCAAGCGCTTGGTTTGTGCGTATGGGCCAGAAAAAGCCGGCGCTGCTGGCCGGCTTGGTTGGTGCTTCTGGCTCATGCGCCGGGGCGGGCAATGCTCTTCACGCCTTCGCTGGTGCCCAGCAGCAGCAAGTCGGCCGGGCGCCGCGCGAACAGGCCGTTGGTAACCACGCCGACAATGTTGTTGAGCCGCTCTTCCACCTGGATCGGGCGGGAGATGTCCATGTTGTGGATGTCGATGATGATGTTGCCGTTGTCAGTGACAAAACCGTCCCGGTAAACCGGGTCGCCACCGAGTTTGACGATTTCCCGGCCCACATGGCTGCGAGCCATGGGAATCACTTCCACCGGCAGCGGGAATTCACCCAGAATGCCCACCATCTTGGACTCGTCGGCAATACAGATAAACGTCTTGGCGACGGCGGCCACAATCTTTTCCCGGGTCAGGGCCCCGCCGCCGCCCTTGATCAGTTCCAGGCGCTCGTTGGTTTCGTCGGCACCGTCGACATAGAACTCGATTTCGTTAACGGCGTTCAGGTCATACACCGGAATGCCGTGTTTTTTCAGGCGTTCGGCGGTGGCTTCGGAGCTCGCTACGGCGCCGTCGAAATCGTTTTTGTACTCGGCCAGGTAATCGATGAAAAAGTTGGCCGTGCTGCCGGTACCGACGCCTACGATGCTTTTCGGCTCCAGGTGCGGGGCAATGTGGTCTACGGCAGCTTTGGCTACGGCTTGTTTCAGTTCGTCCTGGGTCATGGCGGGGCTCCGGGGGATCGTCGGGTTGAATTCGCTTCTCATTATACGCTCGCAGTGTCTGTGCTTATAGACGGCTGCCGTGCAAAGTTTCTAAACTGTAGGTTTTTCCCAGCCACTCACCAGCAACCGGAACCATCATGCCGCAACGCTATATCAAGAAGATACTCGATGCGCGGGTTTACGACATCGCCATCGAAACACCGCTGACTGAAGCCCGCAGCCTGTCCAAGCGCTTTGGCAACAATATTATGCTCAAGCGTGAAGACCTTCAGCCGGTGTTCTCCTTCAAGATTCGTGGCGCATACAACCGGATTGCCCAGCTCTCCGAAGAGCAGAAAGCCAAGGGCGTGATCTGTGCCTCCGCCGGCAACCATGCCCAGGGCGTGGCGTTGTCGGCCAGGCAACTGGGCATCAAGGCCGTGATCGTGATGCCCCAGACCACGCCTGACATCAAGGTGAAGTCGGTGCGGGACCGGGGCGCCCGGGTAGTACTCAAAGGCGACGCCTTCGACGAAGCTGCCGCCCATGCCCAGGAGTTGATCAAAAAACACGGCTACACCTACATCCCGCCCTACGACGACCCGGACGTCATCGCCGGGCAGGGCACCGTAGCCATGGAAATGATGTGGCAATTTTCCCAGCCCCTGCACGCGGTATTCATCCCCGTGGGCGGCGGCGGCCTGATCGCCGGCATGGCGGCGTACATCAAATACCTGCGCCCGGACATCAAAGTGATCGGCGTGGAACCGGAAGACTCCAACTGCCTGCAAGCGGCCATGGCGGCCGGTGAGCGGGTGATCCTGGACGAAGTAGGCATCTTTGCAGACGGTGTGGCGGTTAAACAGATCGGGGAAGAACCCTGGAATATCTGTAAAGACGCTGTCGATGAAGTCATCACCGTTTCGACAGACGAAATCTGCGCCGCCATCAAAGACGTATTCGAAGACACCCGCTCCATCGCAGAACCGGCAGGGGCACTGTCGGTGGCCGGAATGAAAAAATACATCGAGCGGGAGCAGCTTGAAGGCGAAAACCTGGCTGGCGTGCTCAGCGGCGCCAACATGAACTTTGACCGCTTGCGCTACATCTCCGAACGCACCGAAATCGGCGAAAAACGCGAAGCCATCCTGGCCGTCACCATCCCGGAAAAACCGGGCGCGTTCAAAACCTTCATCAACGCCCTGCACAAACGCAGCATCACTGAATTCAACTACCGCTTCGCCGATGCCAGCGAAGCGGTCATCTTCGTCGGCATCCAGATCCAGGCCGGCGGCCTGGGCCGCGAAGAACTGGTGCAGGAACTGCGCGAAACCGGCTACTCCGTCATCGACCTCACCGACAGCGACCTGGCCAAGCAACACATCCGCCACATGGTCGGCGGCCACGCTCCGTCGGTCAGCAACGAAGTCATCTACCAGTTCGAATTCCCCGAACGCCCGGGCGCTTTGCTGAAATTCCTCATGTCCCTCGGTACTCGCTGGAACATCTCCCTGTTCCACTACCGCAACCACGGCGCAGCCTACAGCCGCGTTTTGCTGGGTGCCCAGGTTAACGAAGCGGAAATTCCGGATTTCGAGAAAATGCTGGAGAAGGTCGGCTTCCGCTACGAAAACATGACCGATAACGAGGCCTACCGGTTGTTCCTGGGTGCGGGTAACGGAAACCAGAAGTAGGCCCGGTCAGAAGCAGAAGCAGAAGCAGGAGGTGGCAGGGCTTTCCGAAACTGTGCGGAGCCATGGATGGCGGAGCTCAAGCGTCACATGGATGTGCCGAAGGAGCGTGTTTCGGAAAGCCCTGCCACCTCCTGATTCGGCAATCCACGCATATGGCCAGGCCTAAGTGATAACCCTTACGTAATCGTAATCCGTCAATAATTGTAAAATCGAAGTTACGTGTTAGTCTTTCGTCTAATTCTCCAAGTCGAGAATAGCTACCTGATTTTCCAGCCAATTAGAACCAAGAAAAAACGGGACCACGTGAAATGAGAGGCAAGCCAGACATCATCCGCACCATCGTACTGATCTTTGCGGTCGGCCTTGTCATTACCGGGTTTACGTCACTTCAGGCTTCAGAAGACAAACGCTCTGCCAGAGACGTTCCTGTGACCAGCTTCGTACAGCCAGCCAGTCAGGGCTTGAACCGGTAACAACGCTTATCCGTTACCACACCGTGTAAAGGCACATCCCAGGGCTCAATTGGCAACTGTTCCACGCGCTGAAAATCGTGGGCCAGGCCAACCAGCTTTGGTGCCATGCAGGGCCTGACTCGGCTGAACGCGAAGGTTCGGTCGTAGAAGCCGCCGCCCATACCCAGTCGCCCTCCGGTTTCGTCAAACCCTACCAATGGAAACAGCACTGCATCCAGTGCCCAGGCCGGCTTGCGTCTTGAGCGCGGGAACGGGGGTTCTGGAATGCCGAAGCGGTTTGCCGTCAGTTGCACTCCATCAAAATAGGGGCTGAAAACCAGCTTGCCCGTGTAGATCGGGTGCAGAATGGGCAGGTAGAACCGGATGCCTTTTTTGCGAGCCAGATCAATATACAGGGACGGGTCAATTTCGCCGTCGTTGGCCAGGTAGATGCCAATGTGGCGTGCCCGGTGCAGGTCGGGGTGCCTCAGCAGGTTAAGGGCGAGACGTTCGGAAGCTTGCCGCTGTTCTTCAAACGACAGACTTCTCCGTTTCTGGCGAAGAGTTTGGCGGAGCTGGCGGCGTGAGGCCCGATCATTGCCGGCGTCAAACGTCCTTGCTTGATGATGCGGATTCAAGATGGCGATTACCTGCTGCTGCGTCGTGAATTCGGCCTATGTTGTATCACATCAATAACGCCCCGTTAAAATTCTGCTAGTCTGCAGTCCGTTGTTTTTTCAGAGGCTGTATTCTGCCATGGATTTCCCCCGATACGCTCGCCTGTTGCTTCCTGCGGTTTTGATTGTTGCTTTGTCTGGTTGCGCGACCGGATCCCCCGAGGTTTACCAGGTGGGTGTTCGTGCGTTGGCTTCTGCTGAATATTCCGGTGCCCGCCACCATCTCCAGAGTTACCTTGACGGTGAGACCGAGAGTTATGAAAGCAGTCGGGCGCGCTATGAACTGGCTCGCTTGACGTATCTTGGCCTGGGCGGGCCAGCGGATGAGCGGGCAGCTGCCGAGTTGCTGGAGCGAGAGCTTCAGAAACCGTTTTCGGTCTACGAGCGCGAAGCGCGGCATTTGTTGGCCGAGATCTATCGGCGAGGGCAGGCAGAGAACCGTGATGTGTCCAGGTCGTTAGTGCTTCTCCGTGCGGCGGACTATCCGCGAGCCTTGATTGATCTCGCGATGATCTATTGGTCCGGGGAGCTGGTCGAGCAGGATCGCAAACAGGCGGTGGCACTGATCCCCGAAATCGGTGAGCTAGATAATGCTTCGAATCTGTTTCATCACCGGGCTCTGGCTGAATACTGCGGCCCCGACACCCGGGACAGGGTACCTGCCTGGGCCTGTCTGGATGAGGAAGGCGAGTTTATTCTCCAGAGTGCAGACGAGGTATGGCGCGCAAGTCGTCCGGACACCGATGCAGGCACCATGCGCTACCTGGCTACATTGTATCCGGCCCTGGTGGATCCCAGTGCGCAACGCCGGGTAGCGTGGTACCGGTATGCCGGAGATAAAGGCAGCGCCCGCGCCCAGTACATGATAGCCCAAATATACGGAGCGCCAGATTCACCTTGGTTTAACCCTGCCGAAGCAGAGCAATGGCTGCAACGGTCTGCCGATCAGAACTACCCGAAAGCACTGCTGGCCCGAGGTGTGGCGCTGGCTCGCGGAAAGCAGCGTTCCGAGGCTGATTATCTTGAGGCGCTCGATCAGCTGGAGCGTGCGGCCGACCGGGGCGAGAAAGAGGCGAATCTCTGGTTGGCTCACCTGTATCTGAATCCCGAAGACGGGCGCTCGATGCAGGTGGGTCTGGCCGTTGCGCGTCTCGAACAGATAGAACGGGAAGACGATCGGGCCAAGCACTTGCTGGCCGATATCTATCTCTCGAGCCTGCCGGGTATGGCCGAAGAACAGCATCGCCGAGCCTTGGATCTGTTGGAAAGCATGGCTTACCGGGATGCGGAGGCGGCCTACAAACTTGGTGCGATCTACAGTCAGGGGCTGGCCAGTATTCCGCCCAGTCTGGTGGATGCTGTAGGTTGGCTGAGGCGCGCCGCTGATAAGGGCCACCTGCCCGCACAGCTGCTTTTGGCGCGAGAGTTGCAGCTGGATGGCCGGGATGAGAGCGCTGCGAAAGCTCGCGAGCGGTTTGTGTTTATGCCGGTTGCCGATGTGCCGGATAATCTGCGTCAAGCTGTCTCAAATGCGCGCTATAGACAGGCAATGTATTACGCCGGTCAGGCTGAGGTTCATGCAGAAGAAGTTCGACAGCTTCTGGAGAGGGCGGCGGAGGAGGAGAACATGGCCGCCCTGGCGTACCTCGGGCTGATGTACTATCGGGGTGAGCAGGTGGCCCCGGATGATGAGCTGGCCTATCAGTACCTGGAACGCTGGGATTCGCTGTATCAGCAACGAAAGGATCAGGCCAGGTCGGACGACTCAGTGTGGTCTGGACTGTTGTTCGATGAGCGGTTCGGTAACTAGGAGGTTCAGGACGCTTTGCTGCACTTGAGATTCAGGAAGTCGCAATCGGAGTAACGGTGAAAAGCTTCCCGGGCTGCCGTTATCGGATGTAGCCCTTGAACCCAGAAGTTCAAGGTCGGTGGCCGCTGTGACATATTAGGCTTTCCCCCTTGGGGGACATGCTCACAATGCCCTGAAGTAGCCACCTGGGTAATGCGCATCGGCTCGAGGACGTACCCGACCAGCGAACAGCCCAGGAAGTTGGTTCCATTATACGGGCAGGGCCGGGGCTGATTGCAACCCCGTTTCCGGATTCTTTCCGGATCAGTTGCCCGAAGGCTCTCCCAATGCCTCATCAAGCCGGTTGTCCATGGCACGCAGGATGCTGCTGGTGGCATCAGACATGGTGTCGCGCTCCAGCAGTTCATGGGTGATGTTCAGGGCGGCCATCACGGCAATGCGTTCGGTACCGAACACCTTGCCGCTGGAGCGGATTTCGCGCATTTTGGTGTCCAGATGCCGGGCCGCACGCAACAGGGCTTCCTGCTCTTCCTGCGGACAGGCCACCAGGTATTCCTTGTCGAGAATCCTGACTTCCACGGTGGTTGAGGTCTGTGACATCAGTGGTGCTCCAGTGCCCGAAGACGGCCGATCATGGCTTCAATCTTGTTTTTGGCAAGATCGTTCTTGTGCATCAGCTGGGCCCGTTCCCGGTTCCAGTCGTCCTGCAGCTCGCGCAGCAGGGCGTTATCCTTCTCGAGCTTTTTGCAGCGTTCAATCAGTGTGTCCAGCTTGTCCGCTAATGCCTGTACTTCGGACTGTTCCATGACGTGCCCAATATGAGTAATTTGGATGTCGGTAACTATAAGTGCCCGCACCATAACGGTCAATTTACCGCATTGTCATGGCGCCGGGGCCGTGAAGCCTGTCACTTTCAGCGGCAGGTCAGCCGCCGGATCCGGCAAATCCCAGCTTGCGGCTCTTTTGCCAGCTGCGCAAGGCCGGGAGTAACGAAACCACGAATGCCGCCACCAGTACCGAGCCCAGCAGGAGCCATTCTGCCCGGTTCAGGCCGCGAAGTCCGATCTGTATGCCGTACTGGTCCAGAAGCCAGGGGCCCAGGCCGGCAATGGCGCCGGCGCCCAGCAGCAGCGCCAGGGCACAGGCCGCCAGGGCCAGTACCACACACTCAAAGCTGTACAGCGAGGAAATCAGGATGGGCGGGGCCCCGGTAGCCCGCAACACCGCCACTTCCTGCTGGCGCTGGGCCTGGATGGTCAGCAGAACCGCAATCAGGCCGGTCAGGCTGGTAATGACCACAAAGGCGCTGATGCCCAGCAAGGCTTTTTCAAACTGGCCCATCATGCGCCACAGTTCGCTCAGGGCAACGCCCGGCAGAATGGCGGACAAGGGCTCCTCGCGATACTGGTTCAGCTCCCGTTGCAGCTGGAAGGTGAGTATCGGCTTGTCCAGCCCGATAAACGCTGCGGTAATGGCGTCTGGCTCGAAGGAGCGGGTCTTTGCCTTCTCTTCTGTCAGGGTTCGGCCGGGCAGGGCAATGCCGGATTCCCAGCCCACGTGGATGGCTTCCATGGCTTCCAGGCTAATGTAAACCGCCTGGTCTACCGGTGTGCCGGTAGGTGCCAGAATGCCGGACACCGTAAACGGCAGGTCGGTATGGTTGGCAAAGCTGGTGCGCCCACCCCCGTGGGACAGCACAACGCTGTCGCCAGTCTGGTGGTTGAGCTGGCGGGCCACGCCCGCGCCCAGCACCACATCGAACAGGCCAGTAAACCAGTGGCCGGTTGCCAGCTCCAGGGGCTGGTCGTTGCCATATCGGAAGCGCTCGATGAACTGTGCGTTAGTGCTTACTACCCGGTAGCCCCGGTAGCTGTCGCCCAGTGAGACCGGAACCACCCAGTCTATACGCTTGTCCTGTGCCAGCTTCTGGTAAGTGGACCAGCGGATGTTGTTGGTGGCATCGCCAATATGGAAGACCGAATACAGCAGCAGGTTCAGCTGGCCGCTGCGGGCACCAACAATCAGGTCTGTTCCGCTGATGGTGCTGGTAAATGACTGCCGGACTTCAGTGCGAAGATACTGGATTCCGAGCAGTAGCGTGACGCTCAGGGTAAGGGTGAGGCAAACCAGCGCCAACACCTTGCGCCGGTACCACAGGCTGGCCGTTGCCAGGGCGAGTGCCAGTCGAACCTTGCTCACGGCGTACCTCCCAGGGCCAGCTGATGGTGGAAGTGGCTGGCCAGGCTCCTGTCGTGGCTGACAAACACCACCGAGCATTGCCGTTCCCTGGCCAGCGTCAGCAGCAGATCCAGAAAGCGGTCGCGGTTGTCGGTGTCCAGGGCGGAGGTTGGCTCGTCGGCCAGAATGATTTCCGGCGCGCCGATCAGCGCCCGCGCGGCGGCGACTCGCTGCTGCTGGCCGATGGACAGCTCGGTAACTCCGTGGTGCCAGTGGCTCTCGGGGATGCCAAGTTCCTTCAGCAGTTCGCTGGCAGCGGTATCCGGGTGACGGTCGGCGCGGGCCCGGCGCAGCGCCGATAACCGGCAGGGCAGGGTCACATTGGCCAGCGCACTCAGGTAAGGCACCAGGTTGAACTGCTGGAAGATGACGCCCATATGGTCAGCCCGGAAGCGATCCCGGGCGCCGGCCCTCATGGCACTGGTTTGCTGCCCCAGCAGGCTGACCGAACCGGTTTGCGGCGTCTGCATCCCGGCCAGCAGGCCCAGCAACGTGCTTTTGCCGGTGCCACTGGGCCCGTGCAGAAACAGGTGTTCGCCTGCGGCCAGGGACATGTCAGGAAAAACGAGCGGCTGTTCCCGGCCTGGCCAGCGAAACATCAGGTCTCGGGTCTCTATGGCCGGGCAGGCCGATCTGGCGGTTGCTGTACTGCTGTTCATGTCGGTCTGGTCGGTTGCGTTGTATGATGTGGGCCGTGTTGTGAATCACCCCGATTGGAGATGCCGTCCATGCCAGTGTATCCGAAGTCCCGGGCATTGTTTGCCTGCCTTTTGCCGCTGATGTTGCTGCTGTCATTGTCAGCCCGGGCCGAGCTCCGGGAAATCGACTGGCTGGAACTGATGCCGGCCGAAGACCTGGCATTGCTGGAAAGCATGCCTGAGGTGGAGCACGAAGGCGACGGCCCGGTTTTGTTGCCCGACGAGATCATGACGGGCCGGGTTGTGCCGGAAATGGGCGATGTCGAAGGCCGTATTCCGGGCTTTGTGGTACCCCTGAAAACCACCAGTGACATGCGCATTCTCGAGTTCTTCCTGGTGCCCTACTACGGCGCCTGTATCCACGTACCGCCACCACCGCCGAACCAGATTATCCATGTGAAGTACAGCGAAGGCTTCACCCTGGAAGCCCTGTACGATCCGGTCTGGATCGAAGGCAAGCTGGTGATTGAGCGTACCGAAAACGACCTGGGTACTTCGTCTTATTCCATGGTGGCGGAGTCTGTAGAGCGTTATACCGAGTAAGTTTACTGCCCCGGCCGGAAACGGTTGTCGGACTGGGTCAGCCGGGTGCCACCCTGGCCCTGTGCCGAAACCCATTGCACATCCAGGTGCTCCAAGGCCGGGAAGGCGTCCAGTATGGGGGCGGTAAAGGCGGAAGCATCTGGCAAGGCGGCGCACCGCAGGCTCTGGGTGATTTCCAGGTCGGAATGGTTTGCGTGGGCGTCCTGGTCATGGCCGTGGTCATGCACTTGGTCATCGTGAGCTTCGTGCCCTTCCCAGCCGGTATGCAGTTCCGAAGTGGTCACCCGGCAGTTGCCTCCTTCGGTGTTGATCAGGGCATTCGCGGCCACCCATTCGCGCAAACCGTCCAGTTTCTGCCGCTGTTCCTTTGTGCGGGGCTGGTGTTCGAAGCCTAGCAGGTTCCAGGCCGGCGACTCCAGCAACAGGTCAATCTGTTCACCGGCAAAGGCAATCTGGAGTTCGGCATGGCCATGCTGGTGAGCGGCCGGGTTGTCCTGTGCCATGGCAGGTGCCGTAACGGTTGCCAGGCCAAGGGCCAGGATCAGTCTGGGGGAAGCGGACAAGGGCGGGCGCTTTCGCATCGGGGGATCTCCGGTGTTTTGATATGTTATAACATTTTTCTACTTTGGCCCGGTAAAAGCAAGTGCCGATCTGGCCGGCCCGTGCCAGCACAGCGCCGTAATGCTAGGATAGACACCTCAAACAGACGGAGCGGCCGGGCAATGGCCCCGGCAGTCTCCCCCGAAACAGGAACCGGTTTTTTCATGTCTGAAAGCGATACTTCAGGTGCCGCCCGCGCTGCCGAATTCGAACGTTGGGCTAACGTCTTCACGGCCCACAAGGCCTTCAGCCACCCCTCCGAACTGCACGGTGTTCTCTGTGGTCGGCTGGCGGCCGGCACCCGTATTGAAGAACAGCAGTGGCTGGCCATGGTGTGCGAGCACATGGGGCTGGCGGATCAGGCCATGGAAGAGTCGGATGACCTGGCGCCGTTTATGTACGGTGCCTACGAGAAAACCCTGGCGCAGCTGCAGTCCAGTGAGATGACCTTCCAGCCCCTGTTGCCGGATGACGACTATGCCATTGAGCAGCGCCTGGAAGCCCTGATCGCCTGGGTGCGAGGTTTCCTCGAGGGCATGGCCCTGGCGGCCGGCGCTTCGCTGGGGCAGGCTCCGGATGAAATCCGTGAACTGATTGAAGACATGGTTGCCATCAGCCAGCTGTCGGAAGACGAAGAGTCCGACGACGAAAGCGAGCAGCAGCTGCTGGAAATTACCGAATACGTCCGCTTGGGTGCCCTGGCGGTGTTTACCGAATTCAATGAGCCGGAGAAGCCGGCTGGCGCAACGCCCACCCTGCACTGATCAGGAGACAGCATGGCCTCAATGATTCCGATGAAAGAATTTGCCGACCGCCGCCGAAAGCTGATGGACCGGATGGCTCCGGACAGCATCGCCATTCTGCCGGCAGCGCCGGAGCGTGTGCGTAACCGGGACGTTCTGCATCCGTTCCGCCAGGACAGCGACTTTCAGTACCTGACCGGGTTTGGCGAGCCGGAAGCGGTACTGGTATTGATTCCGGGCCGGGAACACGGCGAGACCGTGCTGTTTTGCAAGGAGCGCAATCCGGAGAAAGAACTCTGGGACGGTTTCCTGGTGGGGCCCGAGGGGGCCATCGAGCGCTATGGCCTGGACGATGCCTTCCCGATCGGCGATATCGACGACATCCTGCCCGGCATGATTGAAGGCCGCAGCCGGGTGTATTACCCGCTTGGCAAAGACCCTGTCTTCGATAACCGGGTGATGGACTGGGTGAAGGTCATCCGGAGTAAAGTGCGGGCCGGAGCCCATCCGCCGGGTGAGCTGGTGGCCCTTGAACACCTGCTGCACGACATGCGCCTGTACAAGAGCGCGGCCGAAGTGAAAGTGATGGCCAGGGCCGGGAAAATCAGCGCCGAGGCCCATTGCCGGGCTATGAAGCGGGCCCGCAAGGGTGGCTATGAGTACAACCTGGAGGCCGAGCTGATCCACACTTTCATGGAACACGGTGCCCGCTCCACGGCCTATCCTTCCATCGTGGGTGGTGGTGCCAACGGCTGCATCCTGCACTACATCGAGAACAGCGCGCCGCTGAAAGAGGGCGACCTGGTGCTGATCGATGCCGGTTGTGAGCTGGACTGCTATGCCTCCGACATTACCCGCACCTTCCCGGTCAGCGGCAAGTTCAGCCCGGAACAGAAAGCCCTGTATAACGTGGTTCTGGATGCCCAGTACGCCGCCATTGATGCGGTCCGCCCCGGTAACCACTGGAATCATCCCCACGAAGCGGCATTGAACGTGCTGACCCAGGGCCTGATAGATCTGGGGCTGCTGTCCGGCAGCCTGGACGATGCCATTGCCAGTGAGGCCTACAAACCGTTTTTCATGCACCGCACCGGCCACTGGCTGGGGCTGGATGTGCACGATGTGGGCGACTACAAGGTAGGCGATGCCTGGCGGCAGCTGGAACCGGGTATGGCGTTAACCGTAGAACCCGGCTTGTACATTGCGCCGGATAACGAGAACGTAGAGGAAAAATGGCGCGGTATCGGCATTCGCATCGAAGACGATGTGGTGGTAACCAAAGACGGCTGCCGCGTGCTGACCGACGCGGTGCCGAAAACCGTGGCCGATATTGAAGCCCTGATGGCGGACTGAGCCTGTGACCGAACCCCGGATGGATACCGACCTGATTATTGCCGGTGGCGGCCTTGCCGGCGCCACACTGGCGCTGGCCCTGGCCCGAGTGGTACCGGAATTGCGGGTGACCGTGGTGGAAAGTTTTCCGCTCTCGCCCGATGCCCTGCCGGACGACTACCAGCCCAGCTATGACGCCCGTTCCACGGCGCTGGCCTGGGGCTCCCGGCTGATCTTCGAAGAGCTGGGTTTGTGGGCAGCGCTATCTGAACACGCGACGCCCATCCGGAATATTCATGTATCTGACCGGGGCCGGTTCGGCGCCACCCGCCTGGATGCTGCCGACCATGGCCAGCCTGCCCTGGGTTATGTGGCGGACAACCGCTGGATGGGGCTTTGCCTGATGCGGGCGCTGCTGGAAACCCCGGTAAGCTGGCAGGCGCCGGCGGAAGTGGTTGGCATGACGCCGATTGTCGGTGGTGTGAAGGTCAGCATCCGTAAAGAGGGTGAAGAACAAACCCTGACCGGCCAGTGCCTGGTGGTGGCTGATGGCGGCCGTTCCGGACTTCGGGAACAGTTGGGCTTTGTGACCCGAACCGAGGACTATGGCCAGAATGCATTGATTGCCAACGTGTCGACCAGTGATTCGCACGGGTACACAGCGTTCGAGCGTTTTACTGATTCCGGCCCCATGGCCCTGTTGCCCCATGGTTCGCCGGTGCGGGCCGAGAACCAGTCTGCGCTGGTGTGGACGCTGACTGACAGCGCGCTGGAACACATACTGTCGCTGTCTGACGATGAAAAATGCCGGCAGCTGCAGGAGCGGTTCGGCTGGCGTCTCGGGCGCTTTACCCGCATCGGGCAGTGCAATCATTATCCGCTGAAGCTGGTGACTGTAGACGAAGCCGTGCGCCCCGGCGTGGCCCTGGTGGGCAACGCCGCCCATGCCCTGCATCCGGTGGCCGGGCAAGGCTTCAACCTGGCCCTGCGTGGGCTGGTGACGCTGGTGGAACAGTTCCGCAAGGCGGTGGATGCCGGTGTGTCGATCGGTGACCTGTCTGTACTGGGTGAATACCAGCGCCTGCATCGCCAGGACTGGCAGCAGACAGTGCAGTTCTCCGATTCCCTGATCCGTGTTTTCGGGCAATCCCTGCCACCGCTGGCTGCTGCCCGGGATGCCGGCCTGGTCGGGCTGGACCTGGTGCCCGGAGCCAAGCGCTGGTTTGCCCGCAAGGCTATGGGTACCGGTGGCCGCAAGCCGGTGATTTCAGCCGCTGAGTCTTTGCAGGAGTCCGAACACCATGACCGCTGATGCCCCAACACAGCAATTCGATATCCTGATCGTCGGTGGCGGCATGATCGGCTCCGCACTGGCCCTGGGCTTGTCCCGCCAAGGCTGGCAGGTGGGCCTGATTGAAGGTGCCCCGGCCGCAAGCCTGATGGCGCCGGCCGAACCCGCCAACTCGGTTGACGACTTCGAGCCCCGGGTCAGCGCGATTTCACTGGCCAGCCAGCGCTTGCTGGAAGAGCTGGGAGCCTGGCCGAAGGTACAGGCCAGCCGCCACTGTGGCTATCGGGAAATGACGGTGTGGGACGGTGACGGCACTGGCCGGATTCATTTTGACGCCGCCGAACTGCACGCCCGCAGCCTTGGCACCATCGTCGAGAACCGGAACATCGTTCGCGCCCTGTTCGAAAGCCTTTCAGACAGCTCGGTACAGTTGCTGGATGGCGTGCGGGTGAAAGCCTGGAGCCGGGAGCAGGGTGTAGAGCTGGAAGACGGCCGGCGCCTGGTTGCCAGGCTGGTGGTGGGCGCAGATGGCGCGCTTTCGCGCTTACGCCAGTGGAGCGGCCTGGCAACCCGGGAATGGGATTACGACCAGCAGGCCATCGTGTGTACCGTCCGCACCAGCCAGAACCATCGCTACACGGCGTGGCAGCGGTTTTCTCCAACCGGGCCACTGGCCTTCCTGCCGTTACTGAATGAAGCTGGGGATGAACACTTCTGCTCCATTGTCTGGTCCCAGGACACATTGGAAGCCCGCCGTCTGATGGCGCTGGGGACCGAGAGTTTCCGGAAGGAGCTGGAAGCTGCCATCGAGCGGGAGCTGGGTGAGGTGCTGGCGGTTTCCCGGCGCTTTGCCTTTCCCCTGCGCCAGCGCCACGCCAAGGATTACATCGCCGATGGCCTGGCCTTGGTGGGCGACGCCGCCCATACCATCCACCCGCTGGCCGGGCAGGGTGCAAACCTGGGCTATGGCGACGTGCGTGCGTTGCTGGAGGAGCTTGGGCGAGCCAGGGCACTTGGCCTTGCTCCGGATGATGCCTCCGTGCTGGCCCGTTATCAGCGCCGGCGCAAGGGTGAGAACCTGGCCATGATGGCGGCGATGGAAGGTTTCAAGCAGCTGTTCGCCCGGGATGAATTACCCGTGCGCTGGCTTCGGAACACCGGCATGCGCTGGCTGAACCAGCTGGCGCCGCTGAAAAACCGCATTGCCGCGGAGGCGATGGGCATTGATGCCTGACGTGTCCGGTTCTGGGTACCCGGAACTGTTTTACAGCTCCGGGTTTTCGTAAACTTCGGTCTTTCCCTTCTTGTCGAATTAACAAAGGAACTGTTTATGGCCGGCTCCAGCCTGCTCGTTTTAATCGATGACATTGCGACCGTCCTGGACGATGTCGCGGTCATGACCAAGGCCGCCACCAAGAAGACCGTAGGTGTGCTCGGGGACGACCTGGCCCTGAACGCCCAGCAGGTAACCGGCGTAAAGCCGGCCCGTGAAATACCTGTGGTTTGGGCGGTGGCCAAGGGTTCGTTTATCAACAAGGCGATCCTGGTACCGGCGGCACTGGCCATCAGCTTCTTCGTGCCCTGGCTGATCACCCCGTTACTGATGCTTGGCGGCGCTTTTCTGTGCTATGAAGGTTTCGAAAAGCTGGTGCATAAATTCCTGCACAAGGAAGAAGAACAGAAGCACCGGGAAGAACTCCGGGAAGCGCTGAAGAAGCCGGAAGTGGACCTGAAAACAGTCGAGAAAGACAAGATCAAAGGCGCGGTTCGCACCGACTTTATCCTCTCCGCAGAAATCATCGCCATCACGCTTGGCACCGTGGCGGGCAAGGGTTTCGGAATGCAGTTTGCGGTGCTGACGGTGGTGGCGCTGATGGTCACCGTTGGAGTTTATGGCCTGGTGGCGGGTATTGTGAAACTGGACGATGCCGGTCTCTACCTGAGCCAGAAAGCGAGCGCCATGGCGCAGAAAGTGGGGCACGGCATACTCTGGCTGGCGCCCTGGATGATGAAAACTCTGTCGGTACTGGGCACCATTGCCATGTTCCTGGTGGGTGGCGGTATTCTGACCCACGGCATTCCGGCGGTGTACGACGCCATTCACCATGTGGCCGGTATGGTCTCATCGGTGCCGGAGGTGCTGGTCACCACGCTGGGGGATGGCCTGTTCGGATTGCTGGCGGGGGCTGTTCTGGTACTGGTTATTACACCGCTTTCGAAGCTTTGGCAGCGCAAGGCGGCGTAACCTTCTCACGCCTGCCAGTTCACAGGCAGGCGTCAAACAACCGGCTGACCAGCACCGGTACAGCGGTTTCTACCCGCAGGATACGGGGGCCGAGGTGCACGCTCTGGCAGCCGGCTTCTTCGAGTTTACCCACTTCGTAGTCGGTGAAGCCGCCTTCCGGGCCGATGCACAGGGCGGCGGGTTCGTTCAGGTGGGTGGG
>NZ_JAJSPB010000040.1:0-26854 GCF_021282325.1 Marinobacter sp. G11
TGATGTCTTTGGCCAGTTCGGCGGCCATGGCTTTGAGTTTTTCTTGATCCACTTGTGTACCCACGATGGTATCCTTTTGAAAAGATTACTCAGTCGTGGGCAGTTACACAATTTGGTTTACAGCCTCCTTACTTTTCTCAGAAGTTTTCCTGAATATACTTGGCGGCATACCTTGCCCGACCCCAGTTCAGAAACTCAGAGACTTCTCCAGGTCCTGCATGGGCTCCCAACCCATCCCTTTCCAGGTTGCCCAACACAAACTCGCCTCTGTTAACCAGATCCTTGGTGATGGGCTTGTAGGTTCGTACGTTCATGGTATGAACACCTGTGTCGTCTTCCAGAACCAGTCGAGTAAAGACAACCACGCCCTCATAGCCTTCAAGGAATTCCCCCTGGATGGTAACTTCACCGTTCTCCGAAAGCTCGGCTGTGAGGTTAACGTTCTTGTCTAGGGTGTCTTCAATCGGATCGAATTCTTTGCCTCGGCCCGCTGGAATGGTGCCCTTTTCATCCACACTCGCCCGAATCGCTTCCAGAGTCTTGGACACATCCTTGACCCAGTAGACATCATACACCTCTGCCATTGCGATTTCCGGATTGACCAGTTCGTCGGCGTACTCGTAACCTTTAACAAAGTTAACGTAGTAGTGACTGAAAGGGGTTCTCAGACCGCCAAGAATGAAGGCCACGAGAAGCAGGGTCAGCAGACGCTTGCCCCAGCGCACCCCGAATGGAGCCGGATAGAGCTTAACCCAGTTCTTTTCTGGATTGAGGTAGGGTCGGCTCTTCTCGATAGCTACCTTGCGATGATCCTCGTAAGTTCGACAGACCCGCTCAAGCGCCACGTAAAGGATGACCGCAACAATTGGCCCCAAAGCAAACAATGTCTTCAGAGCATTCCACAGAGACTCTGCGGAGTTGCGCAAACCCATGGCATTCAGCTTCTCCCTGATGACCCACGGGGTCTGCATGATGCCTTCTTTGTGCAGGAAGAACATCACCAAAAACAGCACGGCGGACACAATCCCCACACCTATCGCCCACTGTCGATTGGTCAGATTGTTCACAAACCGAATTTTGGAAACGACCATTGTTAACGTCCTCGTTAGTATTGTTCAGGCTGACGTAAAAACCCCATAAATAACCCATGGGCTTTCGCAAGCCATTTTTTGCGAAATTGCTCAGAGCGAACGACACAATGCGGGAAAGCGTCGGGAGCTGAAATAAAAGCCTGCCCGGGACATCGAGCAGGCCTTTTCAGTTCAGAACTGAAGGATCAGTCGTCGTACCGGCGTCCTTTCATGGCCTCAAGAGCTTTAAGGTCACTCATCGGCTCAGGCATCTGTCCCTGACGTGCCGCTCGCTTGAGCAACTTGATCAGGACAAAGAACTCGATGACGGCAACGAAAATAATAAACCAGACAACGATAGGTACACTGCCTACATCGTGCTCTGGGAAACGAAAATCCGCAAAGAAGTTCCAGATATGATTGAAGGTTGTTGGGTCATCGTAATGGATTAGGCCAGTCTCTGTTATGGTCTTCTTGCCATAAAACCATTCTTCCGGCATTCTCCACTCGAAAAAGTTCCAGAAGTTTCTGAGCAGCATATTCAGGAAAGAGAAGACCCCCAAAATCAGGTCTTTCGCATAAAGCCCCACCAGAAACGGAATTGTGATCACCGCAACGGGTACAAACATCACTGGAAAACCAGCTCGGAGGATTAGGAATGAGATCATTTTGAGTTCCCTCTTTTGATTTTTGTGCGCAAGTACACCGAGGGCATGCAGAAATGTCAATAAAAATTAGTAGTTAACCACACCTCCCAAACGAGCTGGCTACATGCTTGACAACCGAACGGAGAAGAAAGCTGGCCATTCAGATGTCGAACAGTCTTTTTCAGGGCAACTCTGGAAGACTCAGGTTGTAGAATCTTAGGGTAAACGGTGGTGAGGCGGTCTGATCGACGACTCTCTAGTCGGGCCGTTTGATTAAGTCTGAATTACTACATCTAAGTTTCCCAAACAGGGATGAAATTTCTCATAAAAATGGCTGCTAAGGCCTTCATTCCGCTTCGCTCATTGCACCCAGCGACAAGTGTTAAAAAGAAGCAGCTTTAAAAAACATCCTGTTAACCAAGTTGTCCAATGCAGCGTCATCCAAGGCAAATAGCATCTGGACCTCCCCCCTCAATCTGAGATTAACAACTGCTCTCCTCATAACAGGCTCCATCGCTGATTTTCCGACTCTTTGAGCTGTTTTTATCCAGCCTTCGGCAAGAGCCTGAGCCAATCTGCTGTCGCTACTGATAGACGGTCTCTCAACGATTTGCACGAATGCATCTTCAGTAAGGGAATTAACAAACTTCCAACGATTGTCCGACTCTTTCCCACGATCAAGGGCCTTTGCTCTAAGCCATAGCCTTTGCAAAGCATTTCGAACTCCCCCTTGAAAACGCCTGCGGGCGATTCCCTTGAAACGCCAAACCACGACATCCGGGACGAGAACAGTCGTGATGTAAGCCCAGACGTCATCCCTCAAGGCTTCACCAGCTGTCAGACGGGGATAATCTGCAAAAAAAGCGGTTAGTTGAGTGTCAAAGGCAGACCTCTGTGCTGAATTGCTCGCACCCGGAAAGCCATTTTCACATGCAATATCCAATATTTGCCGCCTTAAATCAGCCAGTTCACTATCGCTTATTCTGCTACCCCCAGTCGCTCCAAAATGGCGGGCATCAATTCCGCTCGGTTTGTTTGGAGCAACTTCCTTTAGCGCAAACTCTTCCAAGATCGCATCAACATGAATCCGATCAAGCCTGGGGAAAAGGAGCATTAAGATACCTCTCCAATATCTGCATTACTCAGAATTGAAGCGTGAAACCTGCTTGGGGTATGTTCTAGTGAAGACCTGATTGTTTCGCTGCGCTGCCCTGGGAAGCAGATATTTATCCAGTAAAGTGCGTAACTGCCAACTGATCCGAATTCACAAGCTTCAAGCGTTTCAAAAGGATCGGGTAATTGAATCGCGCTTGTTATTATTTGGCTCATTACGTCAGCCATGATCACTTGCAACGTATATCTGTCGCCCGACACGAATCGCTCTGCAAATTGTTCCTGGTCTTTGTTAATTAACAACCTTACTGAGCCAGAAAAGTCCCGCGTCATTTCTCCGGGCACCCAATCCAAATACCACAGCGCATTGATTTCAGGTCGGCCTGCAAACAGTTTGGAGAAAGTCACCAGCTCAATTGGAAAGCGGGGCTCACTACCTTCGAGGCGTATATCGAGGTGATCTTGCCAAACCTTGGACGCGGGAAAGCTTGGTGATAGGGTTCCTGAATGTTCGCTAGGGAGCGCAATGATAGTTGTTTCCAGAAACAGTCTGTTTGAAAGATCTCCACCTCGCACAAAGTAATCGATTTGAAACGATTCATCCCACGAGTCAAAAACTCTCGGTTGCAACCATATACGGGGAAGGTTTCCAGAACCAGTGCCCGCCCTAACCCAAAGCTGCAAGTCCAAAGAACCGGTCGGGATATCCAGCTGCGTGGCGGCTATTTCCCGATTGATTTCTATTTTTCGGGTGATAGTTAAGTCGGAATTATAGTCCCAGGTTTCTGCTATATCTGAAACTGGCTTATTCCATCCCTCTGGATCCAACCATTCCCAAGGCTCAGCGTTCACCGAAGAGTGATCCAGAGTCAAGAACGGGTAAGCAATATCGCCCATCAGTCCTGTTCCTTTTCACCAAATTCGATTTTTAAGCGCACGGCCATGTCTTTCGGAATCTCTACGCGAATTTGCACATCGCTGGCATTGGCATCGAGTTCAACTTCATGACCTTCCCCGTAAAAATGACCATCGCTGCTTTTCCATGACAGGATTGAGACTGGGTGCCTTCCCAAATTTTCGTCTTCTTTCGGTAAGGGCCTACCTTCAACAACCAAGAAGTGGGTGGCTGTGCCAACAATCGCGCCTCCGTTGATATGAGGCACATCGGCACTAAACAGCGCAATCACGCGACCATTCCCACCCGACTCAAGCTTCTCAAAAGACGCCCATTGGACATGACTGTTGGACGGAATAACCTTCCCTTTTTTCTTACTTCCTGATGCTTGCGGAGGAGGGCTGGTCGCTGCGCCAGAAAGGAATGTCCCCATTGCTTTTGCGATACGTCCTAAAGGCTCCTTGTCACTTTCATGCTCACTTACTGCATGTGAAGGGTGGGCAACCTGCTTGGCCGTCTCTTTTATCTTACGTAACGCAATGTTCACATAGCTTTGATGTTTGCCCTTGGGCAGCATATTTGGAAGCCAATCATCGTGAGATGGGGGTTCCGCACTTGCAAATGCTTCCTCGACCTCATCATCATTTCCAGCCACAAAAACGCCAGCCCATTCGGCATCAGCATTCGAAAATGGGTCCCCTTCGAAGTACCTGACAACCAACTCTACCGGACGCATGACGGCGATGTGCGCACATTGTTTCGGAATGATACTCTTATGCTCTGGAACGATTGGGGTTCGCTCTGCACGGGGACCTTTATGTATGGCGAGGTCTCCCAACACCTGTTTGTATCTGGGCGAATAGACTTGTTGGCTGTCTTCCTCGTTATTCTTTATCTTTCGCATCGCCCGAGCAAATAGATTTAAAGGCGGATAGTCTTCAGGGCGGGGAAGGGATACTTCTTCACCTTCAAACTCAACCGCCAGGTTCAGGCTCGGAGCACTGTATTGAGTTTTGAGAAGACGAGGCCAGAAAAACCAAAGAAGTGTTTCTGCAATCAGGCCAGCGGTAACCCTTGGATTTGTGTCCTCAAAGCGCATGAATAGTGGATCCAGGATCATTATGGAAGTGCCGCGATCCTCTGGACCTCTCTGTAAGAAGCCCAGGCGTTCGGCTATAACCTCCGCTTCTGATCCCTCCACCGGATCAACATAATCTTCATTATCTCCTGGCGATCCCCACCAGTGCCTGCCCGTATATTTAATTGGTTCTCCTGAATCAGAATGAGCACTGAACGCTGAACCTAAATGGCAACCCATAAAGCGTCGTGCGTCACCCCCTTTGTTAGTTGTTTGGCTATCCACCAATATTGTTGAGCAGGCGCTGCTTAGATAAAGAGATGTCTTGCCATAGCCGTACGATCCACCTCCCTGATACGTGTCTCTTCGGGTCCCCACGTTACGCATGAAGTCGACGAAATCTGTTGATTCTCCCGGTCCAGGCAATTGGTCTGCTCTGGTAGGGCCGCCCAATCCTCCGGTGCCGAAATCACAGATTTCCAACACCCATTTTTTTTCGGTAGTCACGAAGTCCTGGATGGCTGCACGGGAAGCTTCGGGACCAGGGAACGCGGTTAAAGCTGAATCCAGCGCATCGGATTGGGATTGGGAAAGCGTCCTGAGCCGAAATACGACCTTTGGGACATGGCCCTCGTCAGCCGCATCACAACTGTTCTGAACCGATTCTCTGACTACAGTTTGCAGTAGATCTAAAGTCGGAGTTCCAAGAAGTTTCCTGAAACCGTCAGCCGAAAGGTTGCCATTAACAGAATAGCGTTCCGAGTGCAGGTGAAGTCGAGGAAAAGTCACGAACAGAATTCCTGTAATGCCGCTCTTCTTTCAGTGTTATCCAGACGCAGTTCCGTGGCGACCGAAAGATCAATAGAGTAAGAGACACCTAATACCCCTCTCGGCAAGCTCCCTTCCTGGAAGGATTCTGGAATGATCCGGGGGAAATCGTTTCCTACTCGGTATATCTCCTGATTCTCGTTGTTGAAACTGTACTTGTTCCAAGCAGTGCTATCTGGATCCGTGCAGCCAGCTTTTTCGAGTAAATCCGCGAACAACTTCGGATCTGCTGCTTTTCGAGCGACCTCTGCCGCAAGGTTTGAAATATTGATACTGCCGTGATTGACCTCTTCTAAAACTTGATGCACGAGCATGAGCGAGCCGTTGGTTGGCTGCAAAAGCTGATCCACTGCGGAGATTACAACTTCTTGGTTTCCCGAGCGGCTGGAGGTTTTGACCTCGAATGCAACGGAACCTTTGCGGAAATCATGACGCTCTTTCAGTGGCCCCCTCCAGCAATTAATGGTCTCCGGATTAATGTCCAAAAGAGAACTGAGAAAAACAAGCTCTCCCGCTAAACCGATAATGGTTTCGAAAGCGACAGCTTTATCAGGCCTAGGAATCAGTAGTTCCTGGAAATCAGAAAGCGTCGAGGCGGCTGCTTCCAACGCATTAACACCCTCGCTGACCCTACTTAAGAGTTCATCAACAACCTCAGAAAATACTCTTTCAAGGTCAGGTGACTGACAAACTATGTCCAAAAACCGCTGAGAGCGGCCTTTATAGGTGTAGACACAGTCTGATACTGACAGCGCTGCGGTGCTGGACAACTTGGGAACCGTCTCCGTTGCGCCGATAGGCAGAAGGAGTCTCGCCTCTCCAAACGGACCTAATGCATGTCTTGGAGGCCCATAAAGAGTAACGACGCTGGTAGGTATCGTTGGAATGGATAGACTACCCGCTTCGCATCTATCCTCTCTAAGTCGTGCCCACAGTGCTTTCGAAGCTTCTCCCTCAGATGACATGACCTGACTCCAAGTAGCTGGTTATCTCCTCATCGAGGCTTTCTAGTTCATCTGCTGAAGGTGGATCCACAACTACATGGTAATAGCTGCCGCTGCCCTCTGAGTCGCCAGGGAATACAATTCCAAACCCGATCAAGTCCCCAACTGCATCGAGTTGTTCGCGAAATTTGCTATTTTCCGTTTGCGGCTCTGAATCGCGTGCGATGGGATAAATCAGTAAAAGCGGGACATTGCCGATTTCCTGTTCTCTTGCCCGTTTGAGGGCTGCCCAATTGCCGTCGCCAGCGATAGCGTTGCGGCAATCAAAGAGAACGTCTTTCTTTGACATAAGAGCTTTGATGTCGGCGGCTTCTTCTGGCGGGGCCTTCAATTTTGAACGATTTGTTAACCTCACCTGTCCTGCATTCCCCAATGGTTCTCTGGACCAGCGATCACTCTGCGCTTGATACACACCAACATTCCATTCCGATAGCTCATCGCCACCCGAGTCAATGAAGCCAATTAGGTGCTCGGTAGACAGTTCTCGGTGGTTTTCCTGTATCTCATAGTTCAGTAGAAATTTACGAATCAGGTTCTTTGGCACACGTCTGAACAAAAGCTCTTCAGTAGTTTCGTCAGCTGTATTGAGTGACTTGCAACTGGATACCAGTTCAGAAGCAGCACGCCAATTACCGAGAACTCTCGCTTCATCCTTGTGGTCAAAGCGGATGGTTTGAATATGTTTCCCAACAAAACTAATGTCGCATACTTGGGCAGCCCTCATTTTTGCGGCAGAGGTAATCGCCATTCCAGGAATCCTGCGAACCCTTACAGCGAACTCCATGGGGGTAATGTTGCCCCTGGAAACATATTCGGAGATGTCTTCCCTGACTTCGGCCTCAATTCGCGCAAGGCTACGGAAGGAATCTTCCAGGGATGCGGTAGTCCAAATTCTGGGCAGATCTTCATAATTCGGGCGAAATCCAAACCAACGCCCCATCTGCAACAGCGTATCGTATTGGTTGGTGCTGCGCAGAAAGTACGAAACCATCAGGCCTTCCAGAGTCAAGCCCCGAGCTAACACGGAGCCTCCTACAACAATGTAGGTTTTGGGTCCGCTTTCGTAATCGATTCGATTATCGCTAAAACCATTCTCGACGACGACTTCAAGGGCATCCAGGGCCTCAGGTATTCGAATTTTTAGCTCATCGAAAGACACCGGTGAAGCTTGAGTTATATCATCTGGAAGTCTTCCGGATTCTTTTGACCAAGTTGACGAAAGTCTCTCGAACCATTCTCGGCTCCCCGCTCTAAAATCACGCTTGCGGAGGGCCACCCATGCACTGATCAGTGATTCGACCTTTTCGTGCATTATCGTTCGCACGGAGGTGTGGACAAGCATGGTCATGTGCTCGTTTTCATCTCCTCGGACCCTTCGTGCTGCCGAACAACCGATGAAATAGAGTAGGGCTTCCTCAAGGCTGGGGGGAATTTCCGGCTGGAAATCCTCGGTTTCTCTCCGACTGGCGGGCTGCAATAAACTTGCGTCCTCGGCGGGTACTTCCCGAATCATGTCCAAGCCTTCTTCATCGGACTTGATATCATCGGCGTCTACAGGTTCTTTACCGAACAACTTTTCTGTACCGAAATAGCCCTCTGGCAACTCTAGGGCAGTAATGAAATCTTTAGGGTAAAGATCATCAATTTGCGAATTATCGTTTGGATACGGATTGATTAAAACGTTGGCAAAGGGAGTAGCTGTATAACCGACGTAGCTGACTGCTGGAAATGTTTTTACAATCTCACGAATACGTCCATTAATTGCTGTAACATCAAGTTCGTTTGAGGATGCATTGACGCTCGCCTGATCACACTCATCATCAATGATTAGGACTCTCAACTTATTGAGAATGGCGGCTGGAGACCTTTCTACTGTTTTCAAGAAGGCATCGAGTGGTGAAACGTTCTTCTTGACCACGCACAGCTGAAGCACATTCTCGGGCATCAAGAAACTTCTGCCGGGAGGCATTCGAAAGTCACCATCATCGTCGACGCTCGTCCACTGATGCCAACTCGTTGGATGTCTTTCAATGAGGTCTTTGACCATCCTACGCTGAGTCTGCTGTCGAAGCTTGTTTGTGAGGCCTGCGAGGATGATGACAAAGTTGTAGCCTGCATCAACAGCTCTTGCGATTACGGCGGTCATGTTCGCCGTTTTGCCTGACTGGACATAACCCACGACCAAGCCACGATGTGTGAACCTGCTTTGATTGGGATCGGCTAAAAGAGATGTTACTTCATAGGATGCAGTGCCGATTTTGCCAGCAGTATCTTCTCCCCAGCCTTTTGTATAAGCAATATAATCTTCTAGGGCAGGCCAATGCTTATCACCGGCATCCGTTCCCGTGTACCAGTCTTTGTGGGGATTGTAAATCGAGTTCTTATGGAGTGTCTCAATAGGCTTTAAGCTCTCGGAGAATATTCGCTGAGCCTCACCAAGCTGGTCGAGGTGTTCCTGAGTAAAAGGGAAAAACGCCTCAAGCTCCTCTTTGACCCTCTGGGCCGCCTGCTCCACGCTTTCGCAGCTGGGGTACTGTTTTTTGATTTGTTTTATAAAAGACTGGACTTGATGTTGATCCATGAGATTTAGCTTACTCCATTGCTACACTTTCTCTATTTCAGCATCAGACTATACGAGAAAGTGGATCGAACAAAACTCGACCGATAACCCGCATGTGTATTTCACATCGTTGTACCTTACGCTCCGACAAGGTCAAAAACCACGGACGCGATCTTCTTCGCCAGTAACGGAGGAACGGCATTACCCACTTGGACATACTGGTTTGTCCGATTTCCCTCAAAATAATAATTGTCCGGAAAAGTCTGTATTCTAGCAGCTTCTCTCACGGTAAGACTTCTACACTGGCAGGGATCGTAGTGGATAAAATAATGGCCGTCTTTTGCGATGTGACTGGTTACAGTGCTTGGTGTCCGATTTCGGGCTTGCACCTTAAAACGGTCTACAAAATGCCCTGATGCCCAATTTCGATGTTCGGGCTCAAATGACTCTGGAAAATCCTTGGAAGTAGGAGACGCGCCGTTGTTGATCATCGCGAAAGAACTTGCGAACAGGTAACGGTATATGTCCGCTGGCATATGGCTTCGAGCATTATGATTCAGAAAGCCTCCGATACGCTCGTCACGATACCAGCGTTTTAAATCACCAAGTGATGAGTCCAGCGTATCCTTTTCGGTGGTGTCAGGAACGAAGTTACCACCTTGGGACAGGTAAGAGCATTCTGATCCGTTGAGTGGAAACTCTGGCGGCAGGGAAAAGCCATTCCTGGACAACTCTCTGTTAACTGCCCGAGCTGCTTGTTGAAGATTTTCGTTCCATGCCTTGGGTGTGTTAGAGATTTTGGTCAACCCACTTCGCAGGGCCGGCAAATCCCCGATGGCATCGTAGGTTGTAAATTTGGGGTGATTGGTTGATGTCAGAGTTTCAGGGGTACTTGATTTCAATACGTCGCGGCGAACCCCCAAGAGAATAACTCGGTGGCGGGTTTGCGGTATGCCAAATTCTTCGGATTTAATCAGGTAGTCTGCACTTGAGTTGTAGTTCACTTGACCGAATACATCGGGCTCAGGAGTGGGAACAGCCAGAGAGAAAATCTCGTATTCCGATCCAACGCTTTCCCCTACAACTTTGCCTGGGTTTTTCAAATCCTTGAGTATTGCATCAAAAATTAACTGGCCATGTACTTTCGCGCTCAAAATACCCCGAACGTTTTCCATCACGAAAACCTCGGGCCTGACTTCATTGAGGATTTCTAAATATTCCTTGTAGAGAAAATGTCGTCCGTCGCCCTCTGGGGTATATCCATCTATACCTTTGTTGCGGGATCGGCCAACGACGGAATATGCCTGACATGGGGGCCCACCGATGACAACTTTAGCGCCTTGATGATTAGCAGTTGCTCGCCGTATCGATTCTATTATTTTTTGATGGTGCTTCTCGTCCCCGAGTGTCCTGGGGCCGCCTAGCGTTTCCTCGATAGCTGCTTCGCTCTCTGCTTTGAATTGATGGAAAAGATCCTCTCGAAGCTTGGGATTTCCTGCTCTAACGTAGTCATAGTATTGTTTTGGAGCTTTTTCGAACTGGCGAAAGAAAGCCCTGAGCGTTAGGGTTCTGTGGGCTGCGGCATCCCGCTCGACTGAAGCGGCGAGTTTGAAGGGGCGATGACCAGCATGTGCGAAAGCTGAGAATCCCTCTCCAAGCCCTCCCGGACCGGCGAACAGGTCCACTATTAGTATGTTGGAACTCATTGTGACCCAAACTGTGATTTAAATGTCGCAGCATACCACTAGCATCGAACAAAACCAGGGGGATGAATGACTGACGTTGTTGATAAGGCTACTCGTTCTCGCATGATGTCCGGTATCAGAGGGAAAAATACCAAGCCTGAAATGGCTGTAAGATCAGCGCTGCACGCCGCTGGCTATCGATTCAGATTGCACAGGGAGGATTTGCCCGGGAAGCCGGATCTTGTGCTCCCAAAGTACCATGCGGCAATCTTTGTGAACGGTTGCTTCTGGCATGGACATGAGTGTTCGTTGTTCCGATGGCCCAAGTCTAGCGAAAGTTTCTGGAGAGAGAAAATTTCAGCGAACGTCGATCGTGATCAGAGAAACTATCTGCGGTTAATGGAGTCAGGTTGGAGAGTTTGCGTAATTTGGGAGTGTGCAATGCGCGTGTCACCAGAAATGTGGCGAGACTCGAAGCTTCCCTCCTTGTTAACTTGGGTCTCCAGCGATGAGGGATTCACTGAGATCGAAGCGAGTATTTAACTTCATGAATCATGGTTGAGTGGGTGATCACTGAAACAAAACTGTGCATGCACGAGGCTCGTCTCAACCGACTGTCATTGGCCTGCATCCCATAGGACGAATCCTCTTACCTGGAGGGGCGGCAGAGGTCACAGCCCCATATAACACTAAAGACCACTGGCTGGGTACAGGCATCACAAGACCAAGCGTCCTCTCCAGACATACTGAGGACTGCACCAGCCCTCGCTCCCTTCTCTAGAGTCGGATTTAAAAACCAAGCATGCGTACTCGTAACTGCGTCCGTGATGTGGGACTTCAGTCTTCGTTCTTCTCTGCCCAGAACTGTTCCCAGAGTTTCGACCGGTGCTGATCCACTGTTCCTTCTCTAATCGCTCTATTGGCTCGCTCAGCCTCAATCAACTTAAGCTCACGGATTTCCTCCAGTGTTAGCGGTTCACCGGGGGGTTTTCGGTCAAGCTCTTTTCGTATTGCTTCGCGTCGATCATTATTCATCAGCGGACTCTTTGAAATGCATAACCTTTTTCTTTTTTTCGAATGGGAAGACGAAGTATCACTACTATCGCTCATCATCTCGCAAAGCGCGAACGGCTTGAGCGGCGCTCTCCATTTCCTCGGGCACGTCAAAACATTGCCCGTCAAGATAGCGACGTACTCTGGCTAAATCGCCCTCAAGCATAAGATCCACTGCCGACCGGCCACCAAAAGCTCGATTAGGCTTCGCGGGCCATGCATTCGCCCGTTCCTCAGTTGGGTAGATTATCCGCAAGGCTTTGTAGATCCCCAGCACGTAGGAGATTTTTTCTATGTCATTACCGAGCAGAACGTCAATTTGATCGTGATTCAGCCCCCAGCGACCAGCAATTCGCTCGGCTACATTCCGGCCTATTTCGAATTGAGCGTCATCCATGGCTTTCAACCTCTGTTTTGCAACGATTCATGTTTTAGTGTAGCTGAGGACTTCATCTACAACGACCCACTCCGCTCGGCTGAACCGTCATGGCCCCCTTACTTTCATCATTGATGGTCACAGAAGTACCACGACATCAATGATTGCCCCATAAATGGAGCCAGGACTAATACTTCACAAGGTGTAAAGGCCGAGCGCTTACAAAGATCTGATGTGGCTCTACTCAGCGCTGGAGCAGAATAAAGCGATGTTGGCCCTCACGCTTGGGCAGACTCTATTTGGTCCGCACCGCTGATGCGATGCGAATCCACCACCTGTTCCAGGACTTTTCTTTCACGAAGGTGCCCCATTCAGCAGGCAGGCTCTGTTTCATTAAACCGCAGCCGTAACCCGCCATTCATGCGACCACTCAGTCACTCACCCACAACGGTAACTTAATTTATTTTTCTTAGTGAGTGACTGAGTGATCAAATAATCTCCTTAACCACCGAATCTTTGAATCGCAGACTCAGCTATGTCTCGAAGCTCTCGAAAGGTATGTTGGCCGACTTTATGGTTGGCGCTAGCTAGGACGAGTGACGCCATTCGTATGTAGTACATATAAGTTGTCCGGATATCTTTATGACCGATCTGCTTTCTGAGCCCGTCCTCAACTGATGCGTCATAAAATGACTTATCTATCTTATTTTTGCTTAAGTGGGAGATCATGTACTTTGTCGCGTACCAAGAACGGGCATGATGAAACGTCCATGGGAAATTATCGAGCTTCTTCTTGGCGACATTTGTCATCGTAGAGATCTTTTTGGGTGTGACTGGGTTGCCAAGCCGGTTTATAAAAAAGACGCTGTCTGGGTTAATTTCTGGATGCTTTTTTTCAAGCAGCTTTCGGCGTTCAAAATACATGGGCAGATAGATTTCGCAGACTGCTCTCCAGACGTCGATTTGCACTTCCAGTGTCCGCTCTTTTCCTTTTTCAACAACGGTATACTTGAATGTTTTGCTGCCTTTCATTTCGGAAATAAGTTCTGGGTACGGTCGTATGTGAATATTATCCCCAATACCGGCATAAGGCATCTTGGAAACTCCCTCTTCCCTGAGTCCTGTTCCTAGAGAGAGGAGGAAGCAAACCGCATAGACGGGATCTGAGTAAGCAGACATTAACCTCATTTGATCACTTTGGGACATAATCACTACGTCGTGTTTGTTACCGTCCTGAGTGCGTCGACCTCCAGTAGAAATGCTCGTGTGATCAGTGCTCGCAGACGAAATTTGAGGACGCAAATGCCTCAAGAGACTTTCGTCCTTGAATGCAAACTTCCAGTCTTTCGTTTGGAAGTTCATCGAAATTGGAAAGTTCTTTAGCTTTAACCAAGCATAAACATTGTGTATAAAGTTGGCGTTATCAGAAATAGTTTTGTCTCCGGGGCGCTTTTTTTTCGCTTTATCTCGTTCTCTTACTTGTTCTTGCTGCCATTCCCGTAGATCTTTCTCCGTGACTGAACGCCAAAAATTTTCTCCGTCATCTTTGTGACGCTCAAAAAGAAAGTTTAAAAATCGAACAAGTGTTCCCGCGTATTTTTCAGAGGTTTTTAAACTTCCCGAGGAATGGTGCTTGAGATAAAGATTGATCGGAGACAGCAGAATCTTTTTATCATTACGCTGAAGGTAAAGCACATAGTGCGTGTACTCGCGCTCATCGAAGCGATAATTGACGACTCGTTTCTCGACAACACTCATTTTCAGGACACCCCGGCCAAATCTAGCTTTCCCTCTTTAATCAGAAGCTCTCTAAGATAGGTCTGGCGTTTGCTTGAGGCACTGTCAAACTCTATAGCTCGCCTAAATCGCGACTCTGCCCCAACGATGTGCAATTCCTGCTCGGATCTCGTAATTGCTGTATACAGCCAGTTCCGGTCAACAAGCTTCGATGGAGACAACGGCACAATAACGCGCCTAAACTGCGAACCTTGGGCCTTGTGCAAGGAGATTGCGTACGCAGGCTCAACACACTCCAAGAGAGCCTGCGTGACTGATAACCTCTCCCCCCCATCAATTTGAACGACACCATAGCTTCCAGGTTGCTGCTCTATAGATACAAGTCGACCGAGGGTTCCATTCTGCACGTCCGAATCGTAGTCATTACGAGTGAAAATCACCGGATCATTAACATAGATTTTGAGATGCTTGCGCACTCCATCTACTTCAAACTCCCACTTTTTTGCGTCAGGATTTAAAGTCTCTTGGGCGAGAAGGTTAAGCCCATCAATTCCACCATGGACAGAGGCGTACGTCGCGCCAACAATCATGCTTGATTCTGGGTCTGCTCTCATCAACTCGATGCACGTCGAGTTGAGATCCGCATCATCAACTGGGTGGAAAAAAACTTGACCGATTGAAAGATCCTGGGGAACAACACCATCGCGGATCGAACGACTGTAACTCGGTATAGCGGAATCACCCTTCTGTCGCTTTACGACATCCAACTGTATGGTTTCAATGACACCACTATCTATTATATCGCGCAGCACATGACCCGGGCCGATGGGTGGCAGTTGGTCGACGTCGCCAACAAAGAGAAGACGTACATCTGACGAGACATGAGTCACGATCTTATACATCGTCGGCGTATCGAGCATGCTCGCCTCATCGATGACCAAGATGGAGCGCTTATCCGGTCGCAACGGGGGCGATCTCAAAAACTTAGCTATTGTCTTTGCTTTGATACCCGTGGCTTCACCCATGCGCTTTGCAGCTCGGCCAGAGAGCGCAATGCCGTGCACTTCAACACCTGATGCACCCAGTGTTCTTGTGATCAGTCCCAGCGTTGTTGTTTTACCAGTACCAGCCCCACCCGAGAGGGCCATCACGTAATACAGATCAGAACTAATTACTGCGTTAACTTGCTGCTCCGTGGCGCTTCTCCCTGAACCAACTCCCATCCCCATCTCTTCACACGCACTCTCGAAGGCCTCAGTCGCAATAAGGTTTTCACCTGGCTCAGCTGGCGTGTCATAAAGCCTCTTGGTGAGCCTTTTGGCAATGACACTTTCCATGATCAAGCTGCCAGCCGGATGATAACCTTTGTCAGAAGCCGCAAAGGAGCCCGTGAAGTTAGTCTGACCTAATGCTTGAGTCACCAGCGAGTTCGTTTTGAGCTTTTTCTTCAAGACTTTCCGCAAACCGTCAAGTGAAATGACTGTGTTACCTGTTCGCCCTGACTCTTCTAACAAAGACGCTTCAATTGCGGCGGACAGGCGGATACTGGAGTCCTCAGATACGCCAAAACTCTTCCTTGCAATTTCGTCTACAGCAGACCACGTCAGACCGAAGGACAGCAGTCGAAATGGATCCTCTTCGATTCGCTGTTTAATACTGCCCTCATGTTTTCTGAAAATTCGCTGCATGACGCCTTGCGGAATACCATGCCTTGCAAAAAACTCGGAGTACTCAAGCGCATTAAACCTCTCAAATCCTTTGAAAAGCGCGGTAATTGAGTCTTCACTGAGGATTCCCCTGAGTCGTTCACGTTTGCCGTCTTTTATGTCAGCGAAAATTTTCGGCCCAAACTCGTTCCAGAGTTTTCGAGCTTTTCTTTCGCCAATCCCGGAAAATTCACGTTGGTCTGCGACAAACCGAATAAACGCTTCACCTCCATATGGTAGGACAAATTCCATTGAATCAGCAGAGACCCTGGACTCAAGAATTTCCCGACCATGCTTGTTGACTTTTCTCGAACTGGAACGGCCCCGAACTTTCCACACCTGCCCCTGCGCTGGCTCGCACGGAAGCAGCTTTCGATTAACTGAAATAAGAAAGTGCTTTTTAGCATCTTTTCTCAAGCCGTCGTCATCAATCTCTACTCCAATCATTGATGACTTATATCGAGTCTGAAATCCGACCGACGTGATTCTTACTTTAACTTCGACCGGCGTAATCATCGTGTCAGATTTCCAAGCTCATAGAGCGAGTCTGACAATTCCTCATATCGAGAAAGCTCTCTTTCCAAATATTCTAATTTCGCTTTCAAACTTAGATTTTCATGCTCCAACTGTGACAAGTGCTTTTTTTGATCCATCTCTTTATAAGCATCCCGACCGAATTCAGAGCTTATTTCTTTGTGATTTTCAGACTTTATTGGTGCCTTCGGAGCGTAGACTCCCTCTCGTCTAAGACGGTCTTCTACTTCTTCAATTCTTGCTTGAAGTTTCTTGTTTTGAGTGAGGGCGGGGCGACCACAACCACAGTTTCTCATGATTTCCGTGCGCTTTATTTTCCCCCGATATTCGATGGCCAAAAAGTCTTCGTTAGACATTCGATTTACCCAAGCATCGAACCTGGCGACCGTCTCTTTCGCTATTTGCTGGCCATTTTTCTTCTTTTCCGTCACCTAAAGCACCCCAGGATCAAACACAATTACTGCACTAAAACCATCTTTCAAAACCGGCATCATGGAATTCGCATGCAGCCGTGAAATGAATTCGTCGCCGAACGGGACTTTAGAACCACGAACAAATAGTTTTGTCTTGGCTAAAGATGTTTGTGCGCATACTCCAATGATTTTTTCTGAGCGAATATTTGATAAGAACTGTCGGCGTTCATCCGCAAGCGGCACATTGGACTCGACGAGAACTACTTTTCCTCTTTTCGGAAGTGCAGGTATGGAAGTATAGTCACACGAAAAAAACGGTTGAAAAAGAATTACATAGTCAGGCTGTAGATCAGCAATTACCTCTTCTGCCTGCTCAAAATTTTCTTTCTCAGCAGCTTTGAAAAATTTATTTATATCTTTGAGTGACGGCTTCTCTATTTCTGAAAGGACGGAGTAATCCGGTTGCAGATGACTAATTATTTCACAGCCGCCTTGCGACTGTTGGTTCCTAGCTTTTGCTAATTGCAATCGAAGATCTATGACTTCTCTAGTTTTTTTCTTCGCATCTTCTGCATGTTCTTCGACTTGATTTTGAAACTTTTTAATTGTTGACTGCATCGACATCGTCGCGAAATCTTCAGCATCTCGACGCATAAAAAGGGAAAATATTTCGTCCTCTTTTCTAGACAACGCAGCTGCATATTCTTCTTTCAACGTCTTCACTTGCTCTTCAAGCCCTTTAACTTGAACCAGCAACCTCTCTTCCGCCGAGGAGGGAGAAAATACATCAGCATCTGGCGATAGGTATTTTTTAAGATGAGAAAAGCGTCGACTAAACGTCTGACGAACGATTCCGAGCCGCGCTGAGATTTCCCCAATTGTGATCTGGTCAGAAGGCTTCTCTGCGCGCAGATTCTCGATTACTTCGATCACTCCATCGTCTGTCAAGCGCTGATTCAATTCACGTACGGTGGGAAAATTGTCATACAGCCAACCACGCGAGACACCAAGTCTGGCCGCTAAGTCAGAAACCGTTATCTCCCCTCTCTTCTCAAGCTCTCTGACAGCTTTATCAAAGGCTTTTTGATCAATCCGCATTCGCCGTCTCCCGTGCGATGATGCGTTGCTTATCCTTCCTCAAACGATCCAGAAGCAATTTATTCTCCTCAATCCTGGAGTCGTAATAGTGTTCTATCCGATCGTCGCCGTCTTCCGGAAGATAAGAGCGCTTCGTTTCATAATAAACGACCTGGCGCTCTACATTCTTCGTTGACTCATCGGTATGAAGCACATGGGGGCAGTTTATATAGTCGCAAAATTCCGGATTCGGCTTTTCATCGTCCGTGCCTTCAATGCAAGGTGGTTTTTTTTCCTTCAAATCTGACTGACTGATACAAAAACCGCCGATCGGGATTCGGCTGATAAAAAGCGGAACACCGGCTTCCAAGTTTGCATGCACAAAAGCCTCGACTTCTGAAACAAGAATCTGTCCAGGGTATAGCTGCGCAGAACGCCTACGAAGCGCGTCAGCCAGTTCACCAACAGCTTCTCCGTTGGCAATTTTTGTCAGCGCTTTTTGTAGGTCTTCGGTGTAGTTCTCTTCTAGTAGCTCCATAACTGAACCACTCAGAAGTTCATTTCGCATAACATAACGCAGCGTCATGCCGTAGCTTTTATGCCCAAACAACTGGCGTATTAAATCCAGGTTTTCTTCGCCTTTCGAGATCAGCAGCCAAGCGATAGACTTCCGAAGTTGATGTGCGTGTCCCGGCTCGCCCGATGACTCAAGTACGAATGCCTGAACGTCTTTGCCGATCGTTGATATCTTTATTTTCTCGAACCGCTTACTTGTAACGATGTCGGACAAAAGCAGGAAATCAGATCCAATTGCTTGACGTTGATGAGCGAAGAGCTTTTCGAGTACCTCAACTGCTTTGACAACAATCGGAGGAACAGGAATAGTGTCTCTCGTACCCTTTTTCGGGTCAGACGCGGTCTTGAAACGAGTGATCGTAAGGTAATAGACACCATCACGCACGAATAAAGCACCCGTTTTCAAGTGAGCTATTTCGGCTCGGCGCATTCCGGTGAGCAACCCAATGACAAAGATGCACGCCCTTTTGAGATTGATCACTTCCGGACGGACCGCGTCGATATCAATTGTAGTTCGGTCTTGGTAGCCGGACGTATACCCTTTTGACTTCACGGACTTTGTCTTCGGTATAAACTCGAAGATACGGTTATCTGTATTTGGGAAGAACGGTGCCTCAAATACCTCAAGCTGTTTAAACAGCTCTTTGGTTTTACCATCTTTTCTGACTGGCATGAGCTGGCCACCTTCAAAACGCGGTCGCGTCATGATTAATCGAGACGCTTCACATATGGCATCAGAAAAAATATACAGATAGTCATGGGCTGCGTCGTAAGACATTTTTATCTGATGAGCTGTAAGGGGCATCCAACCGCCTTCACCATCCTCCTGACGCTCCCACAAGGCTCTCTGTGCCGCCTCCACGTCTTTTGACACAACCTCGGATAGAACGAAATTTGCACGACACCAGTCAGGCATAGCATCAAGTTCAGACGCGAAACACCAGATGCGAAGAAGTCTTGGAACACACAGTATGATTGTTTGGTGCTTCGCCGAATGCTCATAGAGCTGAGCAGACCGATTCAAAAACTGACGTATCTGGCTTGGATCAATAAGGCTGATGGTGTTTTTTGCGACGAGGAATTTTTCGAACAGAAAATCTTGTGCGAAACGACGGATCGTAGCGAACATTCCTAATGATGAACGCCAACTCCGCATCTCATTCGTCGGCGATGAAGGGAAGGTATAAGCCGTAAGAATTTTTATAAAATCGACAAGATCAGGATAGTCAAAACTACGCGCATTCTGAGCGTCCAGCACAGAGCTAAAATTGAAAGTAACGTGCTCTGAATGACCAATATTGATGCGCCAAGTGGGTTCACCAAAACGCACGCCGGGTGCGACTTCAGTTTCATAGAGAGACTGTACCTCCTTGAGATTCTTGATGATCACAGGGTGTCTCCCATCAACACTGGTGGCAGAATGTGTCCCTCTAGAAAAGTTCGCTCCTTTGCATCTTCAACGTCTTCTTGATAGGGCCACATTTCGACAACATGCTTAGCCGCACGGTACTCGTCATTATGTATGGAAAACTGATCTTCCCGCAGTGACCGACTCAGTTTTTCGAGATACAAATATCGGTCGACGACGAACGGAAGGTTGTTGCTAAAAACCCGGCTCTTCGAGCAGAGCAAACATTTGCTGAAAACTTTACAGCGTTTTCCGGAACTAACGCGACGATCATGGCCTGGCCAAGAGGGATTGAAGGGGTCTGAACAAACAGCTATGGGGTTTTCATTCGAATGATCGGAAAATACGGTAAAGACTTTGTCCTTCATCGTTTTTTGTTCTCTCAGCGGTATCAATTGACCAGCAAAGCTTCCATCGGAAATTGACTCCTCAATTTCGTTAAGGGCAGCTGACAAACGATCTTTTCGATCCTGCTCAAATGCTTTACCTGATCGATAGACTTCATCTGTAATGGAGCTGTAGGAGTGGCCAAAGAGTGTAACCATGAGCGCGAAAGGGACACCGTGATCTTTCAGGCGAAAATACAAGTGGGTCGGGCGAAGCTGTCGTTCATCAAGCGTTATGCCAAGAGTTTTTTTATAGATCCGGTTGAGAGCTGCATTGTTGCGGCCTTTTTCAGCTTTAGGATGCAAAAACCGAAGACGACCAGCGTTATTTTTTGTCAAGTTCGTAATCTGCGAGGCGACAACGAAAAACGGTTCGAAGCCGTGATCATCAACCATCTTCCCAAAGAGCTGAGTCTTCCTGAGCATCTTGGTTCGCTTCAACCAGAGCTTGATCAAATTATAAGCACTATCCGGCTTCGATTTGCTTGATAAGGCGACCATCAGCTTAGCTTCTGTATAAGCCTCGCCACGCTGTGTACCTTTTTCTTTGAATGTTTTTATGCAAACGACGTCGCTAGTCGGATCAATTTCTTGAAACGCAAAATCATGAGGGTCGATATTCGCAACGAGATCTGGTGACCAGCCGGTTTCCAGGCAAATTGCTTTACGAATCGCAGCTGCCTCTTCTTCAGATGGCAGCAAAATGTCAGCGACGTCCTGAAAGGATAAATCCGGGCCATCAGACAAGGCCGGCAAAAAGTACTTCATTCGCTGCATTGTGAAACGCTTTCGCAACACTTTGAGAGCATTAGTCATGCCAGCATAATCTACTGTTGATCTATTTATGCCGTATTCTCCATGGTCAAGCAGATCCTCCATTCCGCACTCTATGGGAAAGTCAGGAAACGCTTCCAATAGCACTGATACAGCATCAACCAACGTAACTTGATACTTCGCAAAAGACCTTTCACTCCGCGCAAAAACTTCGCCAGACAACTCACCCTCGAAGGTATGTGATTCTGCCTCCGTGACGAGTCGAATACGGTCTCTCATTCGATCAATGACTATACTGAGATAATCGCAGAGCTTCTCATAGTCTTCACGAGAGAGTGAATCAAAGCTTTCTCGATCAGGCTTTGGCGGAGTTTTCCAGTTTTGAGGAGATGTTTTGAACCTAACTCCGCCACTTTCGATTATTCGACAGAATCGCCGCGAAGCTGTACTGAAGCTGTATGCCTGCATTTCTGTTTTTGACGCACTGAGCATCCCCACAAATTCGGAAAATTCCCACAGACCGAGCTGGGCAGGGATTTGATCATCTCCAAACTTTGCCTGACAAAACTCCAAGAGCGCTGTCGCTGCATGTCGGTCTGGCTTGATCCTTGCTATTGCTCGTAACGCTGTAGAGAACTCCGAATAGTTCATGATGCTTCCCCTAGTTTGATATATCGTCAACTGGAAGGAGACAGCTCTTCACAAAAACATCCAAGACATCTTGAACTTCCGGACAATTTTTCTTGATCGCATCAATCCGGGCTTCTGTGCTCTTCCGGACTCCCTCAAATTCCGCTACGTTCCCGAACTTTTGCTCATCAAGCACTTTTAGATAAGCCGAAATGATGTCCGCAGCTTTTACGATTTGCTTATAGTCCGAATCAACCTCTTCTTGTATTACGAGCTGCTTGTAGTGCTTTTGTAAGTCAGCAGGAAGCGAGTCAATACATTCCTGCTCAGCCAGCAATTCCAGCTTCTTATACTGCTCCGTGAATTCAGCATTGTGGTACTTCACGACATGATTCTGATCCTGAAGTTTGGTTTCGGAGACCTCGTGGAATAACGCCAGTGTTGCAGCTTTAGCCGGATCAAGGTTGCCACCGTATCTTTCATTCCTAATGACACATAGAAGGTGCGCAATTACAGCAACCTGATGACTATGTTCGGCTACATTTTCTGGCCTGACACAGTGCATTAACCCCCATCTTTTGATAAGAGGCATTCTGAAAATCCAAGCTAAGAATGCTGATTGCTTTGTCATGGGTGCTCCCTAATTAACTACGTTACATGTTGATCGATTTTTCACTGAATGCAAGTAAAATTTAAGATTAAGTATTTGGTCATTTATTAATTTTAAAAATCCAATTAATTGCCAATCTTCCCTTATTAAATAAATCGCATCAAATTGTCGCCATTAACTAACTGAATCTATTTAGAATTACCATAGGACTGACATTACTTATATAATGTCAATTATGACGTTTTAACAATTTTCGAACAGGAAATTAGAGAAGCACATGAATAAAATCCGATAACCGCGAATTTAAGTTCATGCTCATAAGCTGAGAGGTTCGTCGCACCGAAAGAAGCACATTCTTTGAGAAAAGCCAGCCAGCGCTCGTTTGAGACGAACAACCTGATTGTCTCTAGCGGAGCCAAGAACTCTAAAACCATTGTCTGTCTCATCGCCTGCATCCCCTCAACCTCCAGACATCAGTTTGGCATTGGTGCCGATTTTCAAAGCGATCTGCTAAGAGCTTTTTGCGGCTTGACGGGTCAAGATAACAATCGCATCGGCTTTGAAATCGGAGCTATATCTTCCGCTTCTGGGCCTTAACGCTCCAGTGACAAGCCGTGGCTTTTTACGACCTCAGCGGGCACGAGAAAGAATACCTTCGAATCTTATGGCGGTCTGAAATCTCTTCGGTTCACCGTCCAAGCTATGACTAAAACCGCGAAGCACTAGAGCAGATGATGGTCTGTCCGCTCGACCTCGTTTACTGATAGCATCGCAAGATGCCGATCGCTCACGTTGTGACGAACCTTTCTGTAATTGCGACGTACGGTTTCCGCCCCATTAGCATAGCTTTGAAATGGTGATGATTAATGCATGTAGCTCTTTTTTGTTCGACCCTTTTGCCAAGTAAACACGTTCTGTGTCGAGTTGGACTACTTGCAGCCTTTTCTCTGTCACTTGGTTCCGTCGCTGCGGAACCTCACTCTGATGAAATTATCCAGGAAGCGGTAACTTCAGGGGATCAGCTGTATGAAAACGGAGACAAAATTGCCGCTAAAAACACCTACCTCATCGCGTCTTACCTTGGAAGTCCTCGTGCCCATTTCAAACTGGCTTATCGGTTTGTACTTCCACCGCATAAAAAAGAATACCATCTCGAACAGGCGGCGTTGGCGGGACACGAGAAAGCCCTGGAATTGTATTTGGACCACACTTTCTATCGTGCGGGGAGCATAAAGCAAGCCAACCCACACAAGGCCGCAGCAGTCTATGGAAGAGCGCTTCGTAGCAACCCTGCAATAAAATTCCGTTTCCGGGATCCGGAAGAAACTCTTGAGCTTGCATGGAATCAGAAGCCACGGGACAAAGAAAAATTTTTCTCTCAATACAACGTGCAGGATGAAGATGGCGAATGGCCTTTCTACGATGTCTGGGAACTAGCGGAAAAAGCCTCTCGCCCGAGTGAAATCTTCGGCGAGCCAGATCCTGCACTCGTTTTTTGGCTAATTACTCACGGTGGCCATGTTCCGGCAGAGACTGAAACGGCAGTCCAAACCTATTATCAGCGCTGGAAATCCGGTGGCTCCATAGAATTTGATATCTGTGATTATGTGACAAGTGGCGACGGTGCCACATTCTGTTCACAGCGTGAAAAGGAAGAACGTAACTCAGAATTGACTGCCGATCTGCAAGATCTTAGTGACTCGCTTTCGTCCACTCAGTCAGGACGCCTAAGAAATGCTTACGAAGAAGCCGAAAAGTTTATTACCCTCAAAGTACAGGGCGAGGAGATGCATTCTGGTACTGCTAGATTTGCTTTAATGAATGCTTCTAAAAGTAGGCAACTGAATGATTTCATTGCCCTTGCCTCTGACATCATTAATCAAGAGATTGAGGGCACTACAAGCGGTCTGGCAGAGGAGGACGAGAAGCTAAATAAATTATATTCGGAGTTACTTCTGCTGATTGCCGAAAATCAGCATGTTCGTATTGGAGTTAATACCTCCATGGTCTCGACTGAGGCGTTTCGGAATACTCAGCGACAGTGGATGCGATATCGCGATTCGCTCGACGCGTTTTTCCAGTCCATCGATGGAAACAATGGGGACGTGGTGCACGCTCTACTGACAAGTAATCGAAATGAAGAATTAGCAACTTTGAAAGAGTCAGTTATTGCGTATAAAGAACTTGACTCGTATTAAAATTGGATACAGAGCGTTAAAGCTCTTGGTCGGAGTTTGATTATGGGCGATCAACACTGGCTGATGTACGTTGTTAGCGGAATAATTGTTTTCGCAGTGCTAAAAGACAACATAAAAGCCAGTTATCAAAAGCGAGGAGCAAAGGGTCCTGTTATAGGAATTAGCTTGATTATCCTTGGCTTTCTCAGCGCTGCAACGGCATTTCAATGGGGAGGGTTCATGCTTTTCTTGGCTTTAGGAATTCTCAGCAGTGTTTGGTGGCTTCCAGGATTTTTGGACAAGCTCTTCCCCGATGATGTGGAAAGAGAGAAAAGGTTGCGCGCGGAAAACCCTGATTGGGACCGGTAGATGCTTTTAGATTAATTTAGAGATTTAACCCCCAAAATTCTCACGATGCTAAAGCTAAAGTTATCGTCTGACAGATCGCTCGTGCCAAAAAGGTCACTCGCTCAAAAGATACAAGTTCCTGCGTCAAATCTCTGGAAATTGCTGACGAACTTCCGTTGAATGAACCGAGAAGAGGCAGTTATAACGCTATCGCATCCTTTTCCGTACACAAGTTTCTATGCTGAATCCGGGAATGCAAGGTAATCATAAATGTTTTATCCAACATCGATCTGCGACAAAAAACCAGTGGAAGAGGGGCGAGATTTGGAGATTCAACACCGAGTACGTTCGGTTGCTTCAGCATTGGCATTTGTCATGTTGTTTTTTACGTCAGTCGTCTCCGCGTTCGAAGACCTACCTGAAACCAGTATCGAAAAGACTTATCAGCAACGGCTTGAAAATGGTCTTTACTCTATGTTTTTGAAAAGAGGAATGCTTGAGAAGCTAATGTCTGAAGAGGGTCATAACCTCGAACGCGCCGATGAGGAGTTACAAAAAATCTCTAGAGGCATTGCTGTGTGCACAGTTCTCGGCACGCGACTTCTACCAATGGATATTAAGAAACGACTGGGCGTTCTTATCGGAGAAGGACTCTCAGCTTCGGAGATCACAAATCAAACAAACCTTCTATTTGAAGATAGAATGCGGGCCAACCCCGACGACGAAGATTTCCTAAACGCGGTCGAGGCTCAGGTAGAACTCAGTGAACAATGCATTTCAGCATGGATGGAGCCTCCAATTCCTGATCCTTGAAATTTTTCAGCGATTCACGCCAACATCGAAGTTTGTTTCTTCTAGTTCGATCTTTATTGCTCGGGTTATTGACTCTTCTGCTTCAGTCTTCACTCCCCTTACAGGGGCATTGGTAAATCTATCGAAGAAGTCTTTATCCCCGTGCCACAACTAAAGCGCACCTGAGCAGCAGACTCCGATAAAAGCGAAAAGGTCAGACGTTCTGATCGCAAAAGACCGTCATAAATCCCTTAATTACACCTGTTACACAGAACTATACTTAAAAATAAACGATCTTGTTACTTACTTTCATTTTTAGAAATACTCACCGGTAATTACCTCGGTAGCATCGTGGTACAGCGCGGCAGCGGCGATGCGGTCGGCATTCACCGCCCCGTCAAAGTGCCGGTTGCGGATCAGCGCCAGGGCGTGGGCGATGGTGGCCACTTCCCAGGAATGGGTGGCCACGTTTTCTTCGATGGCATTGCGCATCAGGCCCCAGCGCTTGATCCAGCGAAGGCGCGACACATAGGCAAAGAAATGACTGGCAGCACGTGCCTTTAGACTGGCCATAAGCCTTCCTGATCCGGTGGTTGTTCAGCGTACATCCAGGTTGAACGGTACGGTCACCTGGCCCTGATCATCCACGGCCGCCTGCCGGGACGGCTCCAGGGTGAACAGTTGGTCAGAGGGCACACCATGGGTGTCCTGCAGCAGGCGGCGCACCGCCACCCCCCGGTCTGTGGCCAGTTTGCCCAGGGTCTCCGGCGGCAGCGACAGCTCACCGTCACTGTAGGCCTGCTGAGCCTGCTCCCAGGCTTCACCGGTTACTGGTTCACCCCGGGCTTCACGCTCGGCTTTGAGCAGGGCCAGGCCATCGGCTTCGGCGGCTACGGCGCCACGGATATTCAACAGCAGGTCGGGCCGGTCATTGAGGGCGCCAGCCAGGGCAGACAGCTTTTCCGCCTCGCCGCTGGCCAGTTGCACACTGCCCGGCACAAAGCTTACCTGTCCCAGTTCTTCGCTGCTGAAACCGGCCAGGTCCACCAGCGAACCGAGCATGCTGAACGGCGAGGCCGCCGCTTTCACCAACAGGTTCACAAAGGCCCGCATGACAATCTGGCCCACGCTGAATTGCGGGTCCGACAGGTCACCCTCGATGGGCAGGTCCACTTCAATCACGCCCTGGCGGTCGGTCAGCAGGGCGAGCCCCAGCTTTACCGGGGCGTTGACCGCCTCCTCACTGGCCACTGCGTAAACCGCTGAAGGTTGCCACCCATTCCACGTGAAGCCTGCCACCCGGACCGGAGCAAGGCTGCCACCCATCGGAGCGTAGCGACGCGGGGTTTCTCTTCTTACTCCGAAGTCTCAGTGCCC
>NZ_JAJSPB010000041.1:0-21907 GCF_021282325.1 Marinobacter sp. G11
CTTGGGTTCCTATCCGTTAAGTTGTGGGGGCGGGCTGGGAGGTGGGGTGTGTTTTTCTTCTGGAAAAAACAACTCGCTTCGCTCAGACATCTTTTTTCCTGCCAGAAAAACACACCCCACCTCCCGCCGGCTTAACTTTATGGGAACCTCTCCCCCTCTCCCACTGGCTTTACTTCGTTCGCCTCCATGGCTTGTGTGCGGTATAGGTTCTGCAGGTTAAGGCACATCTTCTGATTTGAGGATGTGAGTCAGGCCGTTGCAATCCACCATGGGGTCGTCGCAGTTCACTACGATGTCGGACTTTGCGATGACGTAGGCTTTGCCGGTTATGTTGTTTTTGACCACCTGGTATTTCCCTGCCTTTTCCACTTCGGTGAATTCTCCGATGAAGCCGGTTTCCCTCAGGGATATGGTTTCGAGTTTGTCGCCGGGTTTGATTTGGCCCTCGTGGTTCATTAACGCCAGTCTTGCGGAGGTTCCGGTGCCGGTGGTGCTTCGGCAGATGACGCCGGGGTGGACGTAGGTTGCTGAGCGGCAGCGGTAGTAGCCTTCGGCTATTTGTTCTACCGGGCCCATGAAGTGGAGGAACGGGAGGGGGCCTACGTCGCCCAGGGTGTAGTGGGAGAAGCCTCTTTCGGCCTGGATGGCTTCGACGATGGCGTGGGCGGTTTGGGCTAGTTGGCGTTCTTCGTCCAGGGTGAGGTCGAAGCCGAGGGATTTGGCGTCTACCAGGGCGTAGAAGCCGCCGCTGTAGGCGACGCTGTAGTTGACCTTGCCGATGCCGGGTACGTTGATGCTGGTGTTGTGGGTGTGGATGTAGCTGGGCAGGCCTTCGCAGGTGATGGCTTCTACTACACCGTTGTGTACGGTGGCTTCTATGTTTACCAGGCCGGCGGGGGATTCGAGTTTGAAGTGTTGTTTGCCTTCCTGTTTCCGGACTATGCCGGTTTCCAGAACTGCCGTTGCCGTGCAGATGGTGTTGGAGCCGGAGTAGATGGGGTAGCCCATGACTTCCATGATGATGTAACCGGCGGCGGCTTCGGGGTTGGTGGCGGGCACCATCAGGTCTACGGACATTTCGGGGATGCCGTAAGGCTCTTCCAGCAGCAACCGCCGCAGGCCGTCGGCGTCGTCGCGCAGGTATTCCATCTGGGCCCTTACCGTATTTCCCGGCAAGTCGATGATGCCACCAGTAACGATGCGGCTGACGTCACCGCCGGCGTGGGTATCCATCAATTGAATGGTGAGTTCAGGTTTCATCCGCCCGCCCCCACGGCAAAGGGTTGGCCGTGTACCTGCCACTGGGCATCCGGCACGATCACGATCTTGCCCAGGTAGTTGCTGCCACGGTTCACGAAATACTCTTCGGCTTTGTGCAGGTCAGACAGTTTGAACGCGCCGTGCAGGACGGGTTTCAGCTGGCCATCGCGTATCCAGGTCATCAGCTGGTTGGCTTCTTCGCGGGTGCCGTGAGACACGCCGAAGATCTGCACCTGGTACAGGTAGATTCGGGTCCACAGGATTTCGCTGATGTTGCCACCACTGGCGCCGGCGATGCTCAGGCGCGGGTAGGTGCTGCGGGCGTTCATGTCGAAGATCATGGCGTCGATGAACTTGTCGGTCATCTCGCCGCCTACCAGGTCCATCACTGCGTCCAGGGGTTTGCCATCCGTTTCTGCCTTCACCCGGTCGACGAAGGTGTCCATGTTGCTGCGATCCAGCACCGCTTCGGCGCCAAGATCGAGAAGAGCTTGGGCCTTGTCTTGTTGACTCAGTGCGTAGGGAATGGCACCGATAATCCGGCAGAGCTGGATCAGGGCCGTGCCCACACCGCCACTCGCGCCGGTAACCAGCACCCGCTCGCCCGTCTGCACGTTGGCAGAGGTGAGCATGTGGTAGGCGGTCTGGTAGGAGCACATGCCCATGGCCGCCAGCTCGGCATCCGCCAGTTCCCGATTCGGGATATGGTGAAACTGGTCAGACGGCAGGGCCACGTATTCGGCATAGCCGCCATCGGCGCCATGGCCGTAGTAATCCGGCGTAAGATTGATGTCGGTGCGGTCGTTGGCGTAGATGTTGAAGTCCAGCAGGCCCCGCTCGCCGATACGTTGTTCGCTGACGCCCTCACCCAATGCGACTACTCGGCCTACGATATCTGCGCCTTGTATGCGCGGGAAGGTCAGCGTGGGTTTGCCGCCCATCTGGAATGAGGTCATTTCGCCCTTTTTGGTGGGGTACAGGCCTTCACGGGCTTTGCGGTCGGTGTTGTTCTTGGCGGTGGCGGTTACTTGGACCAGAACCTGGCCTGCTGCTGGTCTGGGCACCGGAACATCCTGGTATTCAAGCTTTTCCAGGCCGCCATGGCCGGTGAGGACCATGGCTTTCATGGTGGGCGGGATGTCGGGCATTGAATTCTTCCTGCTGTGGTGAATTCTTTGATTCACTGAGCATAGGAAAGATCTGGCTTTGTGTCAGGGGATTTGCCTTGGGTCCCTATCCGTTTGGTTTGGGGGCGGGCTGGGAGGTGGGGGGTGTTTTTCTTCTGGAAAAAATAACTCGCTTCGCTCAGACATTTTTTTTCCTGCCAGAAAAACTCCCCCCACCTCCCGCCGGCTTCACCTGAGTGGGAAAGAAACACCGTTCCTGGCTGAGCAGTTGTGTTTGAGACGGCTTATCGAGCAATTACTCTGTACACCGGACGTAGTCTCGGGATTTGTTTTAGGATCACTTGAATTACGGTCATCAGGGGGACGGCCAGCAGTACGCCTACCGGGCCCCAGAGCCAGCCCCAGAAGAAGATGGATACGAAGATGATGACGGGGTTGATGGCCATGCGGAATCCGTGGATCCAGGGTTCCAGGAAGAAGCCGACGATGGTGGTGAGCAGGATGAAGCTTATCGGTGCCAGTGCCATCATCCAGACGGTGTCCAGGGTTAGTGCCGACACTAGCGCCAGTAGCGCGATGGTGAGCATGTTGCCGAGATAGGGAATAAACCGGGCAAGGCCGGCGATCAGGCCCCATACGGCCGGGTCTGGCAGGCCGATGGCCCAGCAGGTGAGCCCGGTGATCAGGCCTACAGACAGGTTGCTCAGGCCCAGCACGGCCAGGTACTGGGCGATCTGGTGTTGGGAGTCGTGGGTAATCCTCAGTACGGTTTTGCGGTGGGATCTGGGGATTTGCCGCACGAAGTTGCGGATCAACCTGTCGCCGCTGACCAGCAGAAAGTAAGTCAGCGCCAACGCCAGCGCCAGACCGGCCAGGCCATTGCGGGCTTTTGTCATCAGCTGGCTGCGCCAGGAATCGGTCTGCAGCACCACGGTTGTCGGTTTTTCACTACCGTCCTCAGACGACAGACCCTCTACCGACTTCTCCACCTGTTCCGCAGAACGGGTGACTTTGTCCAGTTGCCGCATAATCTCACTATCGCCCACCAACAGGCGCGACAAACCTTGCGGGGCGCGCTCAGCCCATTCCAGCGCCGGTGCGGTTACCGCAACCCCCAAACCGACAATACCCGCCAGCACCACAAGCACCAGTACAAGCGAGCTCACCACCCGCGGAACATGCCATTTCAACCTGGCTTTTTTCACCAGGGGCGACAACAACAAGCTGGTGAGCACGGCGAGAATGATCGGCAGAACAATCTGGTGGGCCAGGTACAGGGTGTACAGAATCCCCAGCGTGAACAGGCCGTAGATGGGAGTGGACAACTCGGCAAGCGCTGACGCTTTTTTGTCTTCCGGAGCGGTCTGGTCGGGCTTCTGGTCTTCCATGTGCAAGTCTGGCCTGGTGAGTGTTTACACAGAAGCCTGCGCTTCCGCAAAGACACCAGTGTAGCGTTTCGAACAAGTGGCTGCATTATCAGGGCATTACAAACGCCACGGCGCTGAACCATCAGCCACGGGGCTCGTATAGTTATCAAACGCCACCGGATAACCAGAACCTGCATGAACCCAAAATACGACACCCTGTTTTACGACGGCAGCTGCCCGCTGTGCGCGAAGGAAATCCGAACCCTGCGCAGAGTGCAGCGTGGGCAACTCATCTTCGCAGACATTCACGAGCAACCGGAAGGCAGCCCCCAGCTGCCACCCCATGAAGACCTCCTCCGCCGCCTACATTTGATGACCTGGACCGGCGAATGGGTAACCGGGCTGCACGCCAACGTGCGGGCCTGGAGCCATACGCCGTTTGGGTGGCTGTTCAAACCGCTGTTGTGGCCGGTGATCTATCCCATTGCCAAGCGGGTTTATGAGGGCTGGGCTGACCGGCGGTATGAGCGGAAGTATGTTTGTGCTTTGGGGGTAAAGAAAACATAGCTTCCGCGTGCAGCCTGATGCCTCTTAACCCGCCAGCTTTGGAAGAAAAGACGTATCAACCCAGTAGCGTTTCAGGTTGCTCTCATCCACCAGCACGGGCACCGTGTCCCGTTCGATGTGGTTACTGGGATCAAACCACAGGTTACCACTTCGAAACACGTGTAAGTCACCGGTTTGGGGATGCTGCCACTGACAGACGATTCGGAACGGGTTACGGCCGTTAACCGTGAGGCTTGTGTTCTGCTCGACCGATGAAAATTTCGCGAGTACTTCGGTGCCATGCTTTGCAAGATAAGCTTTTGATCGCCCCCTCAGAACACCGAATAGCACCACCCCAGCGCCAACAAGTGTAAACACCAGGCCGAGCCCTCCAGCTATCAACGACATTCCCCACAACGAAAAGAAACTGTTGATCTGTGCGTTCTCCGGTACCGAAGGCTCATAAAGCACGGAAACCCGTTCCCCTCGTTTGAAGGATGGAGGGTTTGAGCCAGATCGGGATTGAAATTCAATCTGTCGGCCACTGGCATCCTGAAACGCAACAATCGGATAGTAGCTGGTGGAATCACTGGAGCGGGAGACCGCTAGTTCAGTCACTATCCCGCGGGTTTCTGTAGCCCGTTCAATAAAGGCCGAGGTACTGCTATAGCTGGCGAAGGCACCAAACAGCATGGCTGCGCCGATGAGTGTGAAAGTGTACTTAAGAATTTTAAGGGTTTTCATTGTTTCGCTCCTTGAAAACATTGAGTTGGGTAATTAATTGATAGGTTTGGAGTGATTAACGACGCAGCGGAAGCCCATACCTGAAGAATTCACGGATCGACCACCCCGCGCGAAAACAGTCCCACCACCTCCAAACCAATCCCCACGGCCGCCCCAATCTCGCACCGTTTTGATGGACTCTCCCTGACTGGAGGGTGCTTCTGGGCCCCGCGGATTATCATACGGAGCATATCTATAGTAATCTTCTTGAAACCAATCCTGCGTCCATTCCGCTACGTTTCCAGTCATGTCGTAAAGGCCAAGCGGATTTGGTGGGTAGCTTCCAACTGGTCGGCGTTCGAACTTCAGCGAAGAGTGCATCAGGGTGTTACCAGAAGGAGGTATCGAAGGGTCAACATACTCTTTCGGGCGGCGCAGGTAGGGGTCCCTCTCGACATCCCCAGTATCGGTGGCGTAGGGCACCCCCCTCCCCCGGCTTCGAGCCGCATATTCCCACTGAGCTTCCGTAGGCAGAGCAAAAGGCAGCCCGGTACGCTCTGCCAGCCAAGCGCAATATCCCTCAGCCTCTCCGTAGTTTGGTACTTGGGCAGGCTTCCGGTAATAGTTAGGTGACAGCGGTTCATCCGAGACTAACACGTACTTTTTGAGCGTAAATTCCTCCGCGTACAGGTGACGTCGATTGAGCTCTTCGTAGTACACCGCCATCTCGCCCCAAGTCGTCTCGTATCGAGAGATGGAGTAACTATCGACTCTAACTTTAACTACAGGACGGCTATGATCAGTCAGAGTCACGTAAGGGCTACCGTCAGGCTTCCCAATATCTCCAAGAACAAACTCTCCGCCTTCCACAAACACCTGATTGTCTTTTGCCTGTTCCAGAACAAGAGCAACGGTATCATCCTCGCCGCAGCCAGAAATAAACGCTTGCACCAATACCAAACAAGCTACTTTCAGTGGATCAACACGCGACATCTATCAAAGCCTCCTAAGCTATCCCGCATATTCGACAGGCATTAAATGGGTCCATTTGCACTGGTCTACCCGCGATTGCGACTTTACTCCTCAGCTCATAAATGAATAACCTCTGATCGGCTTCACCTTTTCCAACGAACTCAAACAGGCGATCAAGGTTCTCTTGAAAATCCTCCCGATTGGCAACGCCCTCAGGATTCATCCGAAATACCGTTTCTTCGAAATCACGCCAACTCTGAAACGATGCAAGAATCTCACTCACCGCTCGAATCTTTATATCGTTACTACTCCAAATGCCCGGGGTGACCCACCAATCGTAGATAATATTATCCAGGACTATGCCTTTAACTTCCGGAGGGGAATGCAAGAAAACGGCGTTCTCTTCTAGAGCAAGATCACTGACAATATTTTGAGCAAGCTCTGCTCCCAACCGCTCACGATTCCGTCCAACGAATACATCTTCTACAAACTCAGCCAGCCCGGCCACCAAGCTCGTTGAAAACTCATGAGCTGCCGCAACAGCAGTAACTCCACGCGCCAATGCAAACAAACTCATTCGTTTATACCAACCGAACGCTTCCGAATCAGGATCAAATAACTCCAAATACCTGAAGTCCACATCAAGCAATGCGTTATATATAAAATGCAGCATTCGCATGATTTTCTGGGCTTCTATTTCCAAAAGAAAACTTCCTGAGGGTCCGACGCCCAAAACGAGCCCTGCGTGGGCATTGCAATAAAACTTTCCTGTGGTTTCACTGAAGTGCAACCGAATATTAAGCTCCGCTCCCGCACCAAACGCAGCCTCGACCTTCTTCCCGATACTGCAGAGCTTATCCCACTCTCGCGCTTCAGTTAGAACATCTCTCCAGCGCAGTTCACCCGCAACTTCACACCCGCCGCGGATACCCGCAAATGCGCCTCCCTCTATTTCTGCTTTCTGTCCGTTCTGCCTGGCAGCAATCCCCTTTATCGTTGGAAAACCATCGGTAGTAGATACATGAACATTACCGGCAACAAGCGCCGAGGCACCGGCAAATCCCGAAAGCGACGCCATAATGGCGGCCTGAAAATACCCCAGCGAAGCAATTCTCCGCTCGCCATCCCAGCCGCCCATCCGGTAAGGGATCTGGATTTCCGACCGATTATTCACAGGAAACGCCTGCTCAATACCCACTTTGCCTTGTGCCAGAGCAAACTGGCCTTCTAGCTTCGCTTGAAAGTGAACCCTGCCTTTTTTCGGATCAAACTCACCAGAAGCACTTCCCCCCGCGGCAAATCGCATGAACTGAGCCTCAGCCGACGCATCAAAGCCAGTTTCGTCGATCGCTTTTTGTCTTGCCTCGGCATCACCCCAGATCGACCAGGATGCTTCGTCGTAAAACTTGTTCAATGTCGTCATAAGGGCGCCATTCTGATCTGGCTCCCACAATGTTGCGTTGAACTTGATATTGAGCTCACTTCGAATGGCATCCTTCAGCTTTGCCGGGTCGACACCATTCTCGGTTAACCATCCATCACTCCGCGCCCGATCTCTTGCCGCTATGGAATAACGCCGCCAGTGATTTTTCATTTTGTCCGAACGCACATACGTTCTATGGGTGTTACCGGCAAGCCTTTTGATCTCGGTTATGGGCGGTATGCTCTGCATATCGTTAGTAAGAACGGAGCGAGCTTCCAGTTCTTCAATTAAGCGCTCTTTCTCTTCCTGAACTTCCGACAACAACTGGCCTTCACCATCCGTCGGACTCAATTCTGAATACTGGTCGCCGTCGTTGAGCTTATCCAACTTTTTATAAAACTCATTGATTGGACCACAAACGAATTTTTCTTCCTCAAGCCACTCGGAGAGCTCCTCTTTCGTCAACAGGATCAACTCATCAGAACCCGTGACATGGACAACTTCCACAATTTCTTCTGCACATGGTGGTTCCTGGGCAACCTGTCCGACCTCGCAGTGGGAGAAATCCGCATCGTTGGCGGCGGGCAGTTTTAGCCTCTGCCCGGGGAAAATCCGGTCGGGATTGTCGATATCCGGATTCAGTCTCAGAAGGCTGCTTAAGGTAGTTTGGTGCCGCTGTGCAATTGCACTAAGCGTGTCGCCGGACTTGACCGTGTACTCGGAACTCATGAGGCAACTCCATATGCCAAACGTTTATCCACTTCACTCAAGCGCATACCTGCTGGCATTTCAGAACTGGACAAAATAGCCTGAAATTCCGGATGCTCAATGCGCTCTCCGTGCACTACAGCCAGCTCTGCAAACCGGCTTACTTCTTTTTCTGTACGGAACCCAAATCAGCTGGCCTGCTGAATCAGTGCGTTCAGCCTGGACGCATCGTTCAGGGAAAGGTATTGGGCCAACCGGGTCATGAACTCATCTTTGGCCATAGCGGCCAGGGCCTCAATATGGTGATCAGCAAGAACAAACCAGCCTTCCTCAGAAGCCTGCCTGGCTGGTCTCTGGCCATCTGCACTGAATCGCCGCCATTGACCATCAGCTTGGAAAGCCAGCCAATCTGTTATCGGGCCACTGAATTGGTCTCGCTCCGGATCACTGAACGCTCCCATCAACCTGACCAGCTGCTTTGGAGAATAGAACCTGAGATAGGAGTAGCCACCATCAGACAACTTAACGCTCAACAGGCTTCGTAAATGATTGGCCAATACGGGCAGGATCTCGTCTGCCATCAGGACAACGGCATGGTCTTGCCACATTGGCTTCTCTGACCATATTCGTGATGATGGCGAAGGCTTTACAAGGCAGGGACTCACCTCGATGACCGACTCATGGGGCGTGCCAAGGTAAAGGTATTCTAGTTCCGGCTGATCATCGTATTCATAGATGAATCTGGGAGCATCAAATACTGCGCCATCAATCAGTAGCCATGCTCGCTCAATGGTCTTCTCATCCAGCCCCATCATGCAACGTCTCCTTCACATGCACAGGCTTCCATGGCACAAGAACCATCCGGTTGGCGGCCACATTGCTTCACAAGAGCAACATCCTTTTTAGCTGCAGACTTCAACGCAGGCACCGAGGCTGCAGAAGGCCCTGCTGTTGCTCTGGCGCCGGTTTCCGCCATTTGCACAGGGTCATTGTTAGCCGTTAATTCGTTCAAACGGCCAGGCAACGACGGCCCCTTCACTCCAACCCCACTACCACTCCCAGCCCCACCCCCGGAGTTCATCCGCACCAAAGGCCCAGACACCGTCACCCCGCTCGGGTCCACCTTCACAAAACTACCACCCGCTTTAAGTGTCACTTCGGCACCAGCCTCAATCACAATTTTCATACCGGCCTTGTGGTGAATCTCCGTACCGGCTTCCACCAGCTGGTTCTTGCCCTGCTTGCTGTGGTGGCTTCCGTTAACGGTGAGGCTGTAGTCGGCGCCGATGCTTTCCCGTCGTTCGCCTTCGGTGGTGTGGTGGCTATTGCCTTTGGTGTGGCTGAAGCGGTTGTTTTCCACCGTCAGGTGGCTGTCGTTCTTGATGACTTCGGTGCGGTTGTGTTCGGTGAGCAGGTCCAGGTCTTTCTGGGCGTGGACGTAGATCTGTTCCTGGTCCGCTTCGTCTTCAAATCTGAGTTCGTTGCTGCCCTCGCCCTTGTGGGTTTTGGTTTTCAGGGTGGTGCGGGTTTTGTGTTCCGGCAGCGCGTACGGCGGTGTGTTGGTGGCGTGATAGGTTCTTCCGGTGATGATGGGCTGGTCCGGGTCACCGTCCAGGAAGCTGACTATCACTTCGTGGCCGATTCTGGGCAGGGCCATAAAGCCGTATTGGCCGCCGGCCCAGCCCTGGGCCACGCGCAGCCAGGCGCTGCTGTGTTCATCGTTCTTGGAATAACGGTCCCACGGGAATCGTACTTTCACCCGGCCGTACTGGTCGCAGTGGATTTCTTCCCCTTCCGGGCCGGTGACGAGGGCCATCTGGGGGCCGTCCATCACGGGTTTGTGATTACACAGGGGGCGCCAGGTTTTGTCGGCCGGGATAGCACTGAAGGTGTTGTGGTAGCTGGTGGGTTCGCTGCCACCCTCTTCTTCCAGGGCCTGGGGCTGTTTGCCGGTGTGGGTGATGGCGGTGATCAGCCATTCCCGGTTCAGGCTCTGGCTGTCGTGGTCCTGCAGTTCCACTTTAGCACCGGGGGTGAAGTCCGGTCGGTTGCTTTTGCCCTTGGCGAGGGAAGCGTCGTTTCTCAGGGCGTCCAGTCTGGCCTGGGTGAACGGTTGGCCACTGGCATCGTCCTTGTAGCGACCGGGGTAGTCGTAGTGTTGATAGTCTTCCCGGTGATTCATACCGCCAGCGCTGTGTTCGTGCATCAGGGCGTAGGCCGGATTCTTGAAGGTGTAGTCCTTCGTGGCTACGGAGGAAGCACGCACCCGCTCTTCGTAGGCAAAGCTGAACACGCAGGCTTGTTGGGTGCTGCCGCCGGCCTGGGTGTTGCAGGGCACAGGGTCCAGTTTCGGGGCGTCGCCGTGGTGGTCGGCGATGATTAACGCCGGTTGCTCTTCGCCATCCACGCTGCCGTGCTGGTAACGGTAGTGCCAGCCTTCTTCGGCGGCCAGTCGTTCAATGAACTGCAGGTCGCTTTCCCGGTGCTGAACGCAGTATTCCCGTTCGGCCGGCGGGCGCTTCAGATCAAACACCGAATCCACAATGCCCCGCTCTTCGAGCAGGGTGCGCACGATGGCGTCGGTGGTCTGGGTCTGGAAGATGCGGCTGTTGTGCATCAGGCCCAGGCGCCATAACGGCGGCTGGATGACCACTTCATAGCGGGTGCGACGGTGGCCGGTGTTGCCACGAACAAACTCATTCACCACGCCGGTGAAACGGCGCAACGGTTGCCCATCCTGCCAAACCACCAGGTCTACCGGTTGTTCCAGAATGTCGGCAGCGGCCACGTCTGGGTCAGTACTGGCCAGCTCTAACCGGCCATGAAACAAGGAAGACAGCTGTTCGGTCAGCGCGAAGCCAACTACCGAAAAGTGATCAGAGGGGAATTCGCCTACACGGGCGGTGAACTGCAATCCGCTTGCCTGGGGCATAACTTCGGTCCCTGAAGTTTAATTGGTTATAACAAACTCATCCTGAGCTGCGCCGATTATAACCACCCGTCACGGCATTACAAACAACCCGGTCACAAACCGGCTTGGTCAATCAGTCACTGTGCAGCAACAAGGCATAGCGGGTACTGCGTCCGCCCCCGGCTAACTGAAAAATACAACCTTTCTCCACTAAGTCCGTCAAATCCCGCGTAGCCGTCGCCTTGCTGACCTTAGCCAGAGACTGGTACTTCCGGGCATTGATGCCTTCCCCAAATTCCTCGCCGGCAGAATCAAGCAACCGAGGAGCGCAGAGCACCCTCACCCCACGTGAAACGCGGCCAGTCTTGTTCTTGTCAGATATACATGAGCCGAAAAAACCTGCCTATTCGGATCAGAACCTGAGCCGATTACAACCCATATTCGGCTCAGCGGCTACCTCAGCCACTGCGGGTCAGACCCGCAGTACATTTCGTCATGCCAAATGTATCGGGGGTCTGACCCCCAGCCAGAGGCATTGGTAGGGTTTCAGGGTAATCGTGCCGCTGAGGTCTTCGATGGGCTGGTCTGAGAGCAGGTCTGTCCATTGGTCTGTGCTGATCAGGTTGATGTCGCTGAGGGCCACTTGTTGCACTTCGGCGCTGATGTTGTGGATGCAGAAGATGGATTGTTCCCGGCGCAGGCTCTGGCGCCAGAAGCCGAACAGTTGCAGGCCCAAGTGCAGGGTGAACTGGGTGGCGTTGGGGTGGAAGGCGGGCTGGGCCCGGCGGATGGCAATCAGGCGTTTGAGTTCCCTGTACACCTTGCTGTGATGGCTGAGAGGATCGGCCAGCGTTGCTTCCAGGCTGTCCAGCTTCCACTGGCTACGGTTGATGGAACGCAGCCGGCCGGTATGTTCCACACGGTCGAGGTCGTTGCCGGTGGCCAGCAGACTGTGAATATAGAAAGCCGGAATACCTTCCAGCGCCAGCATGATGGTGTGGGCACACAGAAAGCGCTGCAGCTGCCAGTGGTCTGCTCCACCCTCGGCCGTGCCTTTCAGGGCATCCCACAGCGCAATGTTCATTTCATAGGGCTGATCCCGGCCATCGGCCGTGCGCCGGTAAGACACCTTGCCCCCGAAAGATTCCAGGGTATTGATCAGCCTCTGTTTCTCGTCTTCGTCCAGCAGCCCGTCGGTGGGGCGCATCCCTATGCCGTCATGGGAGGCAATAAAGTTCAGGTAGGTGGTGCCCATCTGCGCCGGCGGCATGCCCATCAGCCAGGTTTTCAAATGGCGGCAATTACCGGTCACCAGGGTGTTGATCAGCAGGGGCGGCAATGAAAAGTTATAGATGGCATGGGCTTCGTTGGCGTTGCCGAAGTAGGTCAGGTTCTCCCGATTGGGCACATTGGTTTCGGTGATCACCACGGTGTCTGGCGTGTGATGCTCAATCAGCAGCCGCAGAATCTTGATCAGCTCGTGGGTCTGCTGCAGGTGAATACAGGGCGTGCCCGGCTCTTTCCAGAGAAAGGCCACCGCATCCAGCCGGAAAATCTTCACGCCCCGCTCCAGGTAATAACGAATGATACCGGCGAATTCGATCAGCACCTCCGGGTTGGCGAAATTCAGGTCCACCTGGTCTTCGCTGAAGGTACACCACACATAGCGCTCGCCGTCCTCGGTCTGCACCGGATTCAGCAAGGGCGAGGTGCGGGGCCGCACCACCTGGCTCAGGTCATCTTTGGGGTTGGCTTCAACAAAATAATCCTTGCCCGGCCCCACCCGCTTGCGAAAGTTCTCGAACCAGCGGCTGCGGGCCGACATGTGGTTGATCACCAGGTCCGCCATCAGTTTGTAATCCCGGGCGATGGCTTCGATATCTTCCCAGCTGCCGTGGGATTCGTTCACCGCCAGGTAATCCATCACCGCAAAGCCATCGTCTGAGCTGTAGGGGAAGAACGGCAGAATGTGCACGGCCGTCACCGACTCCCGCAGGCAGTCGTCCAGAAACCGCTTCAGGGTCACCAGCGGTTTTTCATCCGGGCGCTGTACCGTGTCGGCGTAGGTGATCAGCACCACATCCGCCTGGCTCCAGTTGTTCTGGTGCGCGGGCGGCGGCTCGGCCTCCGGGTCCAGGCCCATGGCATCCAGCAACTGATCCGACAGAAACTCGCAATCCAGCGCCGGATAAACCACCTCCAGCATCGCCACCAGCCGGCTTTCCAGTGACTGGCTCATGGCCGAAACTCCTCGTTGTCCAGCTCCACCGCCTCCAGCAGCTGCTCGCGAATATCCGGAATGGCACTGGTCACCCGGTTCCAGCTGGGGATAAACGGCGTATCCATGGGGTTATCCAGAAAGTACGCCCCGGCGCGCATCACGTTCTGGGCGAACAGTTCCACCGCCTTTTCTTCTTTGTGGCGGTCAAAACTCAGGCCATTGATCATGGCGTCGTTCTGGTAGGTCTCGACAAAATCCAGGGCGATGCGGAAATAGCTCGCTTTGAGGGTACGGAATTTCTCGTTGGAGAAGATCTCGCCATTGGTCGCCAGCTTGCGGAACAGCGCCTTGGCGATGTCCATGCTCATCTTCGACAGGCCCCGGCTGGCGTCTTCCGGCGACAATTCCTGGTGCTTGTGGTCATACACATCCGCCACATCCACCTGGCACAGCCGGTTGGTGGCGTAGTTGCGCTTCATTTCCGACAACACGCCGATTTCCAGGCCCCAGTCGCTGGGGATGCGCAGGTCATTGATCACATCGGTGCGGAAAGAGAACTCACCCGCCAGCGGGTAGCGGTAGCTGTCCAGGTAATCCAGGAAATCGTTAGGCCCGCAGACTTTCTTCAGGGCGCGGATCAGCGGCGTCACCAGCAGCCGGCTGACCCGGCCATTCATCTTGCTGTCCGCCACCCGGGCGTAATAGCCCTTGCAGAACATGTAGTTGAAGCCCGGGTTAGCAACCGGGTAGATCAGCCGCGCGAGCAGGTCCCGGGAATAGGTCAGAATATCGCAATCGTGCAGCGCGACAGACTCGCTCACGCCGGAAGCCAGCACATAGCCGAAGCAGTACCACACGTTCCGGCCCTTGCCCATTTCTGTCGGCGCCAGGTTTTGCTCCCGCAGCTTCAAATCCAGCGCCCGCAGCCTCGGGCCGTCGTTCCACAACACCTTGAACGGTTGCGGCAGGTCCGAAAAGTATTCCAAGGCATGTCGGTACTGGTCCTCATTGGCCCGGTCCAGGCCGATCACCACCTCGTCCAGGTACGGCACCCGGGTGAGCTCCTGCACAATATTCTGCAGCGCCGGGCCTTCGAGTTCCGAATACAGGGATGGCAGCACCAGCGACATCGGCCGCTCTTTGCGAAAGCGCATCAGGTCTGCCTCGATGTCCTCCACCGGTCGGCGCACAAGGTTATGCAGGGTGGTAACAATGCCGTTCTGGTAAAAGTCGCCCATGGCGGCTCTCCTTTACTGGTAACCGTACTCCAGAAGCAGGTTGAGTACGCAGGCGTTCCAGCCCTCGGGGCCGGGTCTCAGGGAGCGCATGGCGTGCCGGGTGGGCGAAAACTGCAGCTGTTCACTGTTCGCCCCGCTTATCACCACCGGGATATCTGCCTCCTCCAGCATGCGCTGGTCGTTCGGGCTGTCGCCCAGGGCGATGGTGATTAACGGCTCATTGCCGAAACACTCCTGGTAACGACTCAGCAAGAACCGGGCCCCCTCCGCCTTATCGAAGGTTCCCATGACATGCCAGAAGCGCCCGCCCTGCACCAGTCGCAAACCTGCAAGCTCAAGCGCCGCGCGGAATTGCGCCAGTTCGGCGTCGGTTCCATCCCACAGCAAAGGCTCGGTAGCCAGGCGCTGTTTTGCCCGGGCTGCCTCGCCTTCTTTCAGCCCCGTCAGCAGCGCCAGCTCACTCGCCGACAGGTCAGAAAAGCTCCGGAATCGTGCACCGGCCTCCCGCTGCACCAAAAGTGTGCGCATCAGCTCGTTATGGGGAACACCAAAATGCACCACCTCGTCGTGCGGATTGTTCAGACATCCCGCTGGAATCACCACCGCGGCCCCGTTCTCGGCAATAAACGGCGCCCGCAGGCCCATCGCCCGCTGCAACTCCCGCATCTCCGCCGCTGTCTTGCTGGAATTCAGCACCAGCGGAATCCCGTTAGCCGCCAGCCGCTCCATCGCCGGCAATGCCGCCCGCCAGCTATAGCTGTGGTGGTCCAGCAAAGTGCCATCCAGATCGGTAAAAACCACCAGCTGTGGTTGCATTCGCCACCTCCACTCTGCACTCTGAGGGGGTCAGACCCCCGATACATTTCATGGCACCAAATGTACTGGGGGTCTGACCGCGTTTTAGAGACCGATTCAAAAACCAGGCCAATCCATGACCAACGAAACCTTCAAAGTTGAACACCGCTACCTGGACCTGCCGGACAGCTTCTACAGCCGGGTGAAGCCCACGCCGCTTTCGCAGCCAAAGATGGTGTACTTTAACCACAAGCTTGCGGCGCAGCTGGGGTTTCATGTTCAGGATGAGCAGGACTGGGCGCAGATCGGCGCGGGGGCGGAATTGCTGGAAGGGATGGACCCGGTGGCCATGAAGTACACCGGCCATCAGTTCGGCATGTACAACCCGGAGCTTGGGGATGGCCGGGGGTTATTGCTGTGGGAAACTGTGGCGCCGGATGGCACGCGGTGGGACTGGCACCTGAAAGGCGCGGGCACCACGCCCTATTCGCGTTTTGGCGATGGCCGGGCGGTGTTGCGCTCCACCATCCGGGAATACCTGTGTTCGGAAGCCATGCATGGGCTGGGCATTCCAACCACCCGGGCGCTGTTTATGATCAGCGCCAAAGACCCGGTCCGGCGTGAATCCATCGAAACCGCCGCCGCCCTGATGCGCGTCGCCAAAAGCCATATCCGCTTTGGCCACTTCGAATTCGCCGCTTACCACGAAGGCCCGGAGGCGGTGAAAACCCTGCTGGAGCAGGTAATCTCACTGCACTTCCCGCACCTGATTGAACTGCCGGAACCGCAGCGCCACGCCCGCTGGTTCACCGAAGTGGTGGAACGCACCGCCCGGCTGATTGCCGACTGGCAGGCCGTCGGCTTCTGCCATGGCGTGATGAACAGCGACAACATGTCCATCATCGGCGACACCTTCGACTACGGCCCCTACGCCTTCCTGGACGATTTCGACGCCGGCTTCGTCTGCAACCACTCCGACCACGAAGGCCGCTACGCCTACAACCGCCAGCCCCAGATCGGCTTCACCAACTGCCATTACCTGGCCAACGCCCTGCTGCCGATTATGGAAGAAGACACCGTGCGCGAATGCCTCGGCAGCTATGAAACCGCTTACAACCAGCGTTTCAAACACAACATGCAGGCCAAGCTCGGGCTGGAAGAAACCGACGACGCAGACATGGCCCTGATCATGGACACCTTCAGCATGCTGCACGAACACCGGGTAGACTACACCCGCTTCTTCCGCGGCATCTCCAACCTGCACCGCCACGGCAACGCCCCGGTGCGGGACCTGTTTGCAGACAGAAGCGTGGCAGACGAATGGCTGGAACGCTACGAAGCCCGCCTGCAAAAAGAAACCCGCGCCCACGACGAACGGGAATACGCCATGCGCCAGGTAAACCCCAAATACATCCTGCGCAACTACCTGGCCCAGCAAGTCATCATGGAAGCCCAGAACGGCAACTACGCGCCCATGAAAGAGCTACTCAAAGTGCTGGAAACCCCCTTCGACGAACAACCCCAGTTCGAACACTACGCCGCCCTACCCCCAGACTGGGGCAAACACCTGAACATCAGCTGCTCATCGTAAGGTGTCAGAGCCACTCGCGCAGGATCGCGCAGGGGTCAGACCCGCTCGCGTCTTTGGGCCTTAGGGCCGCGAGAGGGTCTGACCCCGTTGCCTAAGCCCACTCCCAAATCAACCCTTAACCGGAGCCAACGCATCCAACCTAGCCCCATGCCGCATAATATAAAGCACCAACAAAATAGCCGGCACCCCCATCACCCCAGCCACCAGGAAGAACTGCGCATACCCAAAATCCGCCACCACAATCCCCGAAAACCCACCTAAAAACTTACCGGGCAACGTCATCAGCGAACTGAACAACGCATACTGGGTCGCCGTAAACGAAGCACTGGTCATGCTCGACAACCAGGCAATCAGCGCCACGTTAGCAATCCCACCACTCAGGTTATCGGCACTCACCACCAGGGCCAGCAACTTGATATCCGGCGGGTACTGGGCCAGCACCACAAACAGCAGGTTGGTGGCAGCGGTCATGATGGCCCCGGCCAGCAGAATCCGGCGCACGCCGTAGCGCACCACCAGCACCCCGCCCACCATCGAGCCGAGAATGGTCATAAAGAAGCCGAACACCTTGGTCACATCGGCCACCTGGGTTTTGCTGAACCCCATAAAATCCAGATAGAAAGGGTTGGCCATCACACCCATGGCAATGTCTGAAATGCGGTACACGGCCACCAGCACCAGAATCATAATGGCCAGTTCTTTATAGCGGCGGAAGAAGTCCACAAAGGGCCCGGCCACGGCGGCGTAGAACCAGCCCGCCAGCTTCGCCAGTCGGGGCGGAAGGTGCCCACGGCGTGCAGCCTCTTCCTGAACTTTCTCAGCAATGTCTTCGGCCGCAGCAAAATGGTTCACCTCAGGCTCCCGGGCCACCAGCACCGTCAGCACACCCACACCCACCAGCGCCGCCATCACCTGGTAAGACACCTGCCAGGACCAGAACTCCGCCAGGTACAAAGCCCCGGCACCCGCCACCAGCAACGCCAGCCGGTAGCCGAAGATATAGGTCGCCGCCAGCGCCGCCTGCAGCCGCTCTTCGGCGATTTCAATACGGTAGGCATCAATAGCCACATCCTGCGTGGCCGAGGAGAACGCCACCAGCAACCCGCACAGGGCGAGGGTTTCCGGGGCAGAAAGGGGGTCCACCGCCGCCATCAGGTACAGGCCGGTGGCAATGCCCGCCTGGGCCAGCAAAATCCAGCTCCGGCGCTTGCCGAACAACCGGTTCAGCACCGGCAGCTTCAGCCGGTCAACCACCGGGGCCCAAAACACTTTTATGGAGTAGGTAATGCCCAGCCAGCTGAAAAAGCCGATGGTCGCGGTTTCCACCCCTACATCCGCCAGCCGCGCATTCAGGGTGGAAAACACCAGCAAAAACGGCAGACCCGCTGAAAACCCCAGAAACAGCATGGCGATCACCTGCCAGCGGGTGTAGGTGTACAGGGCGTCTTTCAGCAGGGCAAGGCGGGTGCCGGGTACGATAGTGAAATCTCCGGATCAGTCGCGGAAGTTATTGAATTGCAGCGGGATATCCAGTTCCGCTTCGCGCAGCATGGCAATGGCTTCCTGCAGGTCGTCCCGCTTCTTGCCGGTTACCCGCACCTTGTCACCCTGAATACTGGCCTGCACCTTCATCTTCTGGTCTTTGATCATCTTCACGATCTTCTTGGCCATATCGGTTTCAATACCCTGCTTCAGGGCAAAGTGCTGCTTCACCAGCTTGCCGGCCTTGCTCTCGCCGTCTTCCGCCAGGGCACGGGCATCGATATTGCGTTTGGCAAAGGCCATCCGCAGCAGATCAATCAGCTGCTCCAGCTGGAATTCCTGCTCGGCGCTCACGGTAATCCGCTTGTCTTCCAGCTCAATATTCGCGTCTACATTCTTGAAGTCCCAACGGTTGCCCAGATCACGCTTGGCCTGGTCCACCGCGTTGGTTACTTCGTGCATTTCAATTTCGGAAACTATGTCAAAAGAAGGCATGGTCGTCATTCTCCAAAGGCCACCCAGAGTATACTGTGGCGAGATGATTAACAGCGGCTGCGCCGGAACCGCCAAAGCATACCAAGAGCCAAGGCGAACCGCACCCGACAATGGACTGGTAAGAAGTAGATAAACAATGCCAAACCTGGACCTTCCCATCCTCGTAGTAGACGACGCCAAATTCAGCAGTATGGTGGTTGGCCGCACCTTGCGAAATGCCGGTTACCGCGACATACGCATCGCCAACAACGCCCCGGCGGCCCTGAAACTGATGGAAGAACGCCCGGTGAGCGTCCTGATAGCCGACTGGCTGATGCCCGAAATGGACGGCCTGGAACTCACAGACCAGGTACGTCAGCTGGACGAGCAGACCAACCACTACACCTACGTGATCCTGCTGACAGCCAGGGAAAGCGTGGAAGCCCTCTCGGTAGCCTTCGACCGGGGCGTGGATGACTTCATCTACAAGTCCGACATGACCAAGCAGCTGATTCCCCGCATCTTCGCTGCAGACCGTATGGCAGACCGCCAGAACACCCTGCTGCGGGCCAACGCCTTACTGGTGGAGAACAACCGGGAGCTGGAATCCAGCAACATCATCGACATGGAAACCGGCCTGTGCAACGCCAGGTACGCCCGCCAGCGCCTGCAGAAAATCCTGCGCCATGCCGAATCCCGTGGCGGCGCCAGCGCCTACGTCATGTGCGGCATCCGTAACTGGCAAGACCTGAAGCGCAAGCACCCGCCCAGCGTGATGAGCGAACTGGCCATCGGCATCGCCCGCCGCCTGAACAGCCTGATCCGCCCCATCGACGCCCTGTGCCGCATTGGTGACAACCAGTTCGTGATTGTGTCTTACTTCCCGAATAGCGACCACTGCACACCCACCGCCTTCCGGCGCATCTTCGACGGCATCAACCACAAGGCCCTGAAAACCACCGCCGGCTACATTTCCGTAGAAGCCGGCATGGCCCTGTGCCGCGCCAGCGCTGAAGAAGGCACGCCGTCTGTACAGGATATGGAAAAAGCCTCAATACAAGGTCTGATAGATGCCTACGAAACCCGTCGCTTCGTGGAAATCACACCGGAAATACGGGAAGGCGTATAAGAACTACACACCGTAACACTGCGACACAGATCACAAACAGACAGAGAGAACGGAAGGCCTTAATCTAGCATCGTGGAATGAAGCAGTATCCACCCATGGCGGAGGAGCCGTGCAGTACCTCCGCCGCCGTATGGGTACTCTCCCACAGGATTAACGAATTTTTCAGGCACTTTCGTTCTTTCCGAAATATTTTTTAAGCCAGCTCCCATGAGCTGGCTTTTTTATTGGCATAAAAAAGGGGTCAGACCCAGGCCTGAAATGACAAGTCGAGACTTGTCATTTCAGGCCTGGGTCTGACCCCGATGCTAACCGGCTAACTCAATTACTTAGAGCTTACGCCCCTTACCAGCCGCAATCCGCAACCGCAGTGCATTCAGCTTGATAAAGCCTTCCGCATCCTTCTGATCGTACGCACCCTGATCTTCTTCAAAGGTGGCGATCTTCTCGTCGAACAGGGAGTCTTCAGACTTCCGGCCAACAACGTCTACGTTACCCTTGTACAGCTTCAGGCGAACAGTACCGTTGACGTATTCCTGGGTCTGGTCGATCAGCGCCTGCAAGGCTTCACGCTCCGGGGACCACCAGTAGCCGTTGTAGATCACCTCGGCGTAGCGCGGCATCAGGCTGTCTTTCAGGTGAGCCACTTCGCGGTCCAGGGTGATGGACTCGATGGCGCGGTGAGCGCGCAGCATGATGGTGCCGCCCGGTGTTTCATAGCAGCCGCGGGACTTCATGCCCACGTAGCGGTTCTCTACGATGTCCAGACGACCGATACCGTTCTCGCCGGCCAGCTTGTTCAGGGTTTCCAGCACCACATGCGGCTTCATTTCCTGACCATCAACGGCAACAATGTCACCCTTCTTGTAGGTCAGCTCAACGTAAGTCGGCTTCTCTGGAGCGGCCTCCGGAGACACACTCCAGCGCCACATCTCTTCCTCGGCTTCCGCCCAGGGATCTTCCAGGTTCATGCCTTCGTAGGAAATGTGCAGCAGGTTGGCGTCCATGGAATACGGGCTCTTGCCCTTCTTCATTTCCACCGGAATGTTGCGCTCTTCGCAATACTGCAGCAACTTCTCGCGGGAGTTCAGATCCCACTCACGCCAGGGAGCAATCACCTTCACGCCCGGCTTCAGCGCATAGGCGCCCAGCTCGAAACGCACCTGGTCGTTGCCCTTACCGGTCGCGCCGTGGGAAATGGCATCGGCGCCGGTTTCATTGGCAATATCGATCAGACGCTTGGCAATCAGCGGGCGGGCAATGGAGGTGCCCAGCAGGTACTCGCCCTCATAGATGGTATTGGCGCGGAACATCGGGAACACGTAATCGCGCACAAACTCTTCGCGCAAATCCTCGATGTAGATTTCCTTAACGCCCAGCGCTTCCGCCTTGGCACGCGCCGGCTCAACTTCCTCGCCCTGGCCGATGTCGGCGGTGAAGGTCACCACCTCGCAACCGTAGGTGTCTTGCAACCACCGAACAATAACGGAAGTATCCAGGCCACCGGAATAGGCCAGCACCACCTTTTTAATATCAGACATGCTTTGCTCCAGACTGAACAGAATGGATGTATTGAATAGAAGCGCCATATTGTACGGGATGGCCGTGGGAATGGCTATTCGACTGAAGGCTGCGGAGGGGGAAGACTGAAGACTTTTTTGCCACGGAATCCACGGAAGGACACGGAAAAATAAAAGACTTAAAGACTTTTTTGCCACGAAATCCACGAAAAAACACGAACAAAGATTACTGACTAGAACCTAAAACGTCTTCGTCTTTAATTTCGTGTTCTTTAGTGGATTTCGTGGCAAATCACTTTTCTTTTTTCCGTGTCCTTCCGAGATGGGATGGTCTCCTCCCCACTCCAAATCGGCGTCGCAATGCGCCAGGATAGAGGTTGCAGACACTATCCAAGAGTTAAGGAGGAGACCATGCATCAGAAT
>NZ_JAJSPB010000042.1:0-19077 GCF_021282325.1 Marinobacter sp. G11
CGTGACCAGCGATTCCGGAAAAACGTCCAAAATCGGTCACGATAAAACGGAATGAGCGGTCACGATCACCCGGAACAGGCGGTCACGTTCAAACGGAATGGGCGGTCACGATGGGCCGGAATATGCACACTGGTCATATATGTCTACTCTAGCACGCCTGTCATTTATGTCTAGTAGAATAACACAGATCGCTGGATAAATAGGGCAGGGAGTGGGCGGCGGGAGAGGTGAGCAGAGTTGGGCCGTTGGCTAAAGCTCTCAGCCCCAGAAAGAACACCTGAAACCCCGGGGCGGGCTTCGGCCCTTCCGGGGCCCTGCTGGTTCGTGGTTGCGCTTATCGGCTGCGTGATATGCTAGGGGGCTGGCATTATCAGAAATGCCAGGCAAACAAATAGGGCCAGCAAACAGGAAAGGCCTATTATCCAGACTAGATATTCCACGATAAGAGCTTTCCAAGAGGTGCCAGAGTGTCTTTCACAAATTGCGCTGGCGATAATCTCAGCCCCTAAAACACTGCATGCTATCCACAGATAAGTAGTCGCAATTGTTAGCTCATTGGCATAGGTGACCGCTGAAAGGCTCCCTGCCGCAAATAATGCCGAAAATAATAATGGAGTCCGTAACGGCTTTGGCAGTAATGACGCAAATGTTGAAGGCATGCGTATTCCCACTTTCAGACTGTTGTCTGCACGCCTAGTTCTGCTTTGCGTGCATCGATACGTTCACGCTGATAGGTCAAAATCTCGCTCGCGTTATCCGGGGTTATCCCTCCAGGATATGCCTCGTGTAAATCAGCCTCCGCCCGTTATTCTCATTCGAGCCGCGTACTGGGTTTCATAGCTCATAGACGCACCTTCCGTCGTTTTCCCATTACTTCGTTGGCTCAAATTCTTCGTAGCCAGCGAATAATTTTAGTGTTCGATCATCTTTATCCCACACGGCCACAGGCGCACCCTGGTTATCGACTGACATTTTCTTAGCCTGGCGCTCTGCTTCAGCCAGATCTGTAATCGAGGGATCTTTAGGCTGGGGGTTAAGGAATAGTCCGTATCGGTATCGTTCGCTCATGCCCGGGTTCCAATTACTGTTCGAGGATCTTTCGCAGCAGATCGGATGCGTCGTACATCCCGAGACGGTTGGCCACCGCCCTCAGGTCGACAAGTTGGCTGTTCAAAGAAGGTAGGATTGGCCATTGCTGCTGCGCTAAATACAAGACCCGCCAGAACGAAAGCCATCTTCTTCAACATACGCTTTTCCTCTTTCAAATCACGCTTATCACTTACTTTGTACCGACAAAACTTTGTATGTGTTATCGCTATTTCCCTTCAGTCATCCCTCCGTTCATATACAGTTACCAAGATCCCCTCACCCGAACTTTCTCTCAGCACTTGATACACGAAAGAAGAGGTCGGATGACTCCAATATTCTGTTTTGTTGTCGTCCCCATATTTTCTTGCCTTATGCGCCAGTACCCGTTTACCTGGATCAATTTTCCGCAATTCCGGGTGCATCAATCGGCCAACAAGAGAGGCCCAGGGCTTCTTCGGGTCACCGGAGGTTATGCGCTCCTGGTAACGGTCAACGGCATGCTGGGTCACCAGGATTGTCCCCATGGCCGGGGTTTCTACCGGGTCGAAGGTGCGGGCATAGACTTCTCTTTTGCCATGGAGAACCACCGGGGTTTGTTCTTCTGGTGTGGCCATCAGATCCCGGCTCTGCGACACCTCAATGGCGACACCCTTCATGCGGTTGGTGAGAAAGGCTGCGAATTTTATGGCGTGTTTCTTGTTGGATTTGCCGAGAGCGAGTTTTTTAATCGCACCTTTTGACACAACCAGCTTGTAGCCGTTGCCCGATCCAGGTTCCCGATTGAAAACCTTCTTCTCAAAAAGCAGGTACTGAAGAGCAATCAATTCCGCTATCAGAGCTGCGTCCTCATGCTCGAAATCCAGCTTCACATCAAGGATGCCCTTTTTGGTCGTGCCGGTACGCCAAAATACGCGGGCCTCGGAATCAGTTCGTTTTTCGGAAAGGGTATTTAAAGTCATCATCGGATCTATCTCCTGTTGCTGAAACGCAGATCGGCCACGCCGCCAGCGTCTCGTTTATTTATCAACGTATTCAGGTTATCACGGGCTCCGGAAATGCAACCCCTACCCTTCTCAGACTTTCTGGTTGGTTAATTAAGCTTCGAGAGGAAGAAGGATTGCGCCGGGTGGGTAAGGTGGAAGGAGAGTGGCGACCACCCGTTAAGCATTAGGTGGCCGCTCATCAATTGCTATTACTTAGAAGTGCCGTCCGTAGCCAGGTTGAAACAATCTCGGAAATCATTAATCCATGGCGTAGTGTCATTGAAGAAAGGCAGGCCCAGCACCTTGTAATCGCTTCCTTGGAAGACGGTTTGGATTTTGGCCTCACCCTGGATCTGTTTAAGGAAGTCCTCTTTCCATTTCTCCTGGTCAGCTAGGTGCGTACCTTTAGGCTCGATGAAGAGCTGCATTATGGTTTCTTTCTTATCGGCTGAACGCCGCAGAAACAAAATGAAGTCGGGCTCAAACGCCTGGCCATTCTCAAAGGCAAACAGTTTTACTGCCTTTTCGTTTCGGAGAAGGTGGAAATCATCATAATGCGATCTCAGCATCTCGGCATGATCGTTCAGGAATTTGATGAATTGCTTTTCCTGATCAGTACCGTAACTGTCATCGTAGACGTACCAATCTTTGGCAGTCAGGTCTATCTGGTCGATGCCCGGCACATTGCTTTCGCCTTTTACCCAGCTCAGGCCAGTCTCCCCTTCTTTTCTCAATTTCAGCGTTGTATCGGTGAAACATTCGCTGATCTTTTGCGGTTCAAATCGCTTGGTTCCAACAAACTCCACGCTTTCTCGCTTCACACCGTTCTCAATTTGGTGCAGCACATACTGTGTGATGCTGAGCTTTTGCGCTGGCCCCAAGGTATCGAGATCATCCGCCAGCCCTCTGACCGATACCACGGTGTTGCCTAGATAGGTTTGGGAGGTGATGAACTCCGAGGTACTGGAAAGGTTCGGGAAGTATGCCTTCAGATTGTCGAAATGGAAAAATCTGTTGGAATCCAGGGCAAATCGAATGATCGGCAATCCAAACCCCGCCAGCGCAAAGTCGCGGCTTACCGGCTCCTTGGGCTTCTCAGACGGAGTTGACGATGCTTTGTCATCGAATGCAGATTTTTCTGTCACTCGCCCGGTCATAAGATCGGGATACGTGAAGGCTGGGTCTATCTTATAAGAGCCCAAGCCAATAACATCTTTGCGCTGATTCCTTATCCTGGAGTTGGCCCAAACATGGCCATTTTTATACAGAAAAGATTGTTTGAAGCTATCCTTCAAGCGAAGGTGAACCCTTCTGGTTGTGTCGTCCAGCATGCCCGTTTCACGGAGCGCATTCCGTATATCCTGGATGTATTTCGGGTTATGCGAGCAGTGGTAATGAAGCTCTTCAAGAATCCGTAGAGGATTATCTACCGCATTGTCGTATTTTCTCTTCTCCCTCGCTGCATCTGGTTGATCTGGAGCCACGAAAGGAAAATACCGTGCGCCCCGGCCTATCAACTGAGCTTCCGCCATAGTGGTTTTGCCAACCTTGTTGGCTTTACCGTCCCTTGTGTCGTAGAGGCGCACAATGTCAAACAGGTTTAATACATCCCAGCCTTCATTGAGCTTATCAACTGCGAAAATCACACGGATCTCATTGTCTCGATCCTCAAGCGCGTTTAGTTCAACCTGCCTGTCTTCGAGATCCTTGATATTGTTGACGTTCACGACCTTCTCAGAGGAAAAGTCTCGCCGTAACTCCAAAACAAAGTTGGCTGCGCTCATGCCTCTCTCATCCATGATGAACTCGAAGGCACGGGAGAGTGTGTCGTCAGCTTTAGATGCAGTCCTCAGCTTCAAAATGTCTTCTGAGGAAAGCTCTGAAACCATGTCGGTAAATAAAGCCTCGTTCTCACCACTTTCTTTAATAGTTTTGGACTTCATCAACACTACAGGTTTGCAGTGGAGCCCATTGGCCTCTGCCACCTTGCGTCGATACTGGCTCAGCACCATAGCCTGCATCATCCGCTCCTTCGGTGGAAGGTCGGCCTGGCGCAACTCTATGTCCTTGGAGTAACCATCTTCTCGGAATTGCTTCAGTGCATAGTCATAGATGATTTTGTCGTGGTATTTCTTCCTGATGGCATCATGCGAAAGATCCACAGTTGCCGTGAACTCAAGCAGCATGTTCTCCGGGTGCTGCTCAAAGATCGCTGAGACGGTGCCTTCCCAGCTTACCTTTTCTTCGGCCTCGCCTTTAGTCAGGGTCTTCTTGGTTTCGGCGTTCAGGTGGTGGGCCTCATCAGAAATCATCGCCACCTTGTATTCCCGAAAATCTTCAACTGTGACCGAGTTTTCCTTGGGTATCTGCATCCGGGTATGCAGCCCCTGGATTGTCGTGAAGTGGATGTTTATTGCTTCTTCACTCACAGCGTCGAATGTATCTACAGAACGCACTTCTACCGGCTTGTCGTCGATCCGTATCTGCGGAGCAAACAGGTGCTTGGCCGATGCAGGGTTTAAAAAATTCTCCCTTGTTTTCTCGATGATCTGGGCCGAATTCACGAAAAACAGGAAGTTTCGATACCCTCTCCGGTACAGATCCATTATAAGCGCGGCCATGAGCACGGTTTTACCGCTGCCAGTCGCCATGTGGAACAGCAGGTGTGGGTTGCTCGGACGGTGAGGGAAGTCCTCAATGTAATACAGATAGCGTTCGAGCGCCGTCACCTGATAGGGGCGCAACGTGATCGAGGACGCGAGATTATTCGATATACAGTCCGGGATGGGCTTCTCCAACAAACCCAGGTCAGCAGCGCCATTAAGCTTATCGTTTAATGTCTGGCTCATGGTGTTACCCCATAGAACGAGCGGGTAGCGGCAACATCATCGGCTGAAATATCGAAGTCAGCATCTTTTAAGGACGACAGATTGATATAGAGGTGGTTCATGTCCAGACAATCCATCAGTACCCGTTTTGCATCATCTAGCGGCAACGACTCAAACACATCAATATCGAACGAGCTCAAATCCATGTCATAACGCAGGAAGCCTGTAGCCTGGATCTCCTGATAAATCTGCTTTAGGGCGGTCATATCCTGAGAAGATTGCATTTGATCAAGGAACATCGAATTCGAGGCTGCAAGTTCTGTATACACAAAGGAACCTCCTCCAGACCACTCCAGAGGCTTTGATACTCCGCCCTGCTCACCATCAATGACTTTCTTTAATCTAGTCTTTGTGAGCGTTTCGATGTAATCCATTTGTTCAACTGCAATCCATTGTCTATTCATTTTCTGCGCAACAGCCGGTGTTGTTCCTGAGCCAGCATAGAAGTCGAGAACGATGTCACCAGGATTGGTTGCTATTTGAATAATTCGACTCATAAGCCGCTCTGGTTTCGGCGTAAACTCTGAGGCTTCGCTCGTACCTACAAGTGCTTTCAGCTCTTTTTTAGCCTGCTCATTCGTCCCTGCGTCTTGGTGTGGCCACCACGTTGAAGATTGAATTCCATTTTCCTCTGACAGATATTTTTTCCGCCTTGGCTGGTTGTTCCCCTCCTTGCCAAACCACAGGCGGTTCTCTGCTTCCAGAGTCCGGTATTCCTCTTCCGTAACCTTCCAGCAGTAACCTTCTGGCGGATAGAATTTATTCCCGGACGGAGAGGTGATCCAATACATTTGTTTTTCACGCCCCCACTTGCCATTCTTCTTTTGATTCTGTGCAGTGAAATCGCGGTGAACCCATGGGCCTTTAGGATCATTATCAGGGTTTTTGTATTCAGCCCTTTGTTTATCAGTCATAGGAAGCCGATTTGCGCTTTCCTCAAATATTGTTTTAAAAGTTCCATTTGCCCGTTTTGTTGTTCCCTGCTCTCTCGCATATACAAGTATGTTGTCGTGTGCGTTTCCCAGTATTACGCGATCGTCAGGAGAAGTCCGTTTTTGCCATGCAATATGAGCAACAAATTTTTCTCGACCGAAGATCTCATCCATCAGCACCTTCGCATAGTGTACTTCGGTATCGTCAAGCGTGACGAAGATCGCTCCATCTCTTCTTAAAAGAGACTTTGCAACATCTAACCGGTTCCTCATGAACGTCAACCACGCTGAATGGTTGAACCTATCGTTATACCTGAACCCATCATTGCCAGTATTATAGGGAGGATCAATGTAGATGAGCTTAATCCGACCGGAATATCGTTCTTTCAATGAATGCAATGCGACAAGGTTGTTGCCTTTAATTAATAAGTTATCGTCAGACTTAATTTCACCTGCTGCGGTCGGCTGATCCGCTTCCACCGCACCCTGATCCCATCGCTGCCAGTTCGTCATTACTTTCGGCTCAAAAAATCGGGTAATGTCATCGGGTGCAAGCGTCGTGTTCCAGAAAATCTCGCTCCTGCCATGGTCTTCCTTCGTCATGCCCCCTTCCAGGACGCAATCTTTATACGGCCATACCAACGAAACATCACGAGACTGGCCAAGGTAGCTGCCATTGCCATCCATCAGGCCGATACGGTTCTTGAATGCAGTGTAACTGTCCGGAAGAAACGCCTTGTTTGACACAAATTCTTGGAACTTGACCTTATCAAACACCATTGTCCCGGAAACATCGGTGAAAAAGTGATCTTTGATTTTTTTCGACTGCAATAGGATTTTCAGTAATGCGGGATCCAGGTTCAGTGCAGCTTCGATCACCGCGTTTTTCAGGATCGCCCCGTCCGAGATGAACGACTGGTCTTGCTGGAGGAGGTTTTCGAGGTCTTCAAAGAGATTTTGCAAGGTTCACTTCCCTAGTACCTGATGGTTTGAGCTCAAAATGGACACTTTATACATCAGATTCCCTCTCGACCAGAGTCAGGTCACGGAAACCCGCCCCACCCCCGACTCAGGCCACAAACAAAAAAGGCCAACCCCGAAGGATTGGCCTATTTTTTTCGTGAAAGTGTTTCAATGATACAGGTTGCCTCTTCCGCGTATGGGCCGGTGATATTCACCGGCTGCCGTTGCGCGAAATGAACAACTCTATATATGCGTTGGTAATGATCGACCCGGCGATACCGCTGTCTCAACAGATCTCTATAATCCTCACTGCCCCCTACCCAGCCCGAAGGCGGGGTAAAGGGATTTACAGGGTCTGCGCCCGGCGTGGTGTCGATAGTGCGAACATCAAGCACGGGCATAAGCATAACCTCCGAACAGTGAGGCATAGATTCTCTGAGCGGTCGGGAAACCTTCGGTTCCCTGCGAAATCAAAACATCATTCCAGTCAACACCTTTGCCATTCTTGGGAATGGGCAGTTTTGGGGTGATGACCGTTGCTTTGATCCCTTCCTGCTTGAGACGAGCTTCCAGCGCATGCGCTGAGGTTTGGCCGGTAAGCGACTTATCTTTGTCGGCCCAGATCAGGACAGTATGCACACCTTCCGGAACCTCGAAAGCTTCCATCAGCGTTGCACTGACTGTCGCCCATGTTGGGATCTGAGTGGCCTTAAACGCAGACAAGGCGGTTTCTACACCTTCAGCAACACCGATAATGCCGGATTTCGGTTCGCCCAATCGAATAGCGCCACCAGTGACCTTGAGATCATCTGGCACAGGCATCATCTTTTTGGGCTCCGGAACTCGGGCTTTCTTACCGGTTTGCGTCAGGTAGATCCGGTGGAGAGTAATCACTTGCCCGGCTTTGTCTCGGATGGCGCATACGAGAGCGGGGAACTTCCCTACTTCGTTACCATCTTCGTCAAAGTATGACAGAGCGGGATGAACCCGCAGCGAGTCACTCTCTTCGATCCTGTTCCAGCGAAACACGAGGCCTCGGTTCTGGAAGTAGGCTCTCACCGGTTCATTGCACTCACTTGAGAGCGGGAGGCACTCCTTTTCCCAAATTTGAGTGATTTTTTCATGGAGGCGAGCACTGTATTTGCGCTGCCGCTCTGCCCGGCGCTCCATCTCTTCCTGCAACTCCATTAACCAGGGCTTGGACTTCTGCATCAAAAGAGGAATCACCTTTGAATCCTCCGATGCTGCACCATCCTGCACCGGCTCAGGCTCTGGCTGCACATGAGGCGTGGCCGGAATCGGGATTACTGACTCCTGAGCGGCACCTCCTCCAGCACAAGCGACCTGACGTTGGCGTTGCTGCGGTCGAGCGTTGTTTTGCTGCTGCTTTTTTTCTTTCCAGGTCAGTTGTTTTTCAACACCCAGAAATTCACCAACAGCGGCAAGCGTTTCCTTGAATGACCAGTTGTTGAGCCACATGAGCAACTCAAAACCATCATGACGGGGGCCGCAGGTGTTGCAGTACCCGCCACCAGTCTCCAGGAAGTCTTTTTTAAACACTCGGAAGCCATCCTTTCCACCATGAATCGGACAGGCAACGTGCTTACCTGGCCGCTTCAGGGCTTCCTCAGCGTGGGGCGCAAGCGCCGACACGATAAAGAGCCAATTGCCGGAGGCTGCTTCACGAACGGTTTCAGCTTTGTAGTAGGACATGATTTTCTCTCCTTTTGCTACGGAACCCCGACATCGAGGCTTCCGCAAGCCTCCAGTGCTGGGGGCTTACGGAAACCCCGACACCGGGACTGCATCAGGGGAGATCTCCCAGCAGGGAGGGACTCCCCGGTGGGATTAATTAATGAGTGGTGGCACCCAAGCGGATACCAGCCATTTTTTCAGGAAAGCAGTACCTGGACAGGTTTTGGCTTCGTGCAACCGAAGCAGAAACTTTCCGGATCTTCGGTATGCCTTTCCCACGGTATTTCTTGTGGGCGAGGTCTATCGCTTCATTTTGGGAACGGGCCACGGCATAACCGTAGACAATATCCGTAAACCCAAGACCGATAGAATGAACCGTTTTCTCGAACCAGATCCCCAAGAAGAAGATCTTGAAGCCTGGTCGAAGTTGTTGCCGAAGGGCCATGATTACACTCCTCTCGAATCAGAAGGGCGCAATCATCCCTGGCCGGGCAATTGCGCCCGGTGGGGCTTTTTCATTTGAAGTGACACCCAAAGCCAAGCTTCAGGGTCTAATTGATATGCTATTTATTTATTGAGGCCAGCTACCTCCTTTACTCTCACCGAGGAGAGCAAAATCTGATTACCATTATATCCGGGATTCAGAAACAAGGGTAATCAGACTTGGATGCAGGAGGGAGAGACTTCTCCCTCCTGCATGGTTTACGCAGCTCTCACGTTCAATCTTTGGATCTGGCTTCTGGCCGCGTCCATGGCATTTTTTAGAAGCTCCCAGCGGAGCCCGCCATAGTCTTTGTCGTCAACATCACAAAGAAGGCCGTCCACGCAATCCTGACCAAGCACCACATCGGTTTCCCGATCCCGTACTTCAGCCTCAAGACTAACAACGCGCTGTGTGCCGTCAAGCATGCCCTGGATAGCGTCTTTTTTAGGCTCATCGTCCCAACCATCCATTGCATACAGATCCCGACACGGCTGTTCAAGAAGCCGTACAACAAGGTTTCTGGTGTGAAACTCCCATACGACCGCTTCTTCTGAAGACATCCCCTCAAGGATCTTGTAACCCTCAGCCTCAAGCAGTCTTGAGGTGTGAGGGATGTCTTCTTTCAGTGCCTGACAGAAACGCTCCCAGATCTCTTCCCAGATCGGAAGAACATCGTGAGTTAACCCTTCAATGCCAGTAAGTTTCTCAACATCTTCCCCTTCCGAAAAAACGTGATCGAATGGTTCTGAGTCGTCATACAGGCTCATGGTGTTGAAATGTGAATAGTGATGCCCGAAATCATTCCGGGCTATTTCAAGCCCGCAACATCCGAACGTTTTTATCACATCCACCATGATGTCCAGATGCTTCTGCGCCAGCAGGTTTTTCACCCTTTCGACAGCGGTCAGGCCATCGGCATGTGGCGACAACAGACGCATCATCAACGGCCTGAGCGAACTCTCCGGGATGCTCCCATAGAATGCCATTCCATCACCTTGGCAATGCCCAAGACTAAACTCAACGGTCAGGTCATCGGGGTAGCCAAGCTCTTTCAGGCGGTTCTGAAAATGCTCTTCAAGAAACTGTGTCATTTGAACACCTCTTCAGGATTGAAGGGTGCTATTGCCCCATAGAGGCATAGCACCCCTATGGGTTGGGTTGGTTTGTTCCGCCAGCACCGAGCAGGTGTTACGCACACTGTTTTTCGGGTTGCTTCACGAAACGAGGGCCAATCAATTTGGCTGATTTCATCTCTTCAAAGTTGCGCGGATAACGCACCTCAGAGACATTGCCGGTTCGGATGTCTTCCGCTTGTGTGGGCGACACCAGACGTTTGCCGTGGTTAGTCTCAGCGTAGTACCAGTCCGCATAAAGCCCGTAAGCCTCACGTTGATACTCCGGCTTCTCCAGGTTGCTTCTAATAGCCGCACTGAGCGCATCAGCCACCACCTGATCCTTGGTGATGACATAAAACGCATGCGAAACCGTCAGAAAGTTACCAGAGAACGTTGCAGCTCCAACCCAAGGCAAATACTTCCTTGCGCTCTCTTCACCACGCTCTTTGAGCAACGGATCGAAAGGCACAGGCTCGTAACAATGGTATTGTTCAAAGCTTGGATCCAGCACATCTTTGGCAAGAACCTCCAGTAGAACCTGGATGTCATCCGGTGTGTCACCGGCCCACTTGCTCCCGTTAGTCAGGATGAGTGTTTTGCCATCAGTACGTGTCAAAGCCTGATCGAAAATAGACATTGTTCATTCCTCGCAAATTAGGAGGAACGCATCCCCAGCCGGGGCGCGTTCCCCGTGGGGTTTATTTATGCTGCGTCTTCATGACCATCGTCGTCGTAGAAAAAGCCCTGCTCAGGGCACATCTCCGACTCGGGAAGATCTTCGTAGACAGCATCAGGGTCAAAGCTGAATTTCAGTGGGTACGGAAATTTCAGAATGTCTGAAATGTCCACGCTCTCGAACCGACCATTTCTCCGCAGTTCATTTGCGCTTGCACCGTAACCTGGAACTTCCTGATCGAACGTGATGCCAGCATACTTGCCTGGAACCAGCTTCCGCGCATCGAAGAAATATGCCAGATCTCACCTGTTTCGGTGTCACGGCATACACTCCCGCACTCCAGACTGATCCCCAGCATCGCTCGCTCTTCATGAGTCAACTCACAAAGGTTGAGCCCCAGGTATTCAGCGTTCTGTTCCAGAAGCCACTGGTAAGCATCCACACCACCAAATTTGCCATAGCCTTCATAGGAGGGCTTAGCAATAGGCTGTTGCCCGTTTGGCTGAAGCATATACACGGTAACCGGAGGGCGGTTCGCGTAGATGTTCGGAATGCTCTGTTTTGTGTCAGCAGTTTTCCAACTGAAAAAGCCCATGTTTTCTCTCCTTCTGAGCAAAAGAGAGACAACTTCCCCCGTAGGGGAGCTGTCTCCCCGTGGGGTTGGGTATTACTTCAAGTGATCTCAGGGCCAGACGAGCGCCTGCGCACGAGATCTATTCACTGAGAATCAACCGTCGAGCCCGTAAATCACGGCAGAGCCAGGCTCCAGCTCCATGATTTGCGCACTACCTTCGGTGATCAGCTCTTGCATGTACCCTTGATCTGCCTGGGGCACATTGCTGCAATGCTGTTCCCATCGGGAAAGCAGAGCCTGTGTGGCTTCAGCCTCGTCGCGGCCCAGACCTACAAACTCAAAATTCCCGGTATCAACGATCATCACAATCATTTTGGGTTCACCTGTCGATTGATTCATGAGAGATCTTCAGAGATCTGACCAAAGTTCACTTCAGCCTGCTGGCCATAGCTTTCCTTGATCACACCAGATTGCTCTACCGATACAAACAAGGTTTTTAGCAAACCTGTTTTTTTTGACCGGTAAATGACACTGACATGCTGATCTCTGAACTCGTTTGAGAGAACCGATTTAAGCTCCTCTAATGAGGCGCAAAACCGGTCATTCCCAAAGTTTTTGATTTGGATAGGTTCAGGCATCAGTTCCTCCGGATAGCAGTTTATCAACCGACTGCCCGAGGCCTTCCCCGAACCATTCATCCAGGGCCGCCACTTCCGGGAAGTCGCTTTTGATCTGGATGACGATTTGCTCCATTTTGCCAAGAGCGTCTTCAAACTCGATTTTGTTTCCTGCGGCCACCTCCAGTTTGCACTTGATGTAAGCCGCATAAACGTCACAAGCCTTAACAAGCTGCTGCTCATAGCCGCCCGGAGCAAACGCTTCAGATACCGGATCTTTCAGTGAATCCGGCAGCGTTTGAACAAGGCGATCTTCAGCCGCTTTTTCCAGACGCTCAAACTCCCGCTTGAGAACGGGGTTGGCCTTCTTTACGGGGGTCACAACATCAGAGCACAGAACCTCTGCTGCATCGTGCAGAACTGCGTGAGACAGCATTTTTGCTATATCCACCTCTTTGCCTTGCTGCTTGGCGATATTGCCCGCCAGCATGGCCAGAAGCGTTACAACGGCACTGTGCTCAAGCACTGACTCCGGCTGGAGGGAGTGCATCAGCGACCAGCGTTTGATGAGTCTTTGGCGCATTGCGAGCGCCAAGAATCCATAGGTAGGATTTTCCATGGTTACCTCCAGAATGCCGGAGGCACACCAATCCCCAACCGGGGTTTGATGTGCCCCGATTGGGTTAATTTGAATGCTGTTTTTGGCCAGCTACCGTGACATGTCAGCAACGCTGACAATACCTCAAGAATACCGCCCGATGGCCATGGCAACAACTCTGCATTTGCCTTTTTTGGGCGCACAAAACTTTCACATGTGAAAAAGCCCGGCGATATTGCCGGGCTTGGGTTAGTTCAAGATCAGAGGAGTAACACCGGTCAGAAAGCCCAGGATCCCCAATAAAGCGCCAGCGATACCCAAGCGAATGGATAACTGAACGCTTTGGTCAGGATGCTGCCAGAACCACTGCCAGACTTCCCACCGTTTTGCCCTTCTGATTTCCAGGTCTACCGGTTCCTTAAACCGGATGTTGAGCGCATCTACCCCGTCATAATCAAGGCCTACCGCATTTTTACAGATGCCCAATCCAGAGCTGCCCATGGCGTATCTCAAGATTTTGCTGCCATCGACATTGTTGACAATGACAAGGGGCTCTCTGCGGAAAAAGCGGGCTCGATCTTTCCGGGTGGAGTCCATGTTTCGGTTATTCAACCGGACAATGCTGTTTTGCAGACCGCTGTCAGCCATCGGTAAACGCACGACTGTTTCTACTTTCATGGCAACCTCCACAAAAGAGCCGGGGCGCAAACCTTTCGGCTGCGCCCCGGTTGTTTCAATGAATCAATCCAGCATCGACCTTGATTCTTCCATCGCCAGCAACGGCTGCTGGCACGTAGTAACAAGGTTCACTCGCTGCACTTACTTCCTTACCTTCCGGGTCATAAAAGGCGATGTGGCTGTCTTTTGTATCGAAGCTGATGGGCATATTCACAACCTTTGCGGCTGGAGTGAGCTCAATGTAGCCCTCCCCGTCCACAACGGCGCTTGCCCAATGAAAATCGTCGCCACCGATAAACGGCTGCTCGATGTCCACGACTTCGACCAAGGCCGGTTTCAGGCCTTGCCAGCGCCACAGGCTGTCACCCAGCTCTTTCGCAACAGCTTCAAAAGCAGGGAAGATGACCGACTGCCCAAGAATCTGGTGGGCAACGGTATCTGACAGCCCCTCAATGACCGATTCCGGAATTCCTTTCACGCGGCTGTGCTCAACCGGTGTCAGGATCCTGGAAAGCGCGGGATTTTCTGGATTGACGATGAATGGCTCAGTGCTACGGCATTTTGCGTAGTCCCGGCCAATGGTTCCGCAGAACGACTCTTCACCCGTCAGAAGCTGACGGGAAAACCCTTTACCGGCTGCCTTATCACGCTTTTCTTTATCCGCCAGGTAATCAAATGATTTCCAGCGATCAGAATCGTGAGCAACGGGCTCCAGGATGTCTTTAAGTTGCGCTTCTTTCTTCCGTACCGGTAGAACATTTTCCAGGTCAAACCCTTCAATGCCCTTGGACACGGCAATCGCGCAAAGCCGTTTGCGTTTCTCCAACACCCCAAATTCGTTGCCATCAAGAATGCGTTCCTGAAGGTCATACCCCAGGGATCCGAGCACCGAGCGAATAACAGCCATAGAGGCGGTATTCTGGTACTCCGGAACATTCTCAATCACAACCAGTGAAGGGTTGAGAACCTCAACAAATTGCAGGAAATAGAAGAACATAGCTCCGGCTGCCTCGTGAGACTCGGCAAACTCAAGCTTGTTCTTGCTCCGGCCAGACTTTGAAGCACCTGTGCAGGGGATCCCCCCCACTACCAGATCCACTTGTGGTGGATTCCGGCTCATGTTCACAGCCTGTATCGGTGATTCAATCACCATGGAGTTGTCATCCCACAACTCGGGATTGTTCCGAAGAGACGAATCCAGATACTTTCCTTCCAGCTCTACTGCGACAGCAACTTTGCTGGAGATCCCGGCATTCCACAAACCTTTGTGGAGGGCCTTATCAAGCACACCACCTCCCATAAAGAGGCTGCATACCGATAGCGGCTCTCCACTTTTCAGCTTGTTGGCCAACCGCTCTACCCGCTCTTTGACCTTTTGATGCTGGTGATGTGCGGATACAACGATTTTGCCGTTTTTGATAGCAACGCGGAGCATCTCCACGCCATCAAAGATTTCCGCCAGCTCTTGCGCAGTCAGATCAATGATCGGTAATACCCGGCCATTGCGCTCACGCTTACTGACAGTAAACCGTCCGGTGTCCTTCACATGAAGCAGAACCTGAGAATCCTTGATTTCCAGGTCGTATTTCATGCCAGGGCGATAGCCTTCGCGGATGAGCTTTTGGCCTTCGAGCCAGATCCGCTTTTTTCCGCGATGCTCACCGAGCTTGGTGTTTATGATAGTTGCCATAGGTGTTCCTCCAGAATTGGAAGGGCCACCTATCCCCAACGGGTAGGTGGCCCGTTGGGCGTTACGGACTCTGCCGTGGAACCCCGGCAGGCTTCACAGGTCAGCAACCTCCTCAAGACGGTCTACAAGGTCGCCTGTTCGGTTTCTGGGGGTCATACCCAAAACCGTTAGGCCGCCAGCAGTTTTCGTCTTGGAGAGATACTCAGGAGCCACAGGAACCCATTTGGTTTTCCCGAGGCAAAACTTCGTATCTTTGGTCAGACCGTTAATTTCATCTTTCCGGAACGTGATTTCCCCTTTCCCGTTCTGGTCAACGCGCTGACTGGTGCCATAGGCCAGACAAACGCGCTTCCCTTCAGGGTCAGCATCAATCACGAGAACCGGACGGTATTTTGGGCCTGGTTGATGAGGGTGTTCATCCTCTGGCAACCAAGCGAACAGGACAGCCCCTACCAGGGCCGAAAGGTTGGACATACCTACCTCCGAGCCCTGATGGGCAGTTCTTGATATGGAAAACGACTACTTCTTCCAGGCTCCGTTTTTCACCAGAAAGTCCTCAAGTGACTTTCCGGGAATTGCCGGGCCTTCGTCGCTTTCAAAGTCTTGCATTCCAGACGAGATGAAGCGTTTTACGAGTTGCTCAACAGATATGCCGAGCTCTTCGGATCTGCGCTCCAGCCTCTCTGGCATTGTGGATCGCTCATTAAAGCGAATTTTTATGGTGGGCATACTCATCACCCTTTCATACGGGATCTTAGGCAATGGTAGCACACCATGTTTTTTTTCTTCTTGGGGCATGCACTCTCCTCTCAGATTGTGCTGCCAGCGCGCTTACCCTGACCGGGCAGGTGCGCCCGGCAGACGGGTTCATGTTGAAGACACGTTAGTCAGCCAGTTCCTGGCCGCTGTAAACATGCCCTATTCTCAAGCATTCCAACACATGCAGGTTTGTCACTTTGTTCCGACACCACAGGTCTAACAGCTCAGACCAGTCGCTTGGATAGTGCCCGGCGCATGCTTGTCGTTGCTTGGGGGTTTTTGCCTTGGCGAGTTTCTCCTGATACGCGGCTTTTGCAGCGGCTTCCGCTCGCTTATACAGCTCATCGTATATCTGGTTGAACTTCGCCTCGGGCAAATTCTTTGCATATGCCATGATGGTGTGTTCCTCTCGTTCGATTGGGACACACCATCCCAGGGGGCAGTGTGCCCCGGTGGGGTTAATGTAATTTGCTGTTTGTTTTCAGAGGCCAGCTACCTACTTTCACTCTCACGATGAGAGCAAAACTGTTTTTCCGGAACACTCCTTGCGGAACGCTCGGGAAAAACCGGTCAACCATATTGATTCTATCCAAACCGGCAGAAATGTCACCGCTCTATTTGCCCAAAAAAGAGGTAAATCCCGTGGACACGAAGTTCCACGGGATTTGTTTCAACGATGGCGAGAGGAGTTATGGTGATTTCTGGTGTACGGGGAGATAGAAGGATGGCGTATCCTGTTGATTGATTCCGGCAAGAATCACAACCCACAGAGAATGATACGCCATGACCCAGTCTACCCTGAGAGCGCTTTCACAACCAGAAGAACAGGTAACAGATCCGCTGACCGAGTTGTTACGCAGCGGTGCACGCGAGTTGATCGCACAAGCCGTTGAGGCCGAGCTCCAAGTGCTACTGGAGCAGCATGCTGAGCATCGGCTGCCGGATGGTCGCAAGGCCGTGGTGCGCAATGGCTATTTGCCCGAGCGTACCGTCCAGACCGGCATCGGCAATGTCGAGATCAAGGTCCCCAAGGTCAGGGATCGCAGCGGCTCCGGCGTCCGCTTCAACAGTGCTTTGTTGCCGCCATACCTGAAGCGGGCTCGAAGTGTCGAGGAGCTGCTGCCCTGGCTGTATCTGAAGGGGGTGAGTACCGGCGATTACCAGGATGCACTGGCTGCATTGCTGGTCGATCAGGCCAAGGGGCTGTCCGCCAACACCATCAGCCGGTTGAAGCAGCATTGGATTGATGTCAACGCCGACTGAATACTGACCCCTTTTGGGCGTAAAACGCCGAAGTAATTCTGACCCCCTGGGCCCGTCTGGTTATTCCGCTGCTGTGGCTGGTGATGGGGTCGCACCGGCTTTGCGTTTATCCTTGAGGCGATAGCTCTCGCCGCTGATTTGCACGATGTGCGCGTGGTGCAGGAGACGATCGAGCATGGCCGCCGTCAGCGTCTGGTCGTCGGCAAAGGTTCTAGCCCACTGCGTGAACGCCAGATTGCTGGTGAGGATCATGCTCCCGCGCTCGTAGCGCTTGGCGACGACGTTGAAGAACAGGTTAGCCTCCTCGCGCCCGAACGGCAGGTAGCCGACCTCGTCGATGACCAAGAGTCTCGGCCCCATGACGACGCGATTGAAGTACTCCTTGAGGCGTTCCTGTCGGTGGGCTGCCATCAGCTGCAACATCAGATCGGCAGCGCTGACAAAGCGCGTCTTGATCCCGTTCATCACTGCTCGATAGGCGAGTGCGATCGCGAGGTGTGTCTTGCCCACACCGCTCGGCCCGAGCAGCACGATGTTCTCTGCGCGCTCGATAAAGGTCAGTGCCGCCAATTCCTGGAGCTGCGTCCGTGGGGCACCGGAGGCAAAGGCAAAGTCATACTGCTCCAGCGTCTTCACCGCCGGTAGAGTGGCCATCTTCAACAGCGTCTGACGACTGCGCTCGCGCCGGGCCTCCTGCTCGGCCCGCAGCAGCTGTTCGAGGAAGTCGGCGTAGCTGACTTCCCTCTGCGCCGCTTGTTGCGCCAACGGCGACCAGTCAACGCCAATCCGGTCGAGCTTGAGGTCCTGGCAGAGCACCTGGATGCGTTCGTGCTGGAGATTCATGCCACCCCCTCCAGTAACTGGTCGTAGACGGAAAGCGGGTGTTGCAAGCTCTCATGCGGCAGTGTTTGTCCTGGCCGCAGACCGGGTACCGGAGCCGGTGCCGTCGATCGTGCCGGCAGCGGGAGTAGCCGTAAGCGCTCTTCGGCCAGGCGCAGAACCGGTTTGACGCCGGTGGTGCCATGTATCCGTTGCTGGGCAACCTCTTCGAGCCAGGGACCGATATGGGCATTGGCGGTGGCAACGTCCAGTGGCAATCCGGCGCTCTTGAGCGTAGCCGCCAGCGGCGTCACGAAGCTTTCTTTGAGGTAGCGATTGAAGCGTTCGACCTTACCCTTGGTCTTGGCCCGATAGGGGCGGCAGACCTTCGGGCAAAAGCCGTACTCTTCCGCGAGCGCCGCCAGCCGGGGATGCCAGCGGTGCTCACCCTCGCCATAGGCGTCTCGTTCCAGGATGATCGCACTGGCGTTATCAAACAGCGCCTGCTCGGGCACCCCGCCGAAGTAGGCAAACGCTGCCCGTAGTCCCTCGAGCCACGCATCGCTGTCCTCGCGGTCAGAGAAGCGGACGAAGCTCGCACGGCTGTAGCCGAGGGTGGCAACGAAGGCCTTGAGCGGGTGGCGGCCGCGACGGATGATGGTGAAGTCGACCTGCATCTGCTGTCCCGGTGCCGTCTCGAAGCGTACCAGCGGCTCCTCGGGCTGACGCTTGAACGGGGCGAGGTAAGCCTTGAGCTGACTGATCCCGCCGGCATAGCCTCGAGACTGGATCTCACGTAACAGCACCGTTGCCGGTATCCAGCGCGGGCGGGCCGCGTCAATCCGCTCCTGAAGATAAGGCTTGTAAGGGTCGAGCTTGGTCGGGCGCGGGCAACGCGGGGTGTAGCGGGGTCGCGTACGCTCAGCCCTCAGATACTTGCGAACGGTGTTGCGCGATAGCCCCAGCTCCCGCGCAATTGCCTTGATGCCATAGCCCTGACGGGCCAACACTTTGATCTCCACTGCTTGCTCCTGGGTCAACATCTCGGCGGCTCAAAACCGCCATTATCGCCCAGGGGGTCAATTTTGCCTCGGCGTCAGGGGGTCAGTATTACATCGGCGTTAACAGATTGACGATCACCGGCGCTGGTGTCAGCGTGATCTGAGCCAGAAGCGGTATGTGTACTGGTGGGCGGATGGCGTCTATAGCAACGTCCGCATGGAGGATCGCCTCTGCCTGCTGGTGATCATCGGC
>NZ_JAJSPB010000043.1:0-16555 GCF_021282325.1 Marinobacter sp. G11
GGCACTGAGACTTCGGAGTAAGAAGAGAAACCCCGCGTCGCTACGCTCCGATGGGTGGCAGCCTTGCTCCGGTCCGGGTGGCAGGCTTCACGTGGAATGGGTGGCAACCTTCAGCGGTTTACGCAGGTCTTGGCGACGGATTCTCTCATTCTCTGTCTTGCTGGTGTTATCGTTGGCGGCTTTTTTGTCGCGAGGACAGATATTTTTTACTTTTTCAATCGTTTTGTTTTTGCTTGTCCTGGAATATTTTTTTTCTCGTAATAGAAAAGTATACTTTTATTGGGTTATGGGCATTTTGCCTATCCTGTGTGTTGTTGTGGTTTCTTCTTATTTTTTCAGGCTGGTAAGTGTTGAGTTTTTTTTGGCGGAAAAAGCAGGAAATGATCTGGATATAATGCAGTCTTTCTTTAGTAAGATTTCCGGTTTCGGTGCCTTGATTTTTGGTAAGGGGAATGTGCCAAACTTGCCGGCGATGCTTGTCTATGAGGATCATTTCGGAAATATTGAAAGCTACCTTTCAGGTAAATCCCTGGTTAGCTGGTTGTCGGCATTTATCCCATATTTTGACGCGACTTATATCGGGTATGGAATCAGTGACACCTGGTATCCTAATAACGTTGGTGGCATTCCGCCAGGAGTTGTACATGAGTTGTTAGCCAACTTTGGATTTTTGGGTGGTCTTCTCTCTGCTATTGTTCTCGGTGCCATAGCAGCTTGTTTGTTTAATGTTTTTTATGAGAAGAGGGGGTTTTTATTATGTGTTATATACTCTGCGCTACTTGTTCGGTTTTGGTTTATTCTTCCGAAAGTTGAGTTTGCAGTGCTGAGTAATGCGATTTGGCTCTTTCTTCCGGCTTCAGCTGTTTTTCTATTTTTTTTGGGCTTTAGTCGTGTATTTCTGGATAGGCCAATGCTCCAGAAAAATAAATGATGATACATGTCGTCAATAATTTCGTGAGCAGTACTGTTCATGCTAGTTTGATCGCTGTTCTTTCAAAAACTGTAAAAGATCAACTGGTTATCATTCCTATAAGAGATCATAACCACAAAGGTCTGAACTCTGATGGTTTGGGCGATGTCCAGTTTAAATATATTTTATTTAATAATAGGGTAATAAAATATTTTCCCTTGTTTAAAGTTTTTTTGGTCTCGGTAAGATGTTATTTTTCGTTGCGATCGGCCAAGAAAGCGAGTGAAATTGACGGTGAGAAATTGAAGGTGATCGCGCATAATTTCTGGTCAGATGGAATGGTCGCTTTTTTTAATTCTTTTTTTATTCCAATGCGTTATATGATGGTTGTTAGGAATACAGACATAAACTACTTTGTGGCCAGGCTTCCTCACTATCGGTGGTTAATGGGATGGGCTATAAAACGCTCGGCAGGCTTATCATTCGTAAGCAAATCTCATTATCTCCGCTTTAAAGCGCGTTGGCCTAGTCTTCTCAGTTGTGCACGAAAAGTCGAGATTATTCCCAATGCGGTCTCGGATTGGTGGCTGGATAACCTACTCACGGAACCTTTGGCGCGTGGCAAGCAAGCTTGCTTTGTCGGCAGGTTTGACGCGAATAAGAATCTGAAGAATCTGGTGCTGGCTGCTCAGTTGGTTTATGACGCCATGCCTGAATTCAGGTTGGTTCTCGTAGGAGGGAGTGAGGAGGAGTTTTGTGCTGCTACTGGTTGTCGTGCTGTTCCTGGCTTTGTCGTGGTTTGTGGTAGGTTGCCGAAGGAGGAGTTGCTGAAAGTTTACCGGCGTTCCAGACTTTTTGTGATGCCCTCTTTTACTGAAACGTTTGGGTTGGTTTATCTCGAGGCGCTCTCGCAGGGGTGTGCGGTCATTTGTAGTTCTGGTGAAGGGATTGATGGCATGTGGGAGGTGCCATTTATCCGCTCGGTAGAGCCTGAGTCAGTGGATGATATTGCGAGGACCATTGTTGAACTTGTTGCTGCTTTTCCTGAGGGCATTCCGGTTTCCTGGAGTACGGCTCAAGTTGGTAAGTTTAGTTGGACACAAACGGCAGATGAGTATTTGGGGTTCTTTTCTTGAAAATTATATACTTGCACCAATATTTTCGCACTCCTGAGATGTCTGGCGGTACCCGTTCCTATGAAATGGCTCGTCGTCTTGTTGCCGCGGGGCACGAAGTTCATATGGTTACCTCGAAAACAGATGGCGGAGACAATTCCGGTGCCTGGATTCAGGAGCAGGTTGACGGTATTCACGTCCACTGGCTTCCTGTGCCTTACAACAACGCAATGGGTATTGCGAGACGTTTGTTGGCGTTCTCAACTTTTGCCAGAAAAGCCGGTAAGTATGCTGCCAATTTGGAGGCGGATGTTGTATTTGCAACGAGCACGCCCCTGACAATTGCAATCCCCGGTGTTAAGGCCAGCCGAGCCTTGAATGTCCCCTTGGTTTTTGAGGTGCGCGACCTGTGGCCGGAAATTCCTATTGCCCTCAATGTGTTAAAATCTCCCTTTGCAAAGTTTCTTGCCAGAAAACTTGAGCTATGGGCGTACAAAAACTCTGAGAGCGTGGTGGGTCTGTCTCCGGGAATGTGCGAGGGGGTAGTCCGGACAGGTTATGACGCCGAGCGGGTGCACTGTATTCCCAATAGTGCTGATTTGGAGTTTTTCGCGGTATCAGACAAGGTCGGGGGAGAGTTCCGACGTTCGCGCTGTTGGCTAGGTGACAGGCCTCTGGTGTTGTACGCGGGGACGTTCGGAATGGTAAACGGTGTCAGTTACTTGGCCGATATGGCAAAAGCGATGCTCCAGCGAAACCCGACAATCTGTTTTCTTGCGGTGGGTGACGGTGCAGAGTATTCCAAAGTAAGGCAGAGAGCAGAGGAGAATGGCGTTCTGGGGAAGAATTTTTTTATGGAATCTTCCGTTTCAAAGAGAGAAATGCCAGCGTTACTTAATGCAGCAACTATTACGACTTCTCTAGTGATTGCCAATCGAGCGCTTTGGCATAATTCAGCAAATAAATTTTTTGATTCTTTGGCGTCAGGACGGCCTATTTTCGTTAATCACGGTGGGTGGCAGGCGGACCTTCTGGCGGAGTCTGGAGCTGGTTTTGAGGTTCCGGATGATGACCCTCAAGAAGCGGCTGCTCAAGTTATGGCGTTTTTGGCTGATGCCCAACGAGTTAAGCGTGCGGGCGATGCAGCTTTGACATTGGCGAAGTCGCGTTTTGATCGCTCGGTACTGGCTGATCAACTGGAGAGTGTTCTAGTCGACTCGGTGCACAGATATCATGCTTAAGCGGTTATTTGACATGGTTGTTGCATGCTGTCTGATCATAGTGTTGGCTCCGCTAGGCGTGCTTCTAGTCACAACGATCAGGCGTAAGCTTGGGCCACCTGTGTTTTTTAGCCAGGTGCGTCCCGGAAGGGATGGAAAGCCCTTCCAAATGGTCAAATTCCGCACCATGCTGGACGCCACCGATAAACACGGCAACCCACTACCAGACGACCAGCGCATGACACCCTTTGGCAGCTTTTTGCGCGCGACAAGCCTGGACGAGTTGCCTGAACTCTGGAATGTGCTCAAAGGAGATATGAGTCTGGTAGGCCCCCGGCCGTTGTTGATGGAATACTTGTCGTTGTATTCCAAAGAGCAATACCGTCGCCATGAGGTGCGCCCAGGCGTTACGGGTTGGGCTCAGATCAATGGCCGTAACGCGATTTCCTGGGAAGATAAGTTCAAGTTGGATGTTTGGTATGTCGATAACCAGTCTTTCTGGTTGGACTTGAAAATATTGTTCCTAACGGTAAAGAAAGTGCTGGTTCGAGATGGCATCAGTGGTGAAGGTGAGGTGACGATGTCAAAGTTTACCGGAACAAAAGACTGATGCGGTTAGCGATTCTTGGCGCCAGTGGCCACGGCAAGGTGGTGGCGGATGCCGCCAGTTTGAGTGGTTGGGTGGAGATTGTTTTTTTTGATGATGCCTGGCCTGCCGTTGCCAAGAACGGTCCTTGGGCGGTTGTTGGCAGAAGCCCGGATTTGTTGGCCAAGGCTGCTGAGTTTGACGGCGCGGTTATTGCGATCGGTAATAATGGTATTCGCATGGCCAGGCAGCAGGAGTTGGTGTCTGCCGGGCTGAAGTTAGTCTCTGTGGTTCACCCCGCTGCAATTGTCAGCCCGCATGCCTTGGTTGGTGTCGGTAGCGTTGTGTTTGCCAATGCGGTTATCAATGCCTGCGCTACTGTGGGCGCGGGCTGCATTGTAAATACCGGCGCCATAGTGGAGCACGATTGCGTAGTGGGCGATTTTTCGCACCTTAGCCCAAACTCGGTGCTTGCCGGTGGCGTTACTGCGGGGCAAAAGGTTTGGGTGGGGGCCGGCGCCACGGTGAAGCAGTTAGTTGTGCTGGGCGATGAGGTTACAGTCGGTATGGGAAGCGCTGTGTTGAAAGACGTTGCTGCCTGTAAGACTGTTGTTGGCGCTCCAGCCCGCCCCGTTCATTTTCAGGATTGAGTTTTTATGTTGAATACTGCGTTTTCGCCTTGGCCTTCTTTTACTCAGGAAGAGGCGGATGCTGTCTCTGCTGTGCTTTTGTCAAACAAAGTGAACTACTGGACTGGCACCGAAACCCGCGAATTTGAAAAAGAATTTGCCGCGTTCGCTGGTACCGATCATGCGGTAGCGGTTGCCAACGGTACGGTGGCGCTGGACTTGGCTCTGAAGGGGCTGGGCATAGGTGCTGGCGACGAGGTGATTGTTACTTCCCGAACCTTTTTGGCTTCTGCGTCGTCTATTGTGAATGCGGGAGCTACGCCGGTATTCGCGGATGTAGATCGGGATTCCCAGAATATTACAGCGGATACGGTTCGCCCCCTGGTAACGGAACGAACCCGGGCCATTATTGCAGTGCATCTTGCCGGCTGGCCGTGTGATATGGATAGCCTGAATAGATTGGCTCAGGAACACAATCTATTCGTTATTGAAGATTGTGCCCAGGCCCATGGTGCTACCTATAAGGGCCGGCCGGTGGGCTGCCTGGGTGATGTGGCGGCCTGGTCGTTCTGTCAGGACAAGATTATGACCACTGGTGGGGAGGGTGGCATGGTGACCACCAACAACCGCGAATTGTGGTCCCGCATGTGGTCATTCAAGGACCATGGCAAGAGTTGGGAAGCGGTTTATGAGCGCCAGCACCCGCCGGGGTTCCGTTGGTTGCATGAGAGAATTGGCACCAACTGGCGGATGACGGAGATGCAGGCGGCCATTGGTCGCATTCAGCTGACCAGAATGCCGGACTGGACTCGTGCCAGGCGGGCTAACAGCAATTTAATCTGGGCTGAGGCCGCAAAACACAAGGGCTTGAGAGTGCCTGTTATACCAGGCGACATTGGCCACGCTGCTTATAAGTGCTATGTATTTGTTGAGCCCGGCGGATTGAAGCCGGGATGGGATCGTGACCGGATTATGGCTGCCATTATTGAACGGGGCGTGCCGTGTTTCTCTGGCTCTTGTTCTGAGGTTTATCTTGAGAAATGTTTTCAGGATTTATCTCTCGCGCCTGTAGAACGCTTGCCGGTTGCCCGTGAGTTGGGGGAGACCAGTTTGATGTTCCTGGTGCACCCCACGCTGACGGAAGCTGAGATGGCTAAAACGGTTGAAGTACTTTCCGGCGTTATGGCAGAGGCCTCTTGCTGAAACAGGGAGTTGTGGTGAGAAACAAGCTGATTAATCGAATCCTGCATCTATCCCGGCCGAAGAAACGGGCGATTTCCGTTGTAACGGATTTTGTGCTGCTGTCGCTGGCCATTTGGGCGGCGTTTGCCTTGCGATTCGAGAATTCCGGTTGGCTGCCTTCAGAAAAGCAGCTCTGGGTATCACTGGCTACCGTAGTGGTGACGGTTGGAGCCTTCATAAAGCTCGGCCTTTATCGGGCCGTGATTCGATACATCAGCGAACATGCTTTTCTGGCGATTCTTGTTGGCGTTGTTTTCTCGAGTATTGCGCTGATTGTTTTGGGGTTCTTGTTCCAGACGCTGGTGCCCCGTTCCGTGCCGGTTATCTATGGGGCTTTCGCCTTCATGCTTGTTGCGGGTACGCGTTTTGGTGTGCGCACAGTCGTTCGGCGCCGTGGTGATCGCTCCAAAGACGGCGTTCTGATTGTGGGCGCGGGGCCGAAGGGTATGCAGTTGGCTTCCGCCCTGGCGCAGGGAGTTGAGCACCGGCCGCTTGGATTTGTTTCGATGGTGGACGCCAATCATAAGTCCATGATCGGCAATTTGCCGGTCTATTCTCTGGAGTTCATCGATAAGGCGATTCGGGAGTTGGATGTTTCTCGAGTGTTGCTTGCGATAGAGGACTCTGAGCCGGTTAACCGCAAACAACTCATGCAAACCCTCGAAGGCCTCTCCGTACCGGTTCAGACCGTGCCTTCTATGTCGGAACTGGTTGCTGGTCTGGCCCGAATCAACGACATTCGGGATCTGGAAATCGAAGATCTCCTGGGGCGGGACCCGGTTCGGCCGGATGCTGCCATGGTGTCCCAAAGCCTGTTCGGCAAGGCGGTACTGGTGACCGGGGCGGGTGGTTCCATTGGTTCCGAGTTGTGCCGGCAGATTCTGCGCCACAAGCCGTCGAAGTTAGTGCTGTTCGAGCAGTCCGAGTTTTCGTTGTATGCCATCGAGCGCGAGTTGCAGTCGATCAACCAGATTGAGGCGCTGGGTGTGTCTTTGCATGCGGTGCTGGGCAGCGTAACTCATCGTCGCCGCTGCGAGGCGGTGATGCGGGCTTTTGGTATTCAGACGGTTTACCACGCGGCGGCCTATAAGCACGTGCCGCTGGTTGAGCACAATGTGATTGAGGGGGTGCAGAACAATGTGTTCGGTACCTTCCATGCGGCTGAGGCGGCGATTGCTACGGGCGTTGAGCGCTTTGTTCTGATTTCTACCGATAAGGCGGTTCGCCCGACCAATGTGATGGGGGCATCCAAACGCATGGCGGAGCTGGTGCTTCAGGGCCTGGCCCAGCGGCAGTCCGGTACTGTGTTTTCGATGGTGCGCTTTGGCAATGTGCTGGGGTCTTCTGGCTCGGTTGTACCACTGTTCCGTGACCAGATTCGCGATGGCGGGCCGGTAACGGTGACTCATCAGGATATTATTCGCTACTTCATGACCATCCCCGAAGCCAGTCAGCTGGTGCTGCAGGCCGGCAGTATGGGGCAGGGTGGTGAGGTGTTTGTGCTGGATATGGGTGAGCCGGTAAGAATCGCCGACCTTGCCCGCAAGATGATTCACCTGATGGGCCTGGAAGAGAAAACCGAGGATAACCCGGACGGCGATATAGAGATTATCTACACCGGCCTGCGCCCTGGTGAGAAATTGTATGAAGAGCTTCTGATTGGTGATAATCCGCAAGGTACGGCTCATCCTCGGATTATGATGGCCCGGGAGGTTTCTCTGCCGTGGGCGGAGGTGGAAGATTTTCTGAGCAAGTTCGCTCATGCCAGCCAGGCGTTTGATTGTCAGGCGGTTATTGAACTATTGAAGCAGGCGCGGACTGGCTATGCGCCGAATGGCGAGCTGGCGGACCTGGTTTGGTGTAACGGCGGGCAGGGGGTGAATGAGGTCAGGCCGGATGGCAAGGTGCTGAAGTTTGGGGTTTCGCCGCAGGATGTTTGAGGGCTCCAGCTGAACTGTGTTTGGGTAGGTACCATACCCAGACAAGCCTCTGGCGTTTAGTGCCTGGTAGCGATATGATCATTATGATTGATATGGTTGGAGGCTGCCATGATTACTGAAACCAGCGCAGTGAAATTCCGCCAGAACCTGGGCGAGATGATAAATCAGGTTCAATACCGGCATGATAGTGTCTTGATCAAGAAAGACGGCAAGCCCGTGGCCGCTTTAGTGGATGCTCGTTTGTTCAACCGTATTCGTCGCCTGGAGGCTCGGTTTGATGCGTTGAGCGCCCGCCTTGAGCAAGGGTTTTCCGGGGTTCCTCAGGATGAGGGGCTTCGGGAAATAGAGGATGCTGTTTCCGGCGTCCGGTCGGAAAACCCTTAGGAGTTTTAACCAGGGATGGCTTCTATTCAGGTAGTTCTTGATACCAATGTAATAATTTCAGGTTTGGCATACCCTTCAAGCATTCCCGGAAAAATCATGCAGGCTTGGCGTGGCGGGGCACTGGATGTGGTTCTCTCCGAGTTTATTCTAGGCGAAATTCGCAGGGTACTGCCGCGGCTGGCTCATCGTCATGGCATGACCGAGTCTGAAATTGATGACTTTGTGGATATTCTCAGTTTTCTGGCGGAGTTGGTTGATCCGGAGGCTTTACCCGACGGTGCCGTGAGGGATGAAAACGATACGCCGGTTTTGGGCACGCTTCTGGCAGGAATGAAGCTCCATGGCGTGGATTACCTCGTAACGGGCGATAAAGACCTGCTTGTCTTGGCTGATGAGTTCCCGGTGATAACGCCGGCAGACTTTTGGGCCAAGCATGGTGGATTATAGTACCAGGCAACAAGGAATGTTGAGATGATTGAGATTTTGCACCATGGTGCGGTGAATGGGGTGACTGGCTCTTGCCATGAGCTTCGGGTTGGTAGGGCTGAGTCTGGTGCCATGGGGGTCAGTCCACGTAGGGACAGACCCCTGTCAGACATTGGGCGCCAGAACCCGCAGGCTACAAAGGGGTCTGACCCTCTGGGGTCAGACCCCACCCTTCTGTCAGCGCCGGACTCCCATCTGGGCATCCTGATAGACTGCGGCCTGTTCCAGGGCCAGGAAGACAAGCAGCGGGCCAATGCTGGCGACCTGGCCATCGACTTCTCCATCACCCACATCCGCGCCCTGGTGGTCACCCACGTGCACATAGACCACGTAGGCCGGATTCCCTACCTGCTTGCCGCCGGCTTTGATGGCCCTATCATCTGCTCCGAGCCTTCCGCCATCATGCTGCCGGAAATCCTGGAAGACGCCCTGAAGATTGGCTTCACCCGGGATCGTTCGTTAATCAACCGCGTGCTGGATTTGATCCGCTCCCGCCTTGTGCCGGTGCCTTATGGCCAGTGGCATGAGGTGTTTGATGAGGGTGAGTGTTCGCTTTCGGTGCGATTGCAGCGGGCTGGGCATATTCTTGGGTCGGCGTATGTGGAGTGCGATGCCCGGGCCGGGAGTTATGAGGAGCGTGTGGTGTTCAGCGGAGACCTGGGTGCGCAACACTCGCCGTTGCTGCCGGAGCCGGTTTCGCCTGAGCGGGCAGACCGGTTGGTGATTGAAAGCACCTACGGTGACAAAGACCACGAAGATCGGGAAACCCGGCGTTACCGGTTGAAGCGGGTGCTGGAACATGCGCTGGCCGATGGTGGCAAGGTGCTGGTGCCGGCGTTTAGTATTGGGCGGACGCAGGAGTTGCTTTACGAGATTGAGGGGCTGATTGCAGAGTTTGGGGATGAGCCTGTTGCTGAGCTTGGTGCCAGCGGGGTCAGTCCACGTGGGGACAGACCCCAGTCAGACAATAAGCAGCAGAATTCGCAGGCTACAAAGGGGTCTGACCCTTTGGGGTCAGACCCCACCCTTCTGCCTGAGCCCATCTCCGGTAAACCTCTCACCTGGGACCAACTAGAGATAGTTGTAGATTCGCCCCTGGCCGCCGAGTTCACCAAAATCTACCGGGACCTCAAACCCTTCTGGGACGCCGAGGCCCGCGCCCTGGTAAAAGCCGGCCGCCACCCGCTGTCTTTCGAACAGCTCACTGTGATCAACTCCCACGAAGACCACCTGAATGCCGTAGAATACCTGGCCAAATCTCACCGCCCCTGCGTGGTGCTGGCCGGCTCCGGCATGTGCGCCGGGGGCAGGGTGGTGAATTATCTGAAAGCTATGCTGGGCGATGCCCGTAACGACGTGTTGTTCGTCGGATATCAGGCTGCCGGAACGCCGGGCCGAGACATTCTCACCTATGGCTCTAGAGGTGGTTGGGTAGAACTTGATGGCGAACGCTATGATATCCGCGCCCAGGTTCACCAGGTCGGCGGCTATTCGGCCCACGCGGGGCAGAGTGATTTACTGCGCTTCGTGGAAGGCATCCCCGACGCGCCCAAACAGATTCGTGTAGTGCACGGCGATGACGATGCCAAGCGGGCACTGCAAGCACAACTGAAACCAATGGTACCCGGCACCGAAGTCCTGGTACCCCATTAATTTTAATTCGGGGTCAGACCCCCGGTACATTTGGCATGATGAAATGTATCCGGGGTCTGACCCCCAAACGCAGTTTGGAGGATGGATGAAGAAGATTGCGGTTGTTGGCCTTGGCTATGTGGGGCTGCCGTTGGCGGTGGCGTTTGGCGAGAAGCGTGAGGTGGTGGGCTTCGATATCAATGCTGGCCGTATTGCTGAGCTGAAGGATGGCGTGGATTTCACCCGCGAGGTTTCCCGTGAGGAGCTGGGGGCGGCGAGTAAGTTGTCGTTCACCGACTCTCTGGACGGCATTGCCGATTGCCAGATTTACATCGTGACGGTGCCGACTCCGATTGACGAGTTCAAAACCCCGGACCTGACGCCGCTGGTGAAGGCCAGCGAGAGCGTGGGTAAGGTGCTGAAGGCCGGCGATATCGTGATTTACGAATCTACGGTGTATCCGGGCGCGACCGAAGAGGTGTGTGTGCCGGTGCTGGAGAAGGTTTCCGGCCTGACGTTCAACAAGGATTTTTACGCCGGCTACAGCCCGGAGCGGATCAACCCGGGCGACAAGGAGCATCGGGTGACCACCATTATGAAGGTGACATCCGGCTCCACTCCGGAGATTGCGGACGAGGTGGATGCACTGTACGCAGGCATTATCACGGCCGGCACCCACAAGGCCAGTTCCATCAAGGTGGCGGAAGCGGCGAAGGTGATTGAGAACACCCAGCGCGATCTGAACATCGCCCTGATGAACGAGCTGTCGATGATTTTCGCGCGGCTGGGCATTGATACCCACGAAGTGCTGGCGGCTGCGGGCACCAAGTGGAACTTCCTGCCGTTCAAGCCCGGCCTGGTGGGCGGCCATTGTATTGGTGTAGACCCGTATTACCTGACTCATAAAGCCGAGGCGATTGGCTATCACCCGGATATTATCCTGGCCGGCCGTCGTGTTAACGACAATATGGGCCCCTATGCCGCCGCGCAATTAGTAAAGATTATGATCAAGCGCGGCCTGACGATTGCCAATTCCCGCGTGCTGGTAATGGGCCTGACCTTCAAGGAAAACTGCCCGGATTTGCGTAATACCCGGGTAATTGACGTGGTTGAAGAGCTGCGTGATTTCGGTTGTTCAGTCGACGTAACCGACTGCTGGGCTGATAACGCTGAAGCCGAACACGAATATGGCATCACCCTGGTGGATAACCCGGAGAAAGGAAAATACGACGCTGTATTCCTGGCCGTTCCTCACAACGAATACGCCGCCATGAGCGCTGAAGAGCTGCGCAGCTACACCGGCGACAACGGCGTGCTGTGTGATCTCAAAGGCGTGTTGCCGCTGGGGCAGGCCGACTTCCGGCTGTAGTACACAGTAAGGCACCAAGCCATCCAGTCTACAAAGGGGTCGGGCCCTAAAAAATAGCGGGGTCAGACCCCCAGTACATTTCATCGTGCCAAATGTACTGGGGGTCTGACCCCGTTTTTTGTTTTTGTGAATATACGCTACACTCAATTACCGGAAGATAATTTGAGGATTATATTCACGTGGATCTCACCGAGTTGGCCGTTCTCATCCGAACCGAGCGCAAGCGAGCGGGGTTGTCGATGCAGTCCCTGGCGGAGCTGGCGGGGGTTGATCGTACTACGTTATCCCGGCTGGAGAATCAGCGGTTGCCGGAGCTGGGCTATGCGAAACTGGAGCGTATCCTGGCGGTGCTGGGGCTGGAGTTTGCGGTAAGGCCTGCCGGCGCGTTGCCTACGCTGAATGATCTGAAGCGGGATAGAGGGCAGGGCGACGTATGAGTAGCTTGCATCGGGCTGTTGTGGAGGTTTCCGGAGAGGTTGTAGGCGATCTGGCGGCGCCGGGCCGGCCGGAGCCTGCTGTTTTTATGTATGGGGCGGAAGTGCCGGAGAGCTCGGCGGTGTCTGTGACCATGCCGGTGGCGGGGCAGGTGTATTCCTATGATGGCTTGCATCCGGTGTTTGCCCAGAATCTGCCGGAAGGTTATCTGGGCGATATCATTCGCAAGCATGTGGCCAAGCTTTATGGCTCGGGTGATCTGACCGTTCTGGCCGCTTTGGGGCGGCACCAGGTTGGGCGCGTGGTGGTTTCTGACCCTGGCGCGGAAGCGAGTAGTGAATTCGCCGATGGGGAGTCTTTGTCGTCGCTCTTGAGTGCGGATAATGCCGGGCTATTTGAGGAGCTTCTGGATAAGTACGCCCTTCGATCCGGAGTGTCCGGCGTGCAGCCAAAGGTGCTTGTGCCCGGCACGATCAGCGAGAAAACCACACTTCGAACCCGCGGTTATATTGTAAAGACCTGGGGCGACGATTATCCCCAGTTGGCGGCTAATGAATATTTCTGCATGACAGTGGCGAAAGCCTGCGGTTTACCGGTTCCGGATTTTTATTTGTCGGATAACGGGCGTTTGTTTGTTATGATCCGCTTTGACCGCGATGATTCGGGCAATTGGCTGGGTTTTGAAGATGCCTGTGTGTTGCAGGGCCTTTTGCCTGCAGACAAGTATTCTGGCAGTTATGAAAAACTGACCAAAACCATGAGGGCGTATCTTTCTCCTGAATATCGGGTTCGGGATTTGCGGTGGTTGTTTCTTTCTGTGGCGGTGTCGTGGGCGGTTCGCAATGGTGATGCTCATTTGAAGAACTTTGGTTTGCTGTATGAGAGTCCCTTTGCGAAAAGGTGGCTTGCGCCGGTGTACGACATTGTTTCAACCACACCTTATCTGGGCGGGGATGTTCCTGCGCTGACTCTTCAGGGCCGGAAGGTTTGGTGGCCGGTTGATTATCTCGTGCAGTTTGGCCGACTGTCTTGTGGTATGTCTGCGTTGCAGGTTTACAAAGATCTTGAGTTGCTGGCCAGTAAGTTAGAGTTAGTGGCGCAGGATATCGAGCATTATTGCAAGGCCAATCCGGAGTTTTGTGAAGTGGGCGGTGTAATGGTTAATACTTATCAGGCAAGTGCGCAAGAGATCATGAAGAGTCTTTAAACAAATAACTTTGCCATACCCCTATTTGTTTATTATTATTCCGCCCGACACATGGTCTTTATGATCTTTGTTTAAAACCCCACAGATAACAGGTTTTAATTTCATGGCAAAAATTAACGATTATTACCAGAAGAAGCAGCTGATGGAAAAGCTGGCTGCAGAGCTGGAGAAGCTGGAAAAAGATCAGGCTTTGAAATCCGAGCTGGAGTTTGAAAACAAGGTTCGTGATTTGATGAAGCAGTTCGACAAGTCTCCGAAAGACGTGCTTCAGATTCTGGCTGCGATTGATCCCACCATTGCTGGCGGCAAGGTTGAAGCGCCTGCAGGCACCCGTGCCAAGCGCCCCCTGAAAACCTACAAGAACCCGCACACCGGTGAAGTGGTTAAAACCCGTGGCGGCAACCACAAGACTCTGAACGAGTGGCGTGACAAGTACGGTAAGGAAGCGGTTCAGAGCTGGCAGGAAGCCTGATTTTAGCCTGAGTGTGAACGGCATCATGGAAGGTGTAAGTTAACCTTCGGGTAATGAGTGGATGTGATGCTGTTCACTCTTTGATTTGCTTTGTCTGAGTATAGTGAGGATTGAGGTTCGCCAGAAACAGTTTGTTACACAGAATAAAGCGAACCCTGTGCCAGCACCGGAAAAACATAATAAACGGGCGGCATAGCGAGCTGGGCGTTGAAATCGGCTCACTAAAACAATTCAGAGACACGAACTATGACAAAGTTAGCGTATGGATGCGCTGCCCTTGCCACGCTCCTGCTGGGTATTTCGCCCGTTGCCCAGGCGGAGCTTGAACCCATTTCTGACAACAGAATGGGGGAGGTTACCGGGCAGGCCTTTATGAACATCGAAAATATTCCCGGCAATGGGGTGGATTACACCCGAATGACGCTGGGCATTGATGTTGAAACCCGCGTTAATATTGACGACATTCAGGTCGGCCAGATTGATGGCGGCACTGACTTCTCCGCACAACACCTCGCGCTTGGCCATATCGCCCGCAACGACGGCGAAACCTTTAATGGCGTTACCTATAACGAAGGTGAGGCTATTCGAGGGTTGGCAGACAAACGTGAAAAATAGCCCAAAAACACTCTCAACCTATTGAACTACCAGTTTTTGGTCACCCAACCCCAGAGTTCATGCCATTCTGCCCGATAAGCGGAACTTGGCCTTGTTGTCGTCCTTGCAGGCTCTACTCGACCGGGGACTGACCATGGCGAATGCGGATTGCCTGGAAGACGCCGTGCCGAAGACCTGGCTGGTTTCGAGTGAAGATGCTACGGCGTTGTGGAGTGCTCGGCGCCAGCTTTTTTAAGCCGGTTGCCGGTCACTCAGCAAGGGTGTCTACCAGGGCGACAATACGCTGAAGGCCTCCTGTCTCTGAAGAAGTGAGGAGTTACCTGTCTCACTGGAAGGAGAAGTTCCTTAGCTGGCCTCGGAATCCGCGTGATGTTGCATATTGATCTGGCGCAAACCTGGCTAATGTGTAACTGACGCTTGTCTATATGATTAGCTTACGATTTACTGTTACTGAATCAGCAATAGCAGGACAGTGATATGGACCCGCAAATCCCTCGAGATCAGTTTCCCTTCGCCAATGCCCGAGTGGCAAGGCGCTGGCGCAAGTTACTGGATGAGCGCCTGAAAGACCTGGGGGTTACCCAAGCTCGTTGGTTCACCATGGTCTGCCTGCAGCGTGGTGGTGAAGGATTGACCCAGCGGGAGTTAGCCCATTTGATGACGATCGAGAATCCGACATTGGTCCGTCTGCTTGACAGCCTTGAAGAGCAGGGGCTGATTGAACGACGGCCCTGTAAGCATGATCGGCGCGTCAGGTTGCTGTACCTTACCAATACCGGTGAGCGCTTTTCGAGCGAACTGAATGAGCGGGCGAATCTCTTGCGAGAGGAGATGCTGAAAGGCATTGAAGACCAGGATCTGGAAGTCGCTCTGCGTGTGTTTGAACGGGTTATGGAAAATTCCGCCAACCCCAAATATTACTGAACCCGAGACATTTTTCAGACGCGAGCGACAAGATTAGGATTGGAGCGTTCCGCAAATTTCGCCGGCACAGGACGGTTCCATCACGGCTGGCAGTCAATTATTAAGTGTGTTACGTTTAGTTTATACTGAACGAAATGAACATAATGTGCGGCAGTCGTCCTAGCCTTTTTGGCCGATCATCGAATTAACGGGCATGGGAAAGTGGGGCAGCATCCGGGAGTATGGTCTTTTGCAACCGGTTCAACCCGCCTTGACAGAGGGCGCTTTATTGAAATCTCGACGTGGCAAAAAGTGTTATTGGAGTTGGTGCTCAGGTTTGTTGCTGGGCTTCCTTGTGACGTCAGCTTCCGCCGACGGCCTGCTGTCCCTGAAAGTGGAAAACGATGCCTTTTCCGCCGGTGGCGATGGTCAATACACCAACGGCGTAGAGGTGATCTGGGCCTTTGAGCCCCCGGATCGACATTGGACCCGCCGTCTTGCGGACGTCATTCCGGGCTGGTCTGGCAGTACTCTTGCGGGCGTAACGTACCGGCTCGGGCAACAGATCTATACGCCCGAAGATATAGAGGTCGAAACGCTTATTAAAGATGACCGCCCCTATGCCGGCCTTTTGTTTGGTGGAATTTCGCTACTGAGCGAAAGGGAGCACGGTGGCTTGCGTTTGGCAGACAGCCTGCATATCGACGTGGGCATCGTAGGACCGGCTTCCGGTGCTGAGGTAGTCCAACGAAATTTCCACGATCTTATTGCGGCAGACAAGCCGAGGGGTTGGGACAACCAGCTTGAGAACGAGCCAGTGATTAATTTTGGTTATGAACGGGCCTGGCTTAAACAACAGGATGTCGCTGAGCTAAGCCTGGAATATGGACCGTCTGCCGGGTTTGCGCTCGGCAACCTGTATACCTACGCTTCCAGCGGCCTTGGGTTTCGTTTGGGAGAGGGGCTTGATCGTAGTTTCGGCATTCCGTCAGTCGCCCCCGCACAAGGCGGGCAATCTTCTTTTCGGCGGGATCGGGGCTTTAGCTGGTACGTCTTCGCTGCCGTAGAAGGGCGCTATACAGCACACAACCTGCTGCTCGACGGCAACAGTTTCGAGGACAGCCACTCCGTTGACAGTCGTGAGTGGGTTGGCGATGCTCAGGTGGGTGCGGCATTGACCTGGGATCGCTGGCAGATCGCCTACACCTACCTGTGGCGCAGCGAAGAATTCGAGGAAAAGGACGGCGTCGATCAGTTTGGATCGATCGTTCTGTCTACCTGGTTCCTGAATCAGTGACTTTGCAGGCCAGTATACTCCGCAAAGCGCCATCGGCGCTAACGGGAGCCATCACTTGGTCAAAAGCAGGTTGATAATGCCGGAACGTGCAGTCTGACGTCGATCAGCGGCCA
>NZ_JAJSPB010000044.1:0-15619 GCF_021282325.1 Marinobacter sp. G11
CCAGTGCCCCATACTTCGTGACATACACGAGTCAGGGCGGCTGTCAGAGTGGTCTTACCATGGTCAACGTGACCAATGGTGCCCACGTTTACGTGCGGCTTGTTACGCTCAAATTTTGCTTTAGACACGGTTACACCTCTTCCTGTTTCTTAAGTCCTGGGGATCAACCCTTTTTAATGATCGCTTCGGCAATGTTCGAAGGAGCTTCCATATAGCGGGAGAACTCCATCGCATAAGACGCCCGACCCTGTGTTGCAGAACGCAGGTCAGTGGCGTAACCGAACATCTCCGACAACGGAACTTCTGCACGGATAGTTTTACCCGCGGGCACATCTTCCATGCCCTGCACGAGGCCGCGACGACGGTTCAGGTCGCCAACTACGTCACCCATGTAATCTTCAGGGGTAACAACCTCTACCTTCATCATCGGCTCGAGAAGCGCAGGGTTGGCCTCGAGTGCGCCCTTCTTCATCGCCATGGAACCAGCGATTTTGAACGCCATCTCGTTGGAGTCAACGTCGTGGTAGGAACCATCGTACAGAGTCGCCTTGATACCCAGCAGCGGATAGCCGGCCAGACAGCCGTTCTGCATCTGCTCCTCGATACCCTGCTGAACCGCCGGGATGTATTCCTTCGGAACCACACCACCAACGATCTCGTTCACGAAGATGAAGTTTTCTGCATCTTCATCATCCAGCGGCAGCGGCTCGATCTTCACTTTGACGTGACCATACTGACCACGACCACCAGACTGACGAACGAACTTGCCTTCAACGTCAACCGGCTTGCGAATGCACTCACGGTAGGCAACCTGCGGCTTACCGATGTTGGCCTCTACCTTGAATTCGCGACGCATACGGTCAACCAGGATGTCCAGGTGCAGCTCGCCCATACCGGAGATGATGGTCTGACCGGTCTCTTCATCGGTGCGAACGCGGAAGGACGGATCTTCCTGGGCCAGCTTGCCCAGAGCAACACCCATCTTCTCCTGGTCTGCCTTCGACTTCGGCTCAACGGCAACAGAGATTACCGGCTCCGGGAATTCCATGCGCTCGAGAACGATCTTGTGATTCTCGTCACACAGGGTGTCACCGGTAGTGACGTTCTTCAGGCCGATCGCTGCAGCGATATCGCCCGCCAGAACTTCTTTAATCTCTTCCCGGTCGTTGGCGTGCATCTGAACCATACGGCCCACACGCTCTTTCTTGCCCTTCACGGAGTTGAAAACGGCATTACCGGATTCCAGCTTACCGGAGTAAACCCGGAAGAACGTCAGAGTACCTACGAACGGGTCGGTAGCGATCTTGAACGCCAGGGCGGCGAACGGAGCATCGTCATCAACCGGACGGGTTTCTTCAGAACCTTCGTCGTCAACCTCACCGCGGATGGCTTTAACTTCATCCGGAGCCGGCAGGAATTCAATAACGGCATCCAGTACCGCCTGAACACCCTTGTTCTTGAACGCAGAACCACAGGTGGCCAGTACGATTTCGTTGGCGATGGTACGAGCACGCAGACCCTGCTTGATCTCTTCGTAGGTCAGCTCTTCGCCTTCGAGGTACTTGTCCATAAACTCTTCGTTGGCTTCAGCGGCAGCTTCGATCATCTGCTCGCGCGCCTTCTCGGCTTCTGCCTGCATGTTCTCAGGGATGTCACGAAGCTCGTAAGTCATACCCTGATCAGCTTCATTCCAGTAGATCGCCTTCATGCGCAGCAGGTCGACGATGCCCTCGAACTCATCTTCAGCACCAATCGGCAGCTGGATGGGCACGGCAGTCGCACCCAAACGCTGGCGAATCTGCTCGACCACGCGCATAAAGTCAGCGCCGGCACGGTCCATCTTGTTGACGAACACCATGCGCGGAACTTCGTACTTGTTGGCCTGACGCCATACAGTCTCGGACTGCGGCTCAACACCTGAGGAGCCACAGAACACAACCACGGCACCATCAAGAACACGCAGAGAACGCTCTACTTCGATAGTGAAGTCAACGTGGCCTGGTGTGTCGATGATGTTGACGCGGTGCTCGGGATACTGCTTGTCCATACCCTGCCAGAAGGTTGTAACAGCGGCAGACGTGATGGTGATACCACGCTCCTGCTCCTGCTCCATCCAGTCTGTTGTGGAAGCGCCGTCATGGGTCTCACCCATTTTGTGACTACGACCGGTGTAGTAAAGAATACGCTCGGTGGTAGTAGTCTTGCCCGCATCCACGTGTGCACAGATACCAATGTTTCTGTAACGTTTGATAGGAGTCTTGCGTGCCACGATATAAACCTCGGCTTGTTAGAAACGGAAGTGAGAGAATGCCTTGTTGGCTTCTGCCATGCGATGCACGTCTTCGCGCTTCTTCACTGCGGCGCCCTTGCTGTCGGCCGCATCAAGAATCTCGCCAGCCAGACGTTGAGCCATGCTCTTCTCGCCGCGCTTCCGTGAGTATTCAACGAGCCAGCGCATGGCCAGCGCGTTCTGACGGGAAGGCCGTACTTCTACCGGCACCTGGTAAGTAGCACCACCCACACGACGGGACTTAACTTCCACCATCGGCTGGATGTTCTCCAGGGCCTTCTCGAACATTTCGATCGGCTCTTCCTTGGATTTTTCGGCAACGATATCGAGCGCGCCATAAACAATGCGCTCTGCAACAGACTTCTTGCCGCTTTCCATCACGTGGTTGATGAACTTGGCAAGGCGTGCACTGCCGAATTTAGGATCGGGAATGATTTCCCGTTTTGCTGCAACTCTTCTTCTAGGCATCGATAAGCCCTTATATCTAAAAAGGTCTTCAGGAACCCCTGAGATAGCAAATGCTACTCAGCCTTACTCTTACCGTTCTTACAAGCAACGATAAAAGATACCCGCTCGGGACATCAGGACTTGGGTCGTTTTGCACCGTACTTGGAGCGGCCCTGCTTACGGTTCTGAACACCCTGGGTGTCCAAAGTACCGCGAACAGTGTGATAGCGCACACCCGGAAGGTCTTTTACTCGACCGCCACGGATCAGCACAACACTGTGCTCCTGAAGGTTGTGACCTTCACCACCAATGTAAGAGGAAACCTCGAAGCCGTTAGTCAGACGAACACGGCACACTTTACGAAGTGCTGAGTTCGGCTTCTTCGGCGTTGTGGTGTACACACGAGTGCACACACCACGGCGCTGAGGACAAGCCTGGAGAGCAGGAACGTCGCTCTTGGCTACCTTGCGCTTACGAGGCTTACGCACCAACTGATTAATCGTTGCCATGTAAGCAAACTCCAAAAACCATACCAATGAAACTTACCCCCTGTGCAGGGGGTAAAATTTAAGGGACGCAAGTGTAAGCCTGCGCCCCGATTCAGTCAAGATGACTGTTCTCTTTTTAACCACCCTCCGGATAGGTATCTACCCGGAGAATGGCGCGCCTCAATCAGCTTTCGCGATTAAGTTCAGCGCTCAGAGCTTCTTCTACGTCGGCTGCAGTAATGCCCTGCTCTTCCAGGTCACGCTTGCGACGACGCTCGCTGTGGTAAGCCAGACCGGTACCAGCCGGAATCAGTCGACCCACTACAACGTTTTCTTTCAGGCCACGCAGGTAATCGCGTTTTCCGGTAACCGCACCCTCGGTAAGAACCCGGGTGGTTTCCTGGAACGAGGCAGCAGAGATAAACGATTCTGTTGCCAGCGATGCTTTGGTGATACCCAGCAGCAGACGCTCGAACCTTGCCGGATCTTTATCTGCAGCCACAGCCTTTTCGTTCTCTTCCAGTACCTGGGTGATTTCCACCTGGTCGCCGGACAGCAACGTAGTGTCGCCCGGATTGGTGATTTCCACCTTGCGCAGCATCTGGCGAACGATAACCTCAATGTGTTTATCGTTGATGACAACACCCTGCAGACGGTAAACGTCCTGAATTTCGTTGGTGATGTACTTCGCCAGTTCTACCACACCCAGCAGGCGCAGGATGTCGTGCGGGTTGGACGGGCCATCGGAGATAACCTCACCCTTCTCAACCGTTTCACCCTCGAACACGTTCAGCTGACGGTGCTTCGGAATCAGAACCTCGTAGGCATCATCGTCTTTCGGTGTAATCACCAGACGCTTCTTGCCCTTGGTTTCCTTACCGAAGGAGACCACACCGCTGATTTCAGCCAGGATGGCAGATTCTTTCGGGCGACGGGCCTCGAACAGGTCGGCAACCCGCGGCAGACCACCGGTAATATCCCGGGTCTTGGAGCTTTCCTGCGGAATACGGGCTACAACGTCACCCAGCTCCACATTCGCGCCATTGGCCATGGTCACCAGTGCGTTCGCCGGCAGGAAGAAGATTGCGGCGCCACCACCCGGCAGCTCCACTTCCTCACCTGCGTCGTCAATCAGCTGGATAGCCGGACGAATGTCCTTACCAGCAGCCGGACGCTCTTTCGGGTCAATCACTTCCATGGTGGACAGACCGGTCAGCTCGTCAGCCTGGGTGCGGACAGTAATGCCCTCTTCCATATTGACGAACTTGGCGGTGCCCTTCGCTTCCGCGATGATCGGGTGAGTGTGCGGATCCCACTTGGCAACCACGACACCGGCTTCAACCAGGTCGCCGTTCTTCACGGACAGCACAGCACCATACGGCAACTTGTACCACTCGCGCTCACGACCCTGCTCATCGGCGATCGCCAATGCAGAGGAACGGGACACCACAACCAGAGAACCGTCGGTCTTCTCGATGGATTTCAGGTTATGCAGGCGTACGGTGCCACCATGCTTGACCTGGATATTATCCACTGCAGACGCCCGGCTTGCGGCACCACCGATGTGGAACGTACGCATGGTCAGCTGGGTACCCGGCTCACCGATGGACTGAGCAGCAATAACACCGACTGCCTCGCCCACGTTTACGCGATGGCCACGGGCCAGGTCGCGGCCGTAACACTTGGAACAGATACCGTGACGGGTATCACAGGTGATCGCAGAGCGCACCCAGATTTCGTCAACACCGGCACGCTCAACCATCTCGACGGTTTTCTCGTCCAGCAGTGTACCGGCAGGAACAACGGCGTTGTCCTTGTCAGTCGGGGTGAACACGTCACGGGCGGTAACACGACCCAGAACACGATCGCCCAGAGGCACAACCACGTCGCCACCTTCGATGTGCGGCGTCATCAGCAGGCCTTCGTCGGTACCACAGTCCTCTTCGGTAACCACGAGGTCTTGGGATACGTCTACCAGACGACGAGTCAGGTAACCGGAGTTCGCGGTCTTCAGAGCGGTATCCGCCAGACCCTTACGAGCACCGTGGGTGGAGATAAAGTACTGGAGTACGTTCAGACCTTCACGGAAGTTTGCGGTGATCGGCGTTTCGATGATGGAACCATCCGGCTTGGCCATCAGACCACGCATACCGGACAGCTGACGAATCTGGGCCGCGGAACCCCGCGCACCGGAATCGGCCATCATGTAAACGGAGTTGAAAGACTCCTGCATCAGGTCTTCGCCGTCTTCGCCCTTCACCGGCTGGCCATCGGGGCCAATAACCTGCTCTTTGGACAGACGCTCCATCATCGCCTTGGACACTTTGTCGTTAGCGCGGGACCAGATGTCGATAACCTTGTTGTACTTCTCGCCCTGGGTCAGCAGACCGGACGCGTACTGGTTCTCGATGTCTTTTACTTCTTCAGAAGCCGCGTCAACCAGCTCGTACTTCTCCGGAGGAATCTCGAAGTCGTTGAAACCGATAGAGATACCGGAACGGGTTGCGTAGTGGTAACCCATGTACATCAGCTGGTCGGCAAAGATAACGGTGTCCTTCAGACCAGCATCCCGGTAACAGGTGTTGATCAGGTTGGAAATCGCTTTCTTCACCATCGGCTTGTTCACGATCTCGAACGGCAGGCCGTCGGGAACGATATCAAACAACAGTGCACGACCGACCGTGGTGTCAACCAGGCGGTAGGCTTCGGAGCGGCTGCCATCTTCGGCGATGGCCACTTCCTTAACGCGCACTTTCACCTTGGCCTGAAGGTCTACCTTGCCGGCACCGTAGGCGCGGTGTGCTTCCTTGATGTCGGCAAACACCATGCCTTCACCCTGGGCTGCGTGGCGCTCACGGGTCATGTAGTACAGACCCAATACCACGTCCTGGGACGGTACGATGATCGGCTCGCCGTTGGCCGGCGACAGCACGTTGTTGGTAGACATCATCAGCGCACGGGCTTCGAGCTGGGCTTCCAGGGTCAGCGGTACGTGTACCGCCATCTGGTCACCGTCGAAGTCGGCGTTGTAGGCCGCACACACCAGCGGGTGCAGCTGGATAGCCTTACCTTCAATCAGTACCGGCTCGAACGCCTGGATACCCAGACGGTGCAGGGTCGGCGCCCGGTTCAGCATGATCGGGTGCTCGCGGATAACTTCGTCGAGGATATCCCATACCACGCCTTCTTCGCGCTCAACCATCTTCTTGGCGGCCTTGATGGTGGTCGCCAGGCCACGGTGCTCAAGCTTGGAGAAAATGAACGGCTTGAACAGCTCCAGGGCCATCTTCTTGGGCAGACCGCACTGGTGCAGGCGCAGGTACGGACCCACTACGATGACCGAACGGCCAGAGTAGTCCACACGCTTACCCAGCAGGTTCTGACGGAAGCGGCCTTGCTTACCCTTGATCATGTCAGCCAGGGACTTCAGCGGGCGCTTGTTGGTGCCGGTGATGGCACGGCCACGACGACCGTTATCCAGCAGGGCATCTACAGCTTCCTGGAGCATCCGCTTCTCGTTACGCACGATGATGTCAGGAGCATTCAGCTCCAGCAGGCGCTTGAGACGGTTGTTCCGGTTGATTACCCGACGGTACAGATCGTTCAGGTCGGAGGTGGCAAAACGGCCACCGTCCAGCGGAACCAGCGGGCGCAGATCCGGCGGCAGAACCGGCAACACGGTCATTACCATATCGCCCGGCTTGTTGCCGGAGTACAGGAACGCCTCAAGAATCTTCAGACGCTTGCTGAATTTCTTGATCTTGGTTTCGGAATTGGTCTGCGGGATTTCTTCACGCAGGCCGTCAACTTCTGCCTGCAGGTCGATATCTTCCAGCAGTTCCTTGATGGCTTCAGCACCCATACGGGCGTCGAATTCATCACCGAACTCTTCCAGGGCTTCGTAGTACTGCTCGTCGTTCAGCAGCTGGCCCTTCTCCAGGGTGGTCATACCCGGATCGATAACAATAAAGCTCTCGAAGTACAGAACCCGCTCGATATCGCGCAGGGTCATGTCCAGCATCAGGCCGATGCGGGACGGCAGAGACTTCAGGAACCAGATGTGGGCAACCGGGCTGGCCAGCTCGATATGACCCATGCGCTCACGGCGAACGCTGGCCAGTGCAACTTCAACGCCACACTTTTCGCAGATAACACCGCGGTGCTTCAGGCGCTTGTACTTGCCGCACAGGCATTCGTAGTCCTTGATCGGGCCGAAGATCTTGGCACAGAAAAGACCGTCACGCTCCGGCTTGAAGGTACGGTAGTTAATGGTCTCAGGCTTTTTTACTTCGCCAAAAGACCAGGAACGAATCATGTCAGGCGACGCAAGACCAATACGGATCGCGTCGAATTCCTTGCTCTGATTCTGGCTCTTGAGAAGATTCAGCAAATCTTTCATCAGTTAAAGCTCCGGATGGCGTTAATCTCGGGCGGGCACACGGGGTGCCCGCTCACGCTGCCAAAAACAATTCGGCTCACTCGGATTCCAGCTCGATGTCGATACCCAACGAGCGGATTTCCTTGACAAGAACGTTGAAGGATTCGGGCATGCCCGGCTCCATGCGATGATCGCCATCGACAATGTTCTTGTACATCTTGGTCCGGCCGTTAACGTCGTCAGACTTAACAGTGAGCATTTCCTGCAGGGTGTAGGCGGCACCGTATGCCTCCAGAGCCCAAACTTCCATCTCACCGAAGCGCTGACCACCGAACTGAGCCTTACCACCCAGCGGCTGCTGGGTAACCAGGCTGTAAGAGCCGGTAGAACGAGCGTGCATCTTGTCGTCGATCAAGTGGTTCAGCTTGAGCATGTACATGTAGCCCACAGTCACCGGACGGTCAAACGCGTCGCCGGTACGGCCATCGTACAGTTTGGTCTGACCACTGGTATCCAGGTCTGCCAGGGCCAGCATGTGCTTGACCTCAGCTTCCTTGGCACCGTCGAAGACCGGTGTTGCCATGGGAACACCACCGCGCAGGTTGTTACACAGCTCCAGGATTTCCTGATCGGACAGGCTATCCAGGTCAACCTTGAACACCTCGTCGGAGTGGTTGTAGATCTCGTCCAGCAGCTTGCGCAACTCGAGGATCTTGCGCTGCTCGTCCAGCATGCGGCTGATCTTTTCACCCAGACCCTTGGCGGCTGCGCCCAGGTGGGTTTCCAGAACCTGACCAACGTTCATCCGCGACGGAACACCCAGCGGGTTCAGTACGATGTCCACGGTGGTGCCGTGCTCGTCGTAAGGCATATCCTCGATCGGCATAACCGCAGAGATAACACCCTTGTTACCGTGACGACCCGCCATCTTGTCACCCGGCTGGATGCGACGCTTGATCGCCAGGTACACCTTGACGATTTTCAGAACGCCCGGAGCCAGGTCATCGCCTTGCTGCAGCTTGCCCTTCTTGTCGTCGAAGCGCGCTTCGTGCTCTTTCTTGCGCTCTTCCAGACCCTGCTCGGATTTCTCCAGCAGCTCGTTCAGGGCTTCGTCCTTCATGCGCAGCTTGAACCAGTCCGGACGCGGCAGTTCGGCCAGGTAGGCTTCATCCAGCTTCGCGCCTTTCTTCAGGCCCGGGCCGCTGATCACTTCCTGGCCTTTCAGGGCAACCATCAGACGCTCGTAAGTGGCACCTTCAACGATACGGTACTCGTCCTTCAGGTCCTTACGGTACTTGTCGAGCTGCTCTTTCTCGATGGACTGCGCACGGGCATCTTTCTCGATACCGTCACGGGTAAACACCTGCACATCGATAACGGTGCCGCGGGTACCGGTCGGAACGCGCTGGGAAGTGTCTTTTACGTCAGACGCCTTCTCACCGAAGATGGCACGCAGCAGCTTCTCTTCCGGTGTCAGCTGGGTTTCGCCTTTCGGAGTCACCTTGCCCACCAGAATGTCGCCGGGGCCTACTTCTGCACCGATGTAAACAATACCGGACTCGTCCAGCTTGGACAGCGCGCTTTCACCCACGTTCGGAATATCCGCAGTGATTTCTTCGCTACCCAGCTTGGTGTCACGGGCCACACAGGTCAGTTCCTGGATGTGGATCGTGGTCAGACGGTCTTCCTGAACCACCTTTTCGGAGATCAGGATGGAATCCTCGAAGTTGTAACCGTTCCAGGGCATGAACGCGATGCGCATGTTCTGGCCCAGCGCCAGCTCACCCAAATCCACAGACGGACCATCCGCCAGAACGTCACCACGGGCAATCACATCACCCTGACGCACGATGGAACGCTGGTTGATACAGGTGTTCTGGTTAGAGCGGGTGTACTTGGTGAGGTTGTAGATATCCACACCTGCATCACCGGCTTCGGTTTCTTCGTTGTTTACACGAACCACGATACGGGCGGCGTCAACGCTTTCGATCACACCACCACGACGGGCTGTTACACAGACACCGGAATCCTGGGCTACGGTGCGCTCTACACCGGTTCCTACCAGCGGAACCTGTGATTTCAGCGTCGGAACCGCCTGGCGCTGCATGTTCGCACCCATCAGGGCCCGGTTAGCATCGTCGTGCTCCAGGAACGGAATCAGGGACGCCGCTACCGACACAACCTGGCGCGGGGAAACGTCCATGAAGTTAACCGCTTCCGGCGGAGCCACGGTAAATTCGTTCTGGTGACGAACGGTTACCAGCTCGTCAGTCAGGCGCTTGCCTTCGTCAGTCGCGGCGCTGGCCTGGGCGATAACGTAGTTGCTCTCTTCGATTGCGGAGAGGTAAACCACTTCGTCCGTTACCACACCCTCTACTACCTTCCGGTACGGGCTTTCGAGGAAGCCGTAGGAGTTGGAACGGGCGTAGGTAGCCAGCGAGTTGATCAGACCGATGTTCGGACCTTCCGGAGTCTCGATCGGGCACACACGGCCGTAATGGGTCGGGTGTACGTCCCGCACCTCAAAGCCTGCACGCTCACGGGTCAGACCACCCGGGCCCAAGGCAGAGATACGACGCTTGTGCGTGACTTCGGACAACGGGTTGTTCTGGTCCATAAACTGGGACAACTGGCTGGAACCGAAGAATTCCTTAACCGCTGCAGCAACCGGCTTGGCGTTGATCAGGTCCTGCGGCATCAGGCCTTCGCTTTCAGCAAGGCTCAGACGCTCGCGAACCGCACGCTCTACCCGCACCAGGCCTACACGGAACTGGTTCTCGGCCATCTCGCCAACGCAACGTACGCGACGGTTACCCAGGTTATCGATGTCATCCACCTGGCCCTGGCCGTTACGGATGGCGATCAGGGTCTTGAGGACATCAATGATGTCTTCGTGGGTCAGAATGCCTTCGCCTGTGCTCTCTTCACGGCCCAGACGACGGTTCAGCTTCATCCGGCCAACCGCAGACAGGTCATACCGCTCTTCAGAGAAGAACAGGTTGTTGAACAAGGTTTCCGCAGAGTCCTTGGTGGGCGGCTCGCCCGGGCGCATCATGCGGTAGATTTCAACCAACGCTTCCAGCGGGGTGCGGGTCGGGTCGATACGCAGGGTATCGGACATGAACGGACCGCAATCCAGGTCGTTGGTGTACAGGGTCTCAATGTCTTTAACACCGGCATCGAGGATCTTGGTAACCACTTCCTCGGTCAGTTCGGTGTTGCACTCCACCAGCACTTCGCCGGTCGACTGATCGATCATGTCCTTGGCCAGAACACGACCGTAGAGATATTCGGTTGGTACTTCCAGCTCGGTAATGCCGGCTTTTTCCAGCTGCTTGATATGGCGAGCCGTGATACGACGACCTTCTTCGGCAATTACGTTGCCGTCCTGGTCCTTGATATCAAACGTCGCAATATCACCACGCAGGCGGCTTGGCACCAGCTCGAGCTTGCACACTTCTTCGCCCAGCGAGAACTTACTGGTTTCGAAGAACATCTCCAGCATCTGCTCGGAGGTGTAATTCAGCGCGCGCAGCAGAATAGACGCAGGCAGCTTACGACGACGGTCGATACGAACGAACACGGAGTCCTTCGGATCGAATTCGAAGTCGAGCCATGAGCCACGGTAAGGAATCACCCGGGCTGAATACAGCAGCTTGCCGGATGAGTGGGTCTTGCCCTTGTCGTGATCAAAGAACACACCAGGTGAACGGTGGAGCTGGGAAACAATTACACGCTCGGTACCGTTTACAACGAAGGTACCGTTCTCGGTCATCAGGGGCATCTCGCCCATGTAGACCTCTTGTTCCTTGATGTCCTTGATCGCCTTGTTGGACGATTCCTTGTCATAAATGATCAAGCGGACTTTCACCCGCAGCGGCGCGGCGTAAGTTACGCCCCTGAGCTGACATTCCTTGACGTCGAACACCGGCTCGCCGATTCGATAGCTCACATACTCGAGCGCGGCGTTGCCAGAGTAACTGACAATCGGGAATACGGATTTGAATGCTGCGTGAAGACCGGTTTCCCGGCGGTCTTCAGGAGCGGCTTCCATTTGCAGGAAGTCCCGGAACGAATCCAGCTGAATAGACAGCAAATAGGGGACGTCCATCACGGAAGGCAATTTACTAAAGTCTTTGCGAATCCGCTTTTTCTCAGTGTAGGAGTAAGTCATCTGCATTCCCCAGCTTTAGACCTGATACCTGGTATCAAGAAGCAATCAAATGTTCTGCTTCGGGGCCGAATTGCTCGGCTTATCGCGCCGTCTTGAACAAGACTCTGGCTGTAGGTTATAGATCTGACATCAACCTGCAATTGCACACCAGACTCTATAGCATATACAACAGAAAAAGGCCGGTGGCACGAAGCCACCAGCCCGTCCATGCTTAATGCACGGTGTCGATCAACAGCCGACTCTTACTTAAGCTCAACAGAAGCGCCTGCTTCCTCAAGCTTCTTCTTGGCCTCTTCAGCCTCGTCCTTGCTAGCGCCTTCCTTAACAGTAGAAGGAGCGCCGTCAACCATTTCCTTGGCTTCTTTCAGGCCCAGACCAGTCAGTTCACGAACGGCCTTGATAACGTTTACTTTCTTCTCGCCAGGACCGGTCAGAACTACGTCGAACTCGGTCTGCTCTTCAGCGGCTTCGCCACCAGCAGCGGCAGCCGGAGCGGCAGCAACAGCGGCAGCAGCAGAAACGTTAAACTTCTCTTCCATAGCTTCAACGAGCTCAACAACTTCCATTACGCTCATTTCAGCAATTGCATTCAAAATATCGTCTTTAGACAGAGCCATGACTTTCTCCGAAAATGTAAAAAATGGTGTTCAACAGAATCAAGCAGCTTCTTGCTTCTGGTCGCGGACTGCAGCTACTACACGTGTGATTCTGCCCGGAATATCGTTCAGAGTACGTGCAAGCTTGGTAACTGGTGCCTGTGTAACAATGGCCAGCTTGGTCAACGCTTCGTGCAGCGTCGGCAGCGTAGCTAGGCGATCGATCTGTTCTGCGCCCATCAGCTCACCGCCGACAGCCAGACCCTTGATCTCGAACGCCTCTTTCTCTTTGGCAAAATCCTTCAGCAGGCGCGCAGCGGCACCCGGATCTTCCATAGAGAAAGCCAGAATGGTCGGACCAACCAGCGCGGGATCGATGCATTCGAACTCGGTACCTTTGATAGCAATCTTCGCCAGGTTGTTACGAACAACCTTCAGGCGAACATTCTCGGCACGAGCCTTGGCACGAAGCGCAGTCATGTCACCAGAGGTGACACCACGGTAGTCAGCCAAAACCACAGACAGAGCAGCTCCAGCAGTCTCGTTGACTTCAGCGACGATCGCCTTCTTGTCTTCGAGTCTAATTGCCACTGGATTTCTCCTCGATTTCGCCAGCTTTATGCCGGCAAACCCATCATTGTCCTCAAAGAGGACGCCTAACGGTGTTTGGGTTCAGAGAGAACGTCTTCACACCGTCTGCGCAGGCGTTGCTTTAACCCTTGCGGCCCTTGTTGCCAAGGGCCTCGGGGGCCTGCGGTCTTTGACAGCCTTGGCTTCCGCCCAGACTACAAAGTAACTACCGATCAGAGGCTCAGAGTGCCCTGATCAATAGTCAGGCCAGGACCCATCGTAGAAGAGATGGTGATCTTTTTCAGATACACACCCTTGGACGATGCAGGCTTGGCCTTTTTCAGGTCTGCAACCAGAGCTTCAAGGTTTTCCTTGATGTTCTGGGCAGAGAATTCAACGTTACCCAGCGGAGCGTGGATAATGCCGTTTTTGTCAGTACGGTAGCGAACCTGACCGGCCTTGGCGTTCTTCACTGCAGTTTCAACGTCTGCAGTTACAGTGCCAACCTTCGGGTTCGGCATCAGGCCGCGGGGACCGAGGATCTGGCCCAGCTGACCAACAACACGCATGGCATCGGGAGTCGCGATAACCACGTCAAAATCCATGTTGCCTTTCTTCACTTCGTCAGCCAGGTCGTCCATGCCGACAATGTCTCCACCAGCGGCAGTGGCTTTCTCGGCATTGGCGCCCTGGGTGAATACTGCAACACGTACGGTTTTACCGGTACCGTGAGGCAGAACGGTGCTGCTACGTACAACCTGGTCGGATTTACGTGCATCAACACCCAGGTTTACGGCTACGTCTACAGACTCTTTGAACTTGACGTTCTGACCCAGTTCAGACAGCAGCGCAACCGCTTCGTCTACAGTGTAGGCGCGGGTGGAGTCTACTTTTTCACGAATCAGCTTCTGACGCTTGCTCAGCTTAGCCATCTTACAGACCCTCCACGTTCAGGCCCATGCTGCGGGCAGTACCAGCGATGGTGCGAACGGCTGCGTCCATATCGGCAGCAGTCATGTCCGGCTCTTTGGTCTTGGCGATTTCTTCCAGCTGAGCGCGGGTAACAGTGCCCACTTTCTCAGTGTTCGGACGGCCAGAACCGCTCTTGATACCAGCTGCTTTCTTAAGCAGAACCGGCGCAGGCGGAGTCTTGGTGACGAACGTGAAGCTGCGGTCGCTGTATACAGTGATAACAGTCGGAATCGGCAGACCAGGTTCCATGCCCTGAGTCTTGGCGTTGAACGCCTTACAGAATTCCATGATGTTAACACCACGCTGACCCAGTGCAGGACCAACTGGGGGACTCGGGTTGGCCTGGCCGGCAGCAACCTGAAGCTTGATATAGGCTTCAATCTTCTTTGCCATGATAGCTCTCCTGTGGGTTCGAACGCCTTTCGGCTCCCCGTTAATAACAACTGCAAATAGCAGACACAAAAAGCCCGCGTCGCTTCAGCGCGCGAGCTTTCAGGCTTGAAGGATGCCTCAGTCTTTCTCGACCTGACCAAACTCCAGCTCTACCGGAGTAGATCGACCGAAGATCAGAACAGCAACCTTGACTCGACTCTTCTCGTAGTCGACTTCTTCAACTACGCCATTGAAGTCTGCAAACGGACCTTCAACAACGCGAACAATTTCGCCCGGCTCGAACAGGGTTTTGGGCTTCGGCTTGTCTGCACCACTTTCTACACGACGCAGGATTGCTTCTGCTTCGCGCTCGGTGATCGGAGCCGGCTTGTCTTTGGTACCACCAATGAAACCAAGAACCCGCGGAGTATTCTTGACAAGATGCCACGAAGCATCGTCCATTTCCATCTGGACCAATACGTACCCGGGATAGAACTTGCGCTCACTCTTGCGCTTTTTCCCGTCACGCATTTCAACGACTTCCTCGGTCGGAACCAGGATCTCGCCGAATTTGTCTTCCATTCCTTCGAGCGCAACACGCTCTTTCAGAGTGCGCATTACGTGCTTTTCGAAGCCAGAATACGCATGAACGACGTACCAGCGCTTAGCCATTGCCCACTCCTGTTAACCGATAAAGCCGGCGACCAGCCAACTGATCAGTGAATCCATACCCCACAAGATCAGCGCCACAACCAGAACAAACACCACAACGATAATTGTGGTCTGAACCAGTTCAGGCCTGGTGGGCCATACCACTTTCCGGATCTCGACACGCGCTTCTTTCAACAGGGTCGCAAAACGGCGACCACGGTCAGTTTGCAGCGCCACAAAGGCAGCAACCAGACCAAGCGCAACCAGAGCCAGAACCCGATACAACACAGACTCTGCACTGAAATACTGATTACCGACGACACCGACGGCAATCAGAACGAAAACAACCAGCCATTTCACGCTATCGAAACGGCTGGTCGATTGAACGGCTTTTGACTCCATAGGAATCAGCTTATGTATCCGGATGTTAAAAAATGGCAGGCCAGGAGGGAATCGAACCCCCAACCTGCGGTTTTGGAGACCGCTGCTCTGCCAATTGAGCTACTGGCCTGCACCGAAACAACTCAGTGCAACAACAAAGAGTAACCCGAAGGTTACTCGATGATCTTGGATACCACGCCGGCACCAACGGTACGGCCGCCTTCACGAATCGCGAAGCGCAGACCATCTTCCATGGCGATCGGAGCGATCAGGGTAACAGTCATTTTCACGTTGTCACCC
>NZ_JAJSPB010000045.1:0-15289 GCF_021282325.1 Marinobacter sp. G11
CTTGCGCTTCTTGGTCTGGTATTCGGCTTCGGAGAAGGTGATCTGATCCATGCTGGCAACGATCCTATGCGATTGACGATGGCCGTATTATCGCTGATTTTGGAGACTTATTCAGAGCCTCCTTAGATGATTCGAAATCTGCAGATATTGTTTGTCGCGATCAGTTTTCTGGTCTATCAGCCACTGGCGTACGGCGCCGAAGAAGCCGAAGGAGGGCAGCACCAAAAGGGTGAGGCTGGGCACTCGGCTGAAGGCAGTGAGGCCCGCGAAGTTCATCTGACTCCAGAGCAGAGGGAGTTGCTCTCCGTGCAGACTGTAACGGTGCCCCGAGGTCGTGCTGATAATATCGTTACTGCGCCAGCTGAAGTTCATTATGTTCCGGATCGCGTCGCTGAGGTAGGGCCGCTATTGCAGGGAAAGCTTACGAGACTGGCTGTTGATCTGGGGGACCAGGTTGAAAAAGGCCAGTTGTTGGCCACGTTAAACAGCGTTGAGTTGGCTCGCATTCGTTCCCGCCTGAACTCGTTGAAAGCTCGGAAAGAAGCCGCGACTGCGGAGTATCAGCGAGAAAAGCAATTGCGGAGTGAAAGCTTCACCAGCGAAGAAGAGTTCCTGGACGCCAAGGCCGCTTATCTTGAGATTACAGCGGAGTACGATTCGATTCGTGAGCAACTGGAGGTTTTTGGCAGTGATTCGTCAGGCGCAGATAGCAGTCTCGCACAGTACGCGCTCCGTTCTCCTATCCAGGGGCGCATTGAGCGCATGGATGCCCGGTTGGGTCAAACCTTAAGCGCTTCAGACACGCCTTTTACTGTGGCCGATACCTCTGTGGTGTGGGTGATGTTGCAAGTTGCGGAAACTGATATTGGCAGGGTATCCGTCGGAGATGAAGTTCAGGTCTTCTCCAAGTCTGTCGCGGACCGCTTTCATACCGGGGAAGTTTCCTGGGTCTCAAATGAGCTTGATGAGGAAACCCGCACCATTCCCGTTCGAGTCGTGCTCGAATCCCCCAACGGCGACCTTCGTCCAAATACCTATGCCAAAGCGAGAGTCATGACTCAATCGGGGGCATCACTACCGCTAGTTCCAGACGATGCCGTGCAAACCATCGGCGATGAGACCGTTGTATTTGTTCCGGGTGGTGAAGGGGGAGCCTACAAGGCGGTTCCCGTCACACTTGGCAAGGAGGCTAACGACTGGATAGAGATTAAGTCCGGCATCAGCGCAAACACGGAAGTGGTTTCAGTGGGCGCTTTTGATCTGATGTCGGCCATTACCGCCAGTGGCCGCAGCGCCGCTCACGGACACTAAAACTCGGGGGGAGCATGATCAACGCAATTGTGAATTATGCGCTGAACAATCGTCTGATGACGCTTGTTTTTGCTATCGCCGTGATCGTTGCCGGCATATTTTCATTTCAAAAACTGCCGGTGGATGCGTTTCCGGACGCGACACCGACCATGGTTCAGGTGTTCACTACCAGTCCTGGTTTGTCGCCGGTTGATATTGAAACGCTGATTTCCTATCCCGTTGAGATCAGCATGTATGGAATTCCCAAGTTAGAAAAAGTGCAGAGCACGTCGATTTTCGGGCTCTCGCGGGTGACCATCTATTTCGAAGATGGCACCGATATCTACTTCGCCAGGCGGCTTGTTAACGAGCGGCTATCGGAGGCCAAGCGCCAGATTCCCGAAGGGATGGGGCAGCCGGAACTCGGCCCCATAGCGAGCGGTCTTGGGCGCATCCTGATGTATTCCCTGGAAGCTGAGGATAAAGATCAATACAGCCTGCAGGAAATCCGCACGATTCAGGACTGGATTGTTAAACCGCAGCTCAGGACCGTGCCGGGCGTAACCGGTGTGCTGTCCATCGGCGGCGAGGTAAAACAGTACCAGGTCAATATCGATGCGCAGAAGCTTCAGGCGAGGAACCTGACGGTATCTGATATTCGCGGCGCCCTCACCCAGAATAATCGTAACGTCGGCGCCTCTTTCATTACGCGAGGCGGTGAAGAATACATTGTCCGTGGTTACGGCTGGGTCAACTCTGGTTCCGAAGGCATCAAAGACATCCAGAACATCATTGTGTCCAAGAGTGAGGGGGAGTCCCCTATTTACGTCAAGGATGTGGCGGAGGTTGGCCTTGGACCGGCAATTCGCCGTGGCGCAGAGGTGTCCTCAGGTGAGGAATCCGTGGGCGGTTACGTGATGAAGTTGATCGGGACCAACACCAGTCAGGTACTTGAGGACGTCAACGCAAAAATCGACGACCTGAACAAGTCACTCCCCGAGGGGTTGAAGATCGAAGCCTATTACTCCCAGGCGGAGTTGGTGGGCAAGGCCATAGGCACTGTCGAGAAAGCGTTGCTTGAGGGCTCGGTTCTGGTGCTGATTTTCCTCTATCTGTTCCTGGGGAATATCCGTTCCACGCTGATCGTGGTCGCAACCCTACCGCTGTCTGTGCTTGTCGCATTTATTGCGATGCGGATTTCGGGCCTGTCCGCCAATCTGATGAGTCTGGGGGGGCTGGCCATTGGGATCGGGATGATGGTGGACGGCGCTGTCGTGATGATAGAGAACATCTTCCGACACCTTGAGGAGCGATCCGATGAAAAGGTCAGCGTTCTGAGGCTTGTGGGTGAGTCCGCCCGGGAAGTGGCCCGTCCGATCGTGTTTGCCATCGGCATCATTATCATCGTTTTTCTGCCGCTGTTTACGCTGCAGGGCGTTGAGGGCAAGCTGTTTTCACCCATGGCTTACACCATCAGCTTCGCTCTGATCGGCGCACTGCTGCTTGCGTTGACGTTGGTGCCGGTTCTGGCCTCGCTATCATTCAAGATGGGCGGGCAGCATAAGGAACCGAAGCTGGTTCTGTTCCTGAACCGTTTGTACAAACCCGTGGTCAATGCTGTGGTCAAAGCACCAAAGGTTGTGATGGGCATTGCGGTTATTGCCTTTGCAGGCAGTCTCCTGCTGTTTCCTTATCTCGGGAGCGAATTCGTGCCCACGCTCAGGGAAGGCACGTTCCAGATTCGCTCGACACTGCCTCCTGGAGCCAGTCTGGAATCCGCCATCAAATATGGCAAACGGGTCCAGTCCGTTGTAGACGAATTCCCAGAGGTCACCGGCACCTATGCCCGGATCGGTCGCGCCGAAGTGGGTGGCGATCCAGAACCTGTGAACGTTGTGGCGACGCTCGTCAATCTGAAGCCCCTGGATCAGTGGCGAGAGGACGTGAGCTATGAGGATCTCCAGGGCAGGATTGCAGAGGCTTTGGATGAGCGGGTTCCCGGGCTTGCCAACAATCTGTCCCAACCGATTCAGCTTCGAACCGACGAACTCCTGTCAGGCGTTCAGGCGCAACTGGTTGCCAGCATTTTCGGCGACGACCTGGACGAGTTGGGCCGGATCGGCAGGGAAGTGGCGGCACTGGCGCAAGAGGTGCCTGGTGCAACGGACGTCCGCGCTCAGCAGAGTGCGGGTAAAAAACAGATCGTTATTCGCCCCGACCGTGAAGTGCTGGCACAGTTCGGCATCAGCATCGATAACCTGATGAGTACGGTTGAAACCGGTATTGGCGGTAAAGGCGCCGGGCTGGTCTTCGACGGTGTCCGGCGATTTGAGATTTTCGCCCGGCTGCAAGAGTCCTATCGCGGGTCCATCGATGAAATCAGGAAGCTTCCCCTCAGGGGCAACAGTGGCGAACTTATCCCGCTTTCACGGGTGGCCGATGTTGATATGTACTCGGGTCCCAAGAAAATTTCACGCTCCAATGCCAGTCGCCGTCAGTATGTGCAAATGAACGTACGTGGTCGCGATATGGGCGGCGTTGTTCAGGATTTGCGCAAGCGGATCGAGGAGCAAGTAGATATGCCGCCGGGGTATTTCGTTGAGTTTGGCGGTCAGTTTGAGAACCAGGAAAGGGCCATGGCTCGGCTGGCGATTGTTGTGCCTATTACCCTGGCGCTTATTTTCCTGCTTCTCTTTTCGGCATTCAGCAGTCTGCGCTATGCGGCGCTGATCTTCATGAATGTGCCCTTTGCGGTTACCGGTGGCATTGTCGCGCTGTTTGTGACGGGGCTTTACCTCTCCGTGCCGGCTGCCGTGGGATTCATCGCGGTGTTTGGTGTGGCCGTACTGAACGGCGTGGTGATGGTGAGTTACATCAACCAGTTGCGGGACGAAGGCTACGACGTCATTGAGGCGGTCAAGCTTGGAGCACAGCGTCGTTTGCGGCCGGTTCTGATGACAGCCTCGGTGGCTATTCTGGGGCTAATTCCCCTGTTGCTGGCCGACGGTATTGGTTCCAATGTCCAGCGGCCACTGGCAACGGTTGTGGTTGGCGGTCTGATCACCTCAACGCTGCTGACGTTGGTGGTATTGCCCAGTGTGTACCAGTGGTTTGCATCCGAACGTCGTGACGTTGAAGTCTGATAGCCAGGAGAAGGTTTATGTATGAAATAAAGGCTTATGTCAGAGAGGTTATGGCGGAGCATGTGGTTGATGCTCTGGCCAAAGTCAAGGGAGTGGCAAGCATTGCCGTCGTGTCTCTCAACGAATTTGGTCATCTGGTCGGCGATGAGTCGCCTCTGGAGAAGGTGAAGATGGTCAAGCTGGAAGTAGATGTAGCGACCGAAACTGTTGCCGATGAAGTTGTGGACATCATTGTGCGAACGAGCAGGACCCGGGATGGACACCCGGGGGATGGCAAGGTACTTGTATCCCGCTTGGTCCGGGCTGTTCGCATCGAGGATGGTGCGGCCAACGAAAGCGCACTCCAACCCACTTTAAGCTAGTTCTCTTTAAGCTGGATGGTGGCATCGCGGCTGTGCTGGTCGCGCGAGCCGCCATCACAGCTCCATTCCCGGCTGAAAGATTTCAGACCTCGCCTAGGTCGCCCGCAACGAGTCAAAGGGCTCAAGTTGCTTGTTTGATCTTGCGCGATGAGAAGACAGCGGTCGCGTAGGCATAAATCAACAACTTTAGCATCGTCCGTGGGTTGAACGGCGAGTTGCGCCGGCCGACCACCTCATGTTCGTATTGCTGCGGAAGCGGCGCTTTGAGAATGGGTCAGTCTCTAAAAAGTCGAGGCCCCAAATTACAACAAACCCCCGCCGAAATGGCGAGGGTTTGTCAGCGATCTGAGCCCCAGCCTCGGGCTCTTTACTGTCGTGACGCAACCGCGAAGTTACCCGGAAATCAGGCGCCATCCGGTTATTCGTCAGAAATTGACGCTTACCCCCAATGAGGCGGTACGTGGCAGGTTTGCCATGGCGCCATCGGGCAAACGTGAGACAATTTGCTGCTCATCAAACAGGTTGTCCACTTTCAGGAAGACATCGGCACTGGCGGTCAGTGCGTAGCGGCTGATGAAATCGACCAGGAACAGGGACTCGGTCTCGTCCAGTTTCGTGGCGGTGTTGTTGCATCCCGCGCTGACACACATCTCATCGGTGTAGGTGGCCACAAGGTAGTTGTCCCAGCCACTCGGATGTTCCATGCCTGTTCGGAAGCTCATCTGGTTTTCAGGTACGTCCTTGAGCTGCTCACCTTTTTTCAGGCCCGAGGCGGCATTGTCCTTGCTGATTTCGGCCTGGGTAAAGGTGTAGGTAAGGCTGACCGGAAGGTAGAACTCGCCCGCCCGGGTGCCGGTCTGGAGCTGAAACTCAACACCGGCAATTTCGGCCTCGCCGGTTACGAAACTGCCGGAGGTGGCGCCATTGCTGCACGGCGAGCCCACGGAACAGTTTTCGGCCTTGTTGGAGAAGTCGCTGTAGAAGCCGATCATTTCCGCGAAGAACGCATTGCCAAAGTACCGGAGGCCGGCCTCCCAGTTCTTGCTGGTTTCCGGCTCTTCGTTTGCCGTGGCACCACCCCCGAGAGGGGAGAAACCCCGGTGCACACCCCCTAGAACCTGCCAGCTTTGGGACAGGTCATAGGTAAAGGAAGCGCCGGGCAGGAGTTCAGCGCTGTCATTGGCGCGGGTGCTGTCGACGGTTGTGCGGTCGGGATCCGCGTATTGGGTGCGACCGGTTTTCACATCCTCGTAGCGCAGGGCGAGGTTAACGCTGAGCTTGTCCGTCGCCTGCCAGGTGTCGAGCGCCCAGAAGCTCAGGGCTTCGCCGGTCTCAAAGCGATTATTGCTGCCCGTGGGGGCGACAGTGTTCTGGAACACCAGAGAGCCGTTGACCTGGTCATAAACATCGACCGGCTGGAAACGATCCATTTCATCTTCGTGGTAGCGGGCGCCGAAATCAAACTGGTGGCTGCCCATGTCGACATCAAAGTTTACCTGCACGCCCTCGGACAGGTAGTCCCTGGCGTTGTTTTTGTAATCCAGGCCGTTGGCGTCAACTGTGCCGTCCAGAATACCCTGGGCATTGGCGTCGCCGCCGTTTGCCGAGTCGATGATGCTTCCGCCGCCGCTGAGCTTGAACCAGTTCCGCTTGAAGTCGTTGCGATAGAGGGTGGCCGTGCTGCTTACGGTATTACTCCAGTCGAACTGATGGGTCAGGCTGATACCGGAGTGGGTATTGTTCATCTGGTCGATGCTGGACAACCCGTAACGCCGGTTCGGATCCTGGCTGAAGTCCGCATCGGTCAGGCCGAGGTAACTGGAGTTGGAGGTTTCTTCGGAGTATTGCAGCTTGGCGGTCACGCTCTGGCGCTCTCCCTGCCAGCGTAGTTTGCCGACATAGTCTTCGATATCAAAGCCGGTATCGCGGTTGCTGCGGTCAATTTCCTTGAAGCCTTTCGCGGAGCGCTGGACGGTCTCAAGCAGGTAGCCCCAGTCGCCGACCGTGTCACCATAGGTTACATGAACGTCGGTGGAGCCGCGGTCGTTGGTGACGGACTCAATATAGCCCTGCCGCTGATCGGGAATGGGTGTGGAAATCAGGTTGACGACACCACCGGTGGTTTGCGGGCCATAGCGCAGCAGCGGGGCACCCTTGAGCACTTCCAGCGAGGACATCCGCTTCAGCGTCGGGAAATAATAGGCGGCCGGATTGGAGTAGGGTGCCGGTGCGATAAGAATGCCATCTTCCATCAGGGTGACATTGCTGCTGCGCTCGGCCGTGGCGCCGCGGATGCCGATGTTAGGGCGCAGACCAAGACCTTCCTCTTCCCGCACATAGACACCCGGAACGGTTTTCAGTACCTGGTTGATGTCGGTCTCAACTTCGGTTTTCATCTGCTGCTCACCAACAACGTAGCCTGACCCTGGCAAGGTCTGGGCGGCAGAAGCATCGCCAATGATTTCCATGGGTTCAAGCATCTCGGGCTGCTCATCCCCGGCGGCCCAGTTCAGACCTGGGGCAAGGCTAATTGCCACGGCCAGTGATAGTCGGGAAGGTTTAAACACGTGGTTATTCTCCGTATCCTTTGCGGGTTTAATGTAAATAAAAATCAATCTGATTCAGGTGCCGCAACTTTACGGCTCTGTAACTATCGAGTCAATAGTCAATGCTCATGGTGCGGGAGGGTGTCACCAGGCTGAAAACGGTTAACAACCTCTTCCTGATTACTCGGTTTGAGGGTGATGCCGTAAGCCATGCTGGCCCCCGGTTCAAAACACGGCAGGTCAAAAGCTTCTATCGCGCAGACCCTAGGCGATTTTTCTAAAATAAGCTGCAAATTCAAACTCATTTCAAAGTTTGCGCTTACTATTTCGATCACTTCCTACCTCGCCACGGGCTTTTTACGCCCATGATTTTTTGGCTACTAATCGCTTCGGGAGAACGATGATGAAGGCAAGCAAGCACTCGCCTCGGGCGTTGCTGTGTTCAGTACTATTGGCCATTCCTCTGTTAGGTCAAGCGGAGACTGTTAGTTGGGCGAGTTGGCTCACTGGCCAGATAAGCAAGCACCCAGAGGTGCTGGCTGCGACGGAGCGGGCGGCAGCGCGGAAAGAGGACGCTGAGGCAAGCGAACAACCGCTGTATAACCCGGAGTTGTCCGTGGGAGCAGACAGAACGGGCAGTGAGAATAACTTTGAGGCAGGGCTGTCACAAACGATCGACTGGTCTGATCAGCAGGGTGCATTAAAGGAGAAGGCAAAGCTGATCAGGCTTTCTGCGCAAGCTGGCTTGAGCGACGCAGTTCTGACACAAACGTCCAAATCATTGTCTGCGCTTGTCGAGTGGCGCGCCACTAAGCTGTTTGAAGAAATTGCTGAATCTCAACAGCAGCGCCTGGATGCCTTGCTGGACCAGGTTGAACAGCGCCAGCAGGCAGGCGATCTGGGGCGTGCCGACGCAGAGCTTCTGTTTTTAAACCTATCCCGTCAGTTGAGCGAAGTCGCCCAGGCAAAGGCCGCAGTTGATCGTGCAGAAACTCAGGTTAGAGAACGTCTGCCGGACTGGAGTCCTCAGAATGGGGGAATCCCCGAGTATATCTGGCCAGCGCTGGAGTCCCAGATTGGTGATGCTGAACTGCTGGCACACCCGTCAGTTGCAGCCGCTCGAGCCGAGTGGCAGGTGCTGAAAAGTGAGGCAGAGGTTGCCAGACGCAAAGCTACAGCATCGCCGACAGTAGGACTGAGCGGAGGGCGTGACGGTGGCGAGAACGTGGTTGGCCTGACATTCTCGATCCCTCTGAACGTCCGTAATAACTACAGCGCTGAAATCCGGGCTGCGAATCGACGGGCTCTGCAGGCCGAAGCGCGGTTTCAGGCGCTCTACCGGAAACAACAATATGACCTGGCAGGCGCTCGCGCTTCTTGGAAGCGATACGACAAGCAACTCCGTCGATGGAAAGAATTATCCCAGGGGCGTGTACAGCGAAGTGCCGATTTGCTTGAGAAGCAGTGGCAGGTCGGCGACCTCTCCACCTCTGAGTATCTCCAGGCGCTGGGCCAGCGCGCGGAGAGCCTGAAAACCGGTATTGAACTGGAAAAGCTGGCGCAGCTGGGCCTGATTGAGCTCTTGAGCCAGTCTGGCGAACTGATCACCCCCTTCCAATAATATTCTGGAAACTGGATATTCATCATGAAAAAAGCTCTGATTTCAGTATTTGTGTTGACGCTGTTTATAGTCCCCCCTTCACTGGTACAGGCCGAGGAAGATGCTCATAAGGAGGCGGGCCATGATCATGCCGCCGGTGGCGACGATCATCGAGAAGACACCGGTGACGAGGGTGAGCATGAGGGCGGGCATGCTGAAGAACGTGAGCATGAAGAGGAAGAAGGTCATGGCCACGAAGAGGAGAGCGATGGTGGTCATGAAGAAGCAACCACCGCAAGCATCAATACCAAACAGAAAGAGCTCGCCGGCATTGAAGTAGCAACCCTCAAGAGCAAGCGCGTTGACTATGAAATCTACGCTCCCGGTGAGCTGCTGACCAACGGCTATACCAGTTATCACGTGTCCCCCAGGGTTGCCTCGGTGGTGTTGAGACGTCACGTGGAGCTGGGTGAGCACATAACCAAAGGCCAGCCGCTGGTAACCCTGTTCAGTGAGACGGTGGCACAGGCGCAGGCTGATTACAGGAAAGCTTTTCCTGAATGGGAGCGAATCAGCGGGCTGGGTCGTTCCGTGGTTGGTGATCAACGATTTAATACCGCGAAAGCCAATATTGAAGCGGCGAGGGCGACTCTGCTTGCTTATGGGCTAAACGAGGATGACATTGGTGCGTTGAAGGCCAGCGGCATGGGTAGTCTCGGTGAATACACGCTCAGGGCTCGCGTGGACGGTGCAGTGCTGACCGATGAGTTTGAGCAAGGACAAAGAGTTGAGGCAGGCCAACCGCTGGTGACTCTGGCTAATGAAAGCGAACTTTGGGTAGAGGCTCACCTGCCGGCAAACTCCGATATTGTCCTTAAGCAAGGAGCAGAAGCGGAAGTAAGAATTGCAGGCCGTGTCGCTGTGGCAACGGTATCACAGGAAGCTCATACCATTGACGCTGTGACCCGCACGCGGATTGTTCGGTTGGAGCTGGACAATCCTGAAGATCGTTTCCATCCCGGAATGTTTGCAGATGTGTATTTCCTTTTTAAAACCACGGAGCCGGTGCTTGCGGTGCCGGAGAGTGCGTTAATGCGAGGCGCCGATGGCGACTGGACGGTCTATGTGGAAGAGGCTGAAGGGGAGTATGAGCCTGTGGAAGTGGAACTGGGCCGCTCAATTGGCGGACTCCGTGAAATTTCCGGCCTGACTGCAGGCCAACGGATTGTTTCTCGGGGCGCATTTTTTGTGGCCTCTGAAATTGCCAAAGGCGGCTTTGACCCACACAACCACTGATTCCGGGAGCCATTATGTTCAACCGAGTTGTCGACTGGGCGGTTCAGAACCGCCTGTTGGTTCTTATTGCGCTTGCAGTGCTTATCGCCACGGCCGCGTTTCAGATCCCAAAACTGAATCTTGATGCCTTTCCTGACGTTACAAACGTCCAGGTCGCTGTTAATACAGAGGCGCCCGGACTTGCGGCTGAGGAAGTAGAGCAACTGATCACCTATCCCATTGAAGCGGTGATGTATGCGTTGCCGGATGTTGAGGAGGTTCGGTCCATCTCCAAAACCGGGTTGTCCGGTGTCACGGTGGTTTTTAAAGAGGGCACGGATATCTATTTCGCGCGCCAGTTGGTGTTCGAACGTTTGCAGGCCGCGCGGGAGCTGATTCCGGACGGTGTCGGGGTGCCTGAAATGGGCCCGAATACGTCCGGTCTTGGCCAGGTCTACCAGTACTTGCTGATAGCGGACCCGGATTCGGGGTACGACGCAATGGAATTGCGCAGCCTGCACGACTGGCTGGTCAAACTGTTGCTGATACCGGCAGAAGGGGTTACAGAAATCCTGTCGTTTGGCGGAGAGGTCCGCCAGTACCAGGTGAACCTGAATCCGGCTCGAATGCTGTCCTATGACTTATCACAGAACGACGTCATGGAAGCCCTGGAGAACAACAACTCCAATGTCGGTGGTTGGTACATGGGCCGCGGACAGGAACAGTTGGTTATTCGGGGTATGGGCTGGCTGGGCAATGGCGAGCAGGGCCTGGAGCAGATCCGTCAGGTGCCCGTTAAAACCAGTGACGGCATCACAGTAACCGTGGACGATGTCGCTCAGGTGGGACTTGGCACTGAAATTCGCCAGGGTGCGGTGACCATGACCCGGAAGGATGAAGATGGTCAAGTTGAACAACTGGGTGAAGTGGTTTCTGGCATTGTACTCAAACGAATGGGGGCCAACACCAAAGCCACCATCGACGGCATCGAGGCCCGCATTGATCGCATAAACCAGGCGCTTCCGAGTGGGGTTCGTTTTGAGCCCTACTACAACCAGGCGGATCTGGTGACCAAAGCGGTAGAAACGGTGACCAATGCGCTTCTGTTGGCTTTTGTGTTTATTGCGATCGTGCTTGCACTGTTCCTGATGAATTTGCGGGCAACAACGCTCGTGCTGCTTTCAATACCGATTTCCATCGGTATTGCGCTGATGATCATGGCCTGGTTCGGTCTCTCGGCCAACTTGATGTCTCTGGGCGGCATTGCTGTGGCAATTGGCATGCTGGTGGACGGCTCTGTTGTTATGGTCGAGAACATGTTCAAACATCTGACGCATCCGGATGCTGAGCATGACGCCCGTCGGGATGAATTGGTGAAAAACGACCCTGACCCATTGGGCGCGTCACACGATGACCATGGCATTGCGCTTCGACTGCAGGAGGCAGGCCGGGAAGTGGCGCGACCAATTTTTTTCGCGACGGCGATTATCCTGGTCGTTTTCATGCCTTTATTCAGCTTTGAAGGTGTGGAAGCCAAGCTTTTTCAGCCAATGGCGATCAGCATAATGTTGGCCATCGTGTCCGCTGTGATCGTTGCTCTGGTGGTTGTGCCGGCCTTGGCATCGTTTATGTTTCGCAAGGGTATTCGGGAGCGGGAAAGTTTCATTTTAAAGCCCCTCGAAAAGCTTTATCGCAAGGGCCTTGACTGGTCGTTGAAACACACCCGCTCTGTTGTCGGTGCAGCAGCTGTCCTTGTTGTGCTGGCGGCCTTGGTCGTGCCGCGACTCGGTACTGAGTTTGTCCCCGAATTGGAAGAGGGGACCATTAACCTCCGGGTAACGCTAGCCCCCTCATCAAGCCTTGATACCGCGCTTGAAGTGGCGCCGAAACTGGAGGCCATGCTGATGGAATTTCCAGAGGTGACCTACGCCCTGTCCCGGGCTGGCCGAGCGGAAATAGGCGGCGATCCGGAACCAGTCAATAACATCGAGATATATATTGGTCTCAAACCAACAGCCGAGTGGACCAGCGCCAGTAATCGCTATGAATTGCAGGCCCTGTTTGAGGCGAAGCTCGAACAGCACCCGGGGCTACTGTTTAACTTTTCTCAGCCTATTGCAACTCGGGTTGACGAATTGTTGTCAGGTGTCCGCGCGCAGTTGGCCATCAAACTCTTTGGCCCGGATCTCAAGGTGCTGGCCGAGAAAGGTCAGCAGATCGAAGCGGCGGTCCGAACTGTTCAGGGGACCCGGGACGTGGCCATGGAGCAGATTGCCGGTGAAGCGCAGTTGGTGGTTCAGCCAGACCGTCAGGCACTTTCCCGGTACGGACTCGCCGTGTCTGATGTGATGAGTGTCGTCCGGGACGGACTGGGTGGTGCCGCCGCGGGCCAGATCATCAACGGAAATGAGCGGTACGATATCTATGTGCGCCTGGCCAAACGTTTCCGGGAAGACCGGGATGCCATTGCTGATCTCAGGTTGCAGGCGCCTTCCGGAGCCTGGGTGAGACTCGGTGATGTGGCCGATGTGTCTATTGAGTCTGGCCCGCCCCAGGTGCGCCGCGACGACGTTCAGCGCCGTGTGGTCATTCAGTCCAATGTGCAGGGTCGTGACATGGGCAGTGTGGTTGCCGATATTCAGGATACCATCGCGTCAGAAGTGAACCTTCCCCCCGGCTATTCGGTGGATATTGGTGGTCAGTTCGAAAACCAGCAGCGAGCTCAGAAACGATTGACCATTGTGGTACCTGTATCTCTGGGCCTGATTGCACTGCTGCTGTACTTTGCTTTCAGTTCGGTCGGTCAGGCACTGTTAATTCTGGTCAACGTGCCGCTTGCTGTCATTGGTGGCGTCTTTTCACTCTGGATCTCCGGCCAGTATCTCTCAGTGCCCAGTTCCGTTGGATTTATCACTTTGTTTGGTGTGGCGGTGCTCAACGGGGTCGTTATGGTCGAAAGCATCAATCAGCGAATACAGGATGGATTGAACGTGGATACCGCGGTGTTTGAAGGTGCCGTCTCCCGTTTGCGTCCTGTCTTGATGACAGCAATAACCTCGGCGCTCGGTTTGATACCGATGCTGTTGTCGACGGGCGTGGGTGCGGAAATCCAGAAGCCATTGGCCAGCGTGATTGTAGGTGGCCTCGTGACTGCGACTTTCCTAACGCTTTTTGTTTTGCCGGCTCTATTCACGCGCTTCTCAAGGTCTAAACTCGATGATATGCAACGGTAGAAGAGAGGTGGAAATACACAGTTTTGATCGCGAGCAGGGGAGGGTAATCCCTCCGTCATAGCGGGGCGGAGGAATTATGGTTGTGCTCTACTCTGGGAAAGGAAGCACAACTGTAATTCTGGCGCCCCCTGTTTCTGAGGGGCCAATGTTCATCCGTCCGAAATTGTCTTCTAGTATTTCGGACACGATGGACAGTCCCAATCCAAATCCAGAAACGGTTTCGTCAAGCCGGGAACCTCTATCCATCACTTTTGAGGCCGCTTCTGGAGTAATCCCAGGGCCGTCGTCTGCAACTTCTATCGTTAGCCCGGAATCGGTCTGGCTTATTGAAACGTCAATCTCAGCCTGACTCCATTTCCCGCCGTTTTCGAGCAGGTTACCGAATAACTCTGATAGGTCCTGACGCTCCATGGGCCAACTGAAGTTATTCGGCAAGGATGTATTAATACGGAAACTCTTATCGGGAAAGATTTTTTCCATGACAGAAATGACGTTGTTCGCTATTTCAATCGGCAAACATGTTTGCCCCATCTGCCTGCCGGAGATATCTGCCTTGCTCATGCGGTAGTTCAAGGACCGGCTTAGATCCTTTAGGTTGGAGGTCATGAACTCTATGTCGTCGCGGGACGGAGGTAATGAACCAGTGTCTGACAAGATTGCGAGATTGGCAGAGATCGAGGTCTTGACCATGTGAGAAAGATCGGAATTGAGGCGGCGGTGGCGGTCAAGGCGACGACTTGCTAGTTCAAGTAGGTTATTGAACTGTTTGATCAGCGGACTGAACTCCTCTGGTGCGTCAGGATTCAAACGAGGTTGTTTGCCAGATTGCAGTCTCCTCATGTCTTCCTTGATGTGTTCGATCGGTTTCAAAGCGAGGTAAGTAGTGGTGCCTACCAGAGCCAAGAGAACAACAAGTAATAATGCGGAGGCAGCCAGCAAGGTCAGGTGAGCCCCACTGGATCGCTCGGCGAGTCCACTTTCCATTTCCAGGATGGTGACTGACGAAAGCGGGCTGTCAATTCCGAAACCTCGTTTCAATCCAAGAAGGCCATCTGCACCTTGGGATATTTCTACAAAGCCCGCCGGCTTTCTTGAAACCATTCGCAACGTTGTTTGATCTATGTTGCTACTGGCAATGATGCTTCCGTCTTTCACTTCGACGACGAGGGCGTGCTCCAGTAGCAATTGGAATCGATCAATCATGCTGCCAATCTCGTCGGGCGTCGGAACTTCGTTTTCAATGATGGTTTGAAAACTCTCCACCTCCTTGTCAAGGCGATGTTTTCTGGACTCGTTCGAAAGCTGCTCTATTACATAAGTGTGCGAGAAAAAAATTAGTAAAAAATACAAGAGGCTGAAAGCGATGCCATATTGGAGGACAGTTTTTCCGATGCTTTTCTGCGCTGTCATGAAGGTGCTTTTGTCGATTGAGCGGAAGGCTTCAGTTGAAGGCACATAGAGGTGCTCTGATCGGAAAGCATAGTTGGAATCGAAGCGTGCCGCAACGGGTGCGAGCCGGAGCGAGGGACGCTCTGGTCTTCAGATCGGTCTGGCTTGGTCTTATCGTTCTTAGGCATTTGAATAACTTGATTTAGTGTCATCAAATCAAAGCCGACCTAAATGGCTTTTGAGCTTGTGGTAGCCGCTGAAAAAAACGTTTCATCAGCATATATTTTCAAGTGTGTTTAAAGTTTCGATGTTCTACTAAACACCTGTAGTAGCCCCCATTTAAACCGGACACCTTGGTAGAAGCAAAGGCCTAGGCATAGACCTAGTGCAAAGGAGTGTCCAAGGTGGAGAGAATCGAAGTCATAACCGGAGTGCAGCGCCGTCGCCGGTA
>NZ_JAJSPB010000046.1:0-13794 GCF_021282325.1 Marinobacter sp. G11
GTCCTGTGGGCTGCCGACGATACTGCTAAGGGGTTAGCTTGGGCTACCGCCGGCAGGAGCTTGTCTGGTCTCTTTGCTCGAATCAATGTTTTTGGTCTGGTGTTCACAGTACTTGAACTGGGCGGCACCTGGCTGTACAACCGCTATAATCTGAACGAGCGGGACAAGTGGCTGTTGAGTACGCCTTGGTCCCGAGAGCCGGCCCGCATACACAATGGTTCTTTGGCAGACTATGAGTCCGCTCTGGCAGGGTTGGGTAGCAGTGTGACCCTGCAACCGGGAGCCAACGACGACCAGTTAGTGCTGAACTGCCATTCCCTACCTGCGAGAGCGCTGGCAGAATCTCCCGAGAGTGCGCCGCGTTACCGTGTCTGGCTCTCTGCCTGGCGTGTTCATCCCGCCCGGACTAACAGATTCTTTGGCACCGCGGAGTCCTGGGAGCACTGTACGTACGAGATTCTCACCAGCCTGGACATCATCGAAGAGGTTGGGCACCTGCAGTTGGCATTCACCCGTCCCCAGCCCCAGATGTCAAAATACCGGGTGCTTTCGCGGGAGTTGGCCTTGCTTGTAAAGTTGGAAGCGCTCCAGCCGGAGGGGCACTATACCGAATCCGTTTACCTGTTGAAGGACGGACCGGACAGCGGGTATCCCGTTGTCCCCGTTCAAGAAGCCTCGAAAGGTGAGGTCATTTGGCGGCGTGTCACTGATCCTCTGATGGACATGGATATTTATTTATGAGTGAAACGCGAAATAATGGAGATCTGCAGCCCAAAGCGGGCGAAGCTGAGAGCTTTCCCAGTGGAAAGCTGACATTTTTGTCCCCAAGACCATTACCAACAGGTCTGCCGCCAGTTGACTACGGCCATGCGGTGGGAGAGGTTCAAGAGGGTTATCTGGATTTCGGGACAGGTCTGCCGCCGGTGTTTGGTTGGCAGGCAACGCTGGGTGTACCCTTTGGATCATTTATTCTGATGGCGGCTGGGTTCCCGCTTATAGCTTTCTTCGTGCTTTATTGGCTCGGGAATGGTTGGGAAGATGGAGTCCATGCGCTACGTGGGGTGTCTGATTATGGCTTCCCGATTGCTGTTGGAGGGAGCTGTTTTTTCTTATTATTCGGCCTGGCCATCAGGATCAACCAGCACCTGAAATACAAAACGGTCACCCCCACACGCTTCAACCGCCAGCGCCGTGAGGTTTGCTTTGTGCCCCAGAATGAGCAAAACCCCATCTTCGTTCCTTGGGAAGAGCTGGTTGCCTGGGTCACTGAGGCTCAGGGCGTGACGGAATACGGGGTACAACGCCAGTACGGTTTCGGTATCGGCTTTTACCATCCAGACACCGGAAAAAAATACACACTGGAATTTCAGACCTACGGGCTGCCCCAGGCGATCAGCAACTGGGAAGTGATTCGTGCTTACATGGAATTTGAAGTCCATACACTGAAGGAAATTCAGGATCCTCTGGACTTGCAGGGGCCTGATGATCCCCCATGGGAAGGTGTACACGTCTTCCGCAATGCCCGCAAACGACTCCATGATGAATACCGTGAAGGCAAGCGAGGTGTTTTTTATCTGGTTGGATGGTACCTGTACCACCTGATGACCTTCTGGACCCTCCCGAACCGGTTGGTGGAGTGGGAGGTCAGAAAGATCCGGCGTATGAACCAGAAAGCTCTGCCAGAGGCCATGGCCGCGTGGAGCAAGCCGCTGCCCGAAGGCCAGTGGGCCCGCCCAAGTGAGGAACTGAGGCGCCAAAGCCGGCGCGTTCTGGAGCTTCGAAAGGCGAACCCGAATAGACCGGTTACGGAAATCTTTGCTCAGGTGACCGCTGAGTGCGAACCCCAGAGCGTTATGCAGGCATGAGGAAGGTCGCCGGGTGAGTCAGAATCCAAACAAACTTAGCTCTTACAATCGCGGAAGGCGGGAGGGTCATATTCCTTTCATTCCCGAACCTGTGACAAGCAGAAGGCGCTTTGGGCAAGATCTACAACCTGTTGGCGATTATGCAGACGTTCAGCCTTCTACCGGCTGATGTTCGTGCATCGTTACACCCAGAAGCAATTCAACAAAACCTCCCTGAGCAACATTGAGGCGGAGAAAACAGAGGTGCTGGCGCTGTGGGATATGTTGCAACGCTACATGGACGTCACCCAGCCCCTGCCAGACATGCCCCGGTTGGAGCCGTTTCGCCACCTGGACCCGGTGACCGCCAAGTACGACCAGACTACTAGCCGTAACCCCCGCTACTGGCGAGACCTCGATCTGGAGGACTGGCAGAAGGGAGTGGGTGCGGGGCTGTTGAGAAAGCAGCGGCAGTACGCTTGGGGCCGCAGGCAATGCAGAGTCACTCCGCAATTGGGCAGTGTGAATATGCCCACCTATCGCCAAAGTCGACCGGAAACAGCCTGTGTCGTGTAAGGCCCTCACTTCCGGTTGTGGTGGGAGTTCGAATAGTTTCTTGTGCCCACGGAGGAATATTTTTGGCTGAAACCCAACCAGGTCAGCGGATGAATGCACAACAGCCCGTGTCCTGTTTTTCAGACACTGCATTTCGGGCAACTGATATTGGCCCATTGCCGAAACCGCCCGAGGAGCGAGCTCGAATTGGAGAAGAGCTCCAGCCCATCGGCAGCTATGCGCTCACTATCCCCTACCAGGGAACTGTTAATGACATTGAGTCACTTCAGGATCATGAAAAGCAGGATCCTCAGTTCTGTTCAAAAGACTGGTGGTGGAACCACCAACGCATTCGGTTTCTGAATGAGAAGCTTGGGTTTAAACTTTTACTGTTAATCGTTCCTTTTGTCTGGATCTTGACGCTGGTTATCGGTGGGATGGCCTTAATCGGATGGGGTGTGCTCACGATTGCCGGTGTGTATGACCTACCAGGCCTCCTTGTAGGTATTTTAGGTTTGATACTCGTACCAGGATGGATGTTGATCACGTTTTGGATCGCGAGGCCAACCACAAACTGGCTCATGAGCACCGGCATGGGTTTCATCCTTAAACCCTTCGAAAAAGCCATCAACAAAAGGCTGGACAAGACCCTTGCAGACGGTTGCAGCGAATTCAACCGAATCACCGGCCAAGTTCGGCTGGCCATGGGAGGAGGGCGCTTTTTCCAGGCGCCGTTTGTCGAGTTTGATGCCTACGTCGACCGTGTTATCCAACAAAGCGGTGTCTTCTACCGTCTGATTCTGGTGCATCGTTACACCCAGAAGTCCTTTCATAGGATGGCGTTCAGCTCCATCGAATCCAGCAAATCAGAGGTGCTCGCCACCTGGGACATGCTGCAGACCTACATGGATGTAACGCAACCCTTGCCCGATACCCCGCGCCTGGAGCCCTTTCGGCATCTGGATCCGATAACTGCAGAACACGACAAGAAAACTGGGCGAAATCCGAGATATTGGCGCGATTTGGATCTGGAAGCCTGGAAAGAGGGTGAAGGCTGGACTGAGGTTCATCGACGTCAGGAGAGTTATCCTTGGGGTGAGAGAACCTGCAAGCTCACCCCGCAACTGGGCAAGATCTCGATGGGTGAATACAGAAAACTGCGCCCGGCTGATGCCTGGCCGATTTGATACCTTGGCCTCTTCCCACAATTTGAGGGGGTAGCAGCTGGGGTGTGGGCCTCGGGCCTGTCGCTATTGCGCAGGCCAATCCCCCGGCACCACAAACCACCGCTCCCTCTCAACCCAACACCCAAGCCCCGGCTGCCACTCCACCCGCGCAAACAACACCGGCACGCCCTTAGCCTCCACAAACTCCAGCGCCTCCCGGGCAGCTCGAACATCAGGCTGCTCAACCTGCCTCCAGGGGCCGATCCAATGAGGCTTCTTCAATGGCACCCAGCTGGTCAGGTCGGAGTTCTCCAACTCGCGGGCATAGCACCAGCGCCCTTGCAAATGCTCCGTCGGCACGTAATCCGGCAGTTCCACTCGATCACCGGGATAGAACAGGTAACCCGGCATAAACACTTTCGGGGTAATGGCCTCTGAAATCCCCAGCTCTGCCAGCAACGCCTGAGCCTCCACCCGCTGCGCCATGGGGCTTTGGTGGTTCAGTATTCGGTCTGCTTTCAGGTCCAGCCGGTCCTTTGCGTTGGGGCCGTACCATCGGGTGCCGGTTTCGCCTTCGTTCACGCCCAGATAGTATTTAATGGCGATCTCGTGGTGTTCCAGGCAACCGGTCTGGCGGTTACGCACTACGAAGTCCAGCTCGCCAATGGTTCGATTATCGGCTTTGATTTGCTGGTTCTTCAGTAATAGCTCCCACCCCAGCAATTCTTTCAGAAGCACTTCATACAAACGTTCAAAGTAATGGCCTAACCGGCGCTCTGCGGGCTGGGCTAGCCTTGCGGGCATGGCTTCCGGTTGTTGGTCCCAGTGCTGCAATATTTCCAGGTAGTTGTCAGGTAACCATTGCGGCGGATAGAAAGACACAGGGGCTTCGAGCAACTGCGGTGCAGAGCACAGCCACGCCAGGTGGCGCACGGCCGGTGTCTGAAAGGTGAGTGGGGTTTCGGTATCTGCGTTTGTCGTCATGGCCCGAGAATAACGTAAACTGTGGTGGTTTAAGAGCCATTAAATTCAGGAGCCAACCATGCAATACCTGCATACGATGATTCGAGTCAGCAATCTTGACGACACCCTCCATTTCTTCTGCGACCTGCTGGGTATGGTGGAAATCTCCCGTAAAGACAGCGAGCAGGGCCGCTTTACCCTGGTGTTCCTGGCCGCTCAGGAAGACGAAGCCCGTGCCCGGGAAAATCAGGCACCGATGGTAGAGTTGACCTACAACTGGGATCCGGAGGAATACACCGGCGGCCGTAATTTCGGGCACCTGGCATTCCGGGTGGAGAACATCTACGAGCTGTGCGAAAAGCTCCAGGCCAATGGCGTAACCATCAATCGCCCGCCCCGTGATGGTCACATGGCCTTTATCCGCACGCCGGATAATATCTCCATTGAGCTGTTGCAGAAAGGTGACGCACTGGAGCCCCAGGAGCCCTGGGCCAGCATGGGTAACACCGGTACCTGGTAAGCAGTGTTGTGAGACGCAGTTCACACTTTTGACGCCGCCCCCGGGCGGCGTTACCAAAGCCTGTTCATATAGCGCCCGCTTATCATTTGTTGACTTTTGCACCTTCGGGTACACAAACAACAACAAATGAGGTGGCCGTTATGTTCTCCAGAAATGCACTGGTAGCAGCCGTTGTCCTTGCCCTGGCCGGTTGCGGTGGTTCTGGTTCGGATTCCGCATCAGTGTCGTCCGGCACAGGTTCGGAAAATGCCCAACCCGCAAAACCCGGTGGCCCCAGAGCGCTGCCAGAGGGCGAAGGCGAAATCCGGGTGCTGTCTAACCGGGCAGACCTGATCAGTGGCGGTGACGCGCTGGTGGAGGTTGTGGCGGAAAACCTGCAGGATGCCCGGGTATTCCTGAATGATGAGGATATCACCGGGCAGTTTCAGGAAGCTGGAGAAGGTGCATGGCGTGGCCTGGTTAACGGCCTCAAGCTCGGCAGTAACACGCTGGAAGTGTTGCTGGAACGCGGCAAAAGCCGGATTGCCACCAGTATTACCAACCACCCCAAGGGTGGTCCGGTTTTCTCCGGCCCCCAGGTTCAGCCCTGGAACTGTACTAACGCGGCGGCAGTAGACGAGGCCTGCAATCAGTCACCGGAGTTCAGTTTTAAATACGTACCCGCAGAGCAACTCACCCGGCTGTTCACCGAATTTGACCCGGAGGATCCGGGCCTGCCGGATGCCTTCTTGCCATACGACCCTGAAAACCCGCCTGCCGATGAAGATATTGCCACTATCACCACTGATGAAGGCATGGAGTTGCCGTTCATTGTGCGGGTAGAGACGGGTGTGCTGAACCGCGACCGCTATCAGGTCATGTCACTCTATCAGCCCGGTGAGGAATGGACGGCACTGGCCCCCCAGGAGCAGTGGAACGGTAAGGTTCTGGTTCACCACGGTGGGAACGTGGGGGTGAGCTACGGCATGGGCAACCCTCCGAATGGCGATGTGTCGGGCCTGACCAACGGCAACGAGCTGTTGCTTGGCGACAGTATTTCAGTGGCCCTGGCCCGTGGCTTCGTTACCCTTTCCACTGCGCAGTCTAACCTGGGGCATAACGCTAACCTGGTGACGGCAGCTGAATCCCTGGTGATGGCCAAGGAGCATATCGTCGAGCAGTACGGGCCGATTCGCTACACCATCGGTACCGGTTGCTCCGGAGGCGCAATTGCCCAGCAACATGTTGCCAATGCCTATCCTGGGATCTATCAGGGCCTGATCGTGCAGTGCTCTTATCCGGATGTCTGGACAACCGCTACCCAGTTTGCGGATTACAACCTGATCAGCAATTACCTTGGCTTGCAGGCACCGGAAAGCCCTGAGGATGCCCCGGGGTTCTTTGAAGGGTTGCTGAACAATGGCCTGCTGCCTACTCAGTGGCCGTTTTTGTATGGTCACTTGCCCATCAATCCGGTGGTTTCGGACCAGGCATTTTTCCCCGCCGCGTACCCGGATCAGGAGGATTGTCCGAAACTGCCTGATGGCGTTGAGGTGTATCACCCGGAAGAGCGGCCGGGCGGTCTTCGCTGCGGCTTGATCGATTACATGAAGAGTCAGTTTGGTGAGCGGTCTCCGGAAGTCTGGTCGCCAAATGAGCAGCTGCTGGGGTATGGCTTTGGCGGCATCCCATTGGATAACGAGGGCGTACAGTATGGCCTTCGGGCGCTTCAGGAGGGATTGATCAATGGGCAGCAATTCCTGGACCTAAACCGTGAAATCGGTGGTTTCAACGTTGATATCGATTACCAGCCCGGGCGCACCCGCGGTGACTTGCAAGCGATCACCAATGCCTACCGGACCGGCGCGATCAACACCGGGGAAAACTTCGAAGGCGTGCCGATTATTGACCTGCGTGGGCCGGATCCCGGTTTAGCCCACGATGCCTACCACTCCTGGCAGACCCGGGCCCGTATAGAGGCAGTGCAGGGGCACTCCCTCAACCATGTGATCTGGTACGGTGCTTTCCCCATTGCCGGTGATACGGTGTTTACCACGGAAGCACTCCTGGTGATGGACCAGTGGCTGGCGGGTATAGAACAGGATGAACAGGGTGGCGAGTTGCCGGAAAAACTGGTTCGAAACCGCCCGGATACTGCCCGGGATCGTTGTCTCTCTTTGTCTGGAGTAACGGCTGACTCCGGTCTGGTGCTGCCGTTGACGGGCGGCTTGCTCTACCCGGATCCGGTAGTTCCGGGGCTGGAGTATTTGCCCACCTTGCCGCCGGAAGTCGGTCAGATTCTGGATGTTGCAACTGGCCAGGTGTGCGGTTTGGACCTGGGAGACCTTGGGTTGCCGCCCCTGGTGACCGATCTTCTGGCACCGATTACCGAGCCCGTCGTTGAGTTGCAGGCGTTGCTGGTGCAAACCCGCTTCGGCACCCCGCGCACCGTTGCCGGCGATGATATCCGTACCCTGAACAACAAGTGTCCGCTGAAACCGGTCGATCCGGCCGATTACCCTGTCAATCTGACAACCGGAGTGCTGAATTCTGAAAACTTCGCCAGGCGCGTGGCAGAGATCTTCCCCAACGGCGTTTGTGATTACAGCAAGCCGCCGGTAGGGCAGGTGCCTACGCAAGTCTGGTTGCAGTACGGCAACTCGGAGCAAGTTGTCTACGGAGGGGAGCCGTTACCTGAGTCGGAAACGGCCGTTAGCGGCTGGGCTTCGGATGCCTTTGAGGTCACCCTCTCGCAGTGAGATAGCCCGGAGCAACGACAAATCCTTGCGCCAGTCATCAAAACTGCCGGCTTGTCGTTGCTCCGGTTCTCCCGGGTCTCTAGAATTTGCGACCGTTTTCACAATCGCATCAGGATGATGCGCCTCTCATGACCAAGGAAGGAGTTGCCGAATGGATGATTGGCAAGCTTGCCTGTCTCCGGCCTGCCAGAGTGCATTGGTTCAGGCCCGGGACAGCGTCGACCGCCGCGGCGGTTCGGTAATCACTGCAGAAGATTTCCTGTTGGCGTTGCTGGACGCGATTCCGGACATCGCCCCGTTTCTCAAGCGCCAGGGTGTCGACCTGGACGAACTGGTGCGCACCATTCAGGGCGAACAGCCAATCGTTACCGAAGTCCGGGGTGATGGTGACCTGTCTTCCCAGCTGATTTACTGGATTTCCGGAGCCCGGGAGACTCATGGGGTGTCCTGGCTCGAGTGGCCACACCTGCTCAGGCAGTTGGCGTCGGGTGCTGAACGGCTGCAGGACAAAGCCTATGTGGCGGTGCTGGAACTGGTCAGCCACTGGCCGGCGCAGCATGAGGAACCACCGGCACCGGTTGTCGGCGTGGATCAGGACATTACTCCCTTAACTGTTACCGATCCGGCCTGGCTCGAGTTGGCAGAAGAAGTGGTGGTCATCACCGCAGCCAACTCCCGGGCGCTGATCTGGCTGAAGGGCGATGCCGGGACCGGTAAAACCAGTTGGTTGAGCGTGCTGAAGTCCATGCCCGGTTTTCTGTGGGTTCAGGTGGACCCCCGACGGCAGGCCGAGATTATGGCGTCAGACCAGCCAGTCGCACCAACAGCTGAAGCCGGCCCGCTACACTGGCCTGCCCTGGTACTGGACAACGTGTCTCCTGCCGGGTTGCTGGAGCTGATTCAGCAGCCGGATGGTGTGGTGCATGAGCTGGTTACTGGCTGGCAGGGCCCGGTGCTTCTGTTGTCTGAAGATAACGGCGATTCAGGTGCACCGGAGCGATTGGCTCAGTCGCTGGGCCGGGCCATCGATTCGCTTATGATGCCGGAGATGAGTGCAACCCAGCGCAAGGCCATCCTGATGGCGCACCAGCCGGCAATTGAGAAACGGTGGAACATCCAGCTGTCTTCGGCAGCAGTAGACTATGCCAGCTCCCGGAACAGCAGGATGGTTGCGCGGCCCGGTGGCATGCTGGAGTGGGTGCGCCGGGCGGCAGCGCGGCTTGACCTGTTTGCCAGTCGGGGGCCACTGGGCGCCCTGGCGGTTGCAGGCCAGCAGGATGCGCTTCGGCGCCAGTCGTTGGTGGCGCTGGCGAGGGGGGATGATTGGGCGGTTTCCGATCAGGAACTGGCCCGGTTATCGATCCAGCAGGCGGCCGCCGAAGTCGGCTGGCATGAACGTCAGCGTTCTGGAACCCTGCGGCGCCTTCTGGCGGAAGATCTGCGTGAGGAACTCGAACGATGGGTTGCAGGCAAGCCCGGGCCGGTTCACTATGTGCTGCATTGTGAACAACAGCATGGAGAATCCTCGGGTGCAGGATCTGGAAATCTATATTCGTGACCTTGAGTCGGGCGCGGTGTCGCGCTGGCTGGAAGGCCAGCTTGACCAGTTACAGCTGGATGATTCTGACGTGTCATCGGTGGCGAAGGGTACGGCTTCCTTCAACGGCGCTCGCCTTCGCATCAGTTTGTACCCCGGTGCCTTTGGCAAACGATTTACCTCTCTGGTACTGGAAGGTGAAGACCTGCCCTGGAACAGTGATCTGGAATGCGCCCGAAGTGCCTGGCGGGCGATGGAGGGTGAGATCCGTTGCAGTCTGGGTGACTGGAAAGAAGGCGATCCGGTAGAGGATGAAAAGTGGTGGCGGTTGGATCACCGGGGTGAGCAGCAGGTGGTGTGGAACTGACGGTTTAACTACCCATATAACGCAAAAAGGCAGCCAACTGGCTGCCTTTTTGCTGTCTTCAGAGCAGAATTATTCGCTCAGGATAGACACGTTGTCGGCTTGCAGGCCTTTGTCAGCTTCAACCACGTTGAAGCGAACCAGCTGGCCCTGGCGCAGAACACGACGGCCACGGCCACGGATGGCGCGGAAATGTACGAAGATTTCGTCGCCACTGTCACGAACGATAAAGCCGAAGCCCTTCTTCACGTTGAACCATTTGACGGTGCCCTCTTCGTTGCCTTCCGGGGTGCTGTCGTCAAAATCGTCTTCGTCGTCATCGTAGGTGTTGGCAGGCTGGCTGGCACGGGCCGGACGGCTTTGGCTGCGGGCATTGTTTGCGGTTGCAGGCTGCTTGCCGGCCAGTGCAATTGCCAGGAAGCCGGCAACGGCGAAAAGAACGAAGGCAATGATGTAGGCGGCAATGCCACCGCTGGCGCCCAGGGCCTCAAGGCCTTCGCCAATGGCGAGCAGGCGCAGGGGGTCCGGAGTGGTGGTAAGCAGAAGGCCCAGTATAAACGGTGCCGGAATCGCGATCAGAACAGCAACGAGGATCGCCTTGGCTGGATTACGCATTGGCTGATTATTCTCCATGATTTTACAGTAACGATAAAAAGCCGGGCATCAGGTAACATGGCATGTCCGGCCGATGAGCGCCGCCTGGCCAGAAACCCGGCTGTGGCGGTAAAAGGCGGCATGATACCAGATTACTGAAAGGGCTGACCAAACCTCATGAGCAAAAACACCCTCGAAGACAGAATTGCGGAACTGGAAATGCGACTTGCGTTCCAGGATGACGTGATTAATACCCTGAGTGAGCAGGTGGCCAGGCAGGAAATGGATATTCGGGAGCTGTGGGATGCCAAGAAGACGCTGCACAAGCAGCTGAAGGATATTTCGCCGTCCAATATCCGGCCGGAGGAGCAGGAGGTGCCGCCTCCTCACTACTGATTCCGGAGTCGGCCGCCGGCTCTGGGGGGCGCCCCCGCTTGGCGTGTTTTAGCCACGAAATCCACGAAAAAACACGAACAAAGATTACTGACTAGAAACCTGAAATGTCTTTGTCTTTAATTTCGTGTTCTTTATTGGATTTCGTGGCGAAAAAAATCACCCCAGCAGTTCCACCAAGATCTGCTCATAAATCTCTGAAAGGGTATCCAGATCCTTGGCCTTCACGCATTCGTCCACTTTGTGGATTGTGGCGTTGATGGGGCCGAGTTCTACCACCTGGGCGCCGGTGGGGGCGATGAAGCGGCCGTCTGAGGTGCCACCGGAGGTGGAAAGCTCGGTTTCGCGGCCGGTGACGGTGCGGATGGCGTTCTGGCTGGCAGACACGAGGGCGCCTTTGTCGGTCAGGAAGGGCCGGCCGCTGAGGTGCCATTGCAGGTCGTACTTGAGGTTGTGGCGGTCCAGGATGGCCACGACACGCTCTTCCAGGCTTTCTGCGGTGTTCTCCGTGCAGTAGCGGAAGTTGAAGTGCACCAGGCATTCCCCGGGAATGATGTTGCTGCCAACACCGGACTCAATGCGGGTAATCTGGAACGTGGTCGGCGGGAAGAAATCGTTGCCGTTGTCCCAGAATTCCTTTGCCAGGGCATCCAGTGCCGGTGCCACGGTGTGCACCGGGTTTTCCGCCATGTGCGGGTAGGCTACGTGGCCCTGTACCCCGTGTACGGTCAGGTAGCCGTGCAGGGAGCCACGGCGACCGTTCTTGATGACGTCGCCCACCTGGTGCGTACTCGACGGCTCACCGATCAGGCACCAGTCTATTTTCTCGTTTCGGGCTTCCAGGGTTTCCACCACCTTTACCGTGCCATCCTGGGCCGGGCCTTCTTCGTCGCTGGTGATCAGCAACGCGATAGAGCCCCGGTGGTTCGGGTTGTTCGCTACAAAGCGTTCGCAGGCGGTTACGAAGGCGGCCAGGCTGCCTTTCATATCTGCAGCGCCTCGGCCGTACAGGTAACCGTCTTTGATCACCGGCTCAAACGGCGCGTGGGCCCAGTTCTTCTCCGGGCCGGTCGGAACCACATCGGTATGGCCGGCAAAGGCCAGCACAGGCCCCTCTGAACCCTTGCGGGCCCAGAGGTTGTCGGTGTCACCAAACCGCATGTTCTCGCCAGCAAAGCCCAGAGGTGCCAGGCGTGACATCATCAACTCCTGACAGCCAGCATCGTCTGGAGTGACCGACGGACGGCTGATGAGATCCATGGCGAGTTCGAGGGTGGGGGACAGTGACATTCGGTGGCCTTTGTGGTCCTGGGTTAAAGATTGTTTTTGCCACGGAATCCACGGAAAAACACGGAAGGAAAAGATGAAAAGATTTTTTGCCACGAAATCCACGAAAGAACACGAAATTAAAGATTAAAAGCTTTTGGATTTTCTAATCCGTCATCTTTGTTCGTGTTTTTTCGTGGATTTCGTGGCCAAACAGTCCTTATCTTTTCATTTTTCCGTGTCCTTCCGTGGATTCCGTGGCTAAAAAAACGCTTTTAGTTATTAGCGTGCAGTTCTTCGTTAAGCTCAATCGCGGTTTTGTTGGTTTTGCACTCCACCGCGCCGGTCAGGCTGTTGCGGCGGAACAGCAGGTCGTTTTTGCCGGCCAGGTCGCGGGCTTTGACGACTTCCACCAGATCGTTGTTGTCGTCCAGCAGGTTCACCTTGGTGCCGGCGGTGATGTACAGGCCTGCTTCAACCGTGCAGCGGTCGCCCAGCGGGATACCGATGCCGGCGTTGGCGCCCAGCAGGCAGTTTTCGCCGACGGAGATGATGATGTTACCGCCGCCAGACAGGGTGCCCATAGTGGAGCAGCCGCCACCCAGGTCGGAGCCCTTGCCGATGATCACGCCGGCGGAGATGCGGCCTTCGATCATGCTGGTGCCTTCGGTACCGGCGTTGAAGTTGATGAAACCTTCGTGCATGACGGTAGTGCCTTCGCCCACGTAGGCGCCCAGACGAACCCGGGATGTGTCGGCGATGCGCACGCCCTTGGGTACCACGTAGTCGGTCATCTGCGGGAACTTGTCTACAGATTTCACTTCCAGGGTGCGGCCTTCAATACGGGCTTGCAGCTGGCGCTCCGGCAGTTCGTTCAGGTCGATGGCACCTTCGTTGGTCCAGGCGAGGTTCGGCAGCAGGCCGAAAATGCCGTCCAGCTTCAGGGTGTGGGGCCTGGCCAGGCGATGGGAAATCAGGTGCAGCTTCAGGTAAACCTCGGGGGTGCTGGAGGCGGTGTCGTCTGTCGCCAGTACAGTAACCACCACCGGGCGCTTGCTGTTGGCAGCCTGCTCGGCCAGCCTGGCCTGCTCGGTCTGGCCCAGCTGGCGCAGGGCGTTAGCAAACTGGCTCAGCTGCTCGGCGCCGGCTTTGATGGCCTGGTTGCCGCCTTTGTAGTCCAGCGCGGTTTCAACCACGTCGATCAGGTCTTTGCCTGGGGTCATGATCGGCTGCTGGTAGTAAACCTCCAGCCACTCGCCCTGGTTGTTCTGGCTGCCGATGCCAATGCCGAATGCAAAACTCATCTGATCTGCTCCTGTACTAAAAATTTAAGAATGTATTCCGTGGCCGAAAAAAGTCAGTCAGTCCACGCAGCCCACTGGTCTGCGTTAAAGCCCACGCTGACCTCGTCGCCCCGCTCAACTACCGGGCGTTTGATGATGGAGGTGTTCTCCAGCATGATCTGGTGGGCACTTTGGGCGCTAATGGTATCACGAACCTCGTCGGGAAGTTTCCGCCAGGTGGTGCCGCGTTTGTTGATCAGCGCTTCCCAGCCAACGGCCTGTTCCCAATGGCTCAGCTTCTCGCTGGAGAGGCCGTCTTTCTTGAAGTCGTGGAACTCGTAGGCGATGCCGTTTTCGTCCAACCACCTGCGGGCTTTTTTGACGGTGTCGCAGTTTTTGATGCCGTACAGTTTCATGGTTTGGGGCCTTTTTTTGCCACGGAATCCATATATGGTCTCCTCCCCGCTTGCAAGGCCTCAGACGTTGTTGATGAGGGACAGGTTGCTGCCATATATCCGGCCTGTTAACGAGGCGGCGTTGCCGCCTCTGGCCTTGATGAGGATTCGCCGCG